>NZ_FZMS01000008.1 GCF_900198365.1 Helicobacter bilis | reverse complement strand
GCTTAATATGACGATTAAAGATGTTTCACTCAAGGGCAAATTGATAATTAAAGATGTTTTGTTTTCGCTTAGTATGATAATGTTAAAGGGTAACAGAGATTCGTTTAGGTTCTATGTTAGATGTTTCGCTTCGCTCAACATGACAAAAAAAAGTAATATGACAAGGGATTAAATCTTAAAATGATAATAATTTATAACCTATGTGTTAGATGATTCTATCAACATTTAATGCAGAGACAATCTCTATCATCATTTCTTCTTGCATGTTACTTGTGAGAGAGATTCTAAGTCGTGCTGTGTTTGGTGGGACGCTTGGGGTTTTAATCGCTGGGGCAAAAAAGCCTTTATGACTAAGTTTATCGGCAAGTAAAAGGGCATTTTCATTTGTATGGGCTATGAGTGATAGAATCTGTGCTTCACCCATTAAGCTTATATTATATTTCGCACACTCTTTGCGTAATAATTCACTTAGATTTAATAGATGTTTTCTTCTATTTTGCATGGATTTAAGCTTTTGAAATACAAAAAGATTCCATGCTACATTTATAGGTGCGATGGCAGTTGAGTAGATAAAGCCCCTTGCCTTATTAATAAAAAAGTCTTTGAGATGAGGTGAGCAAATCATGCACGCCCCAAAAGACCCAATCGCCTTACCAAAAGTATAGACTAAAAAATCAATAGAATTTTCATAACCCAAACTAGCTAAACCTAGCCCATTTTCACCAAATACCCCAACACTATGGGCTTCATCAAGATATAGCATAACATTACTATATTGCTGTTTAAACGCACAGAGAGAATCTAGCTGTGCTAAGTCGCCATCCATACTAAAAAGCCCCTCACTCACAATAATAATGCTTTCATATTGATTATGTGTTTTTTCTAAAATACTTGCAAGAGATTGCATATCATTATGAGTGTATCGCATAAAGCGTTTTCCACCAAGCCTTAAGCCATCGATAATACTTGCATGTACGAATTTATCCACGACAAATAATACATTACTAAACTCGCTTAGGGCTTGCATACAAGAGATATTAAGATGATAGCCGCTATTAAAGAGTAGGCAAGATTTATTGCTAAATTGTGCGGCGATATAGTCTTCTAACTGCGTAAAGATTCTATAATTTCCACTTAGGCTACGCGATGAAGTGCTACCTAAGAGTAAGCTTTCTTTATCTATTGTATCAAAAAACTCTTCTCGTAACTCCCTATCAGTAGCAATACCTAAATAATCATTGCTAGAGAGATTTAGCAATCTTTTATTATCTTTTATGATATATATGCCATCGTGCTGTATATCTTGCAGTGTGCGTAGATTGTTATCATCTTTTAGTGCTTGTAATATTTTTGTAGCTTGCATGTCTTTTTCCTTGAGTGTGTGATAGCATTGCAAAAAATGCGATTTTTAGTTACTATTTTACTATAAAGAGATGATTTTATATAAAGGTATTTCATGCAAAATGATAATTTAGCCATGCTTGATTTAGCACATATTTGGCATCCATGCACGCAAATGAAAGACCATGAGAAACTACCCATTATCCCTATAAAAAGGGCAAAGGGAATCTATCTGTATGACTTTAATGATAAAAGTTATATTGATTGTGTGAGTAGCTGGTGGGTGAATCTCTTTGGACATTGTAATGACTATATTAACGCAGCGATAAAAGAGCAGCTTGATAATTTAGAGCATGTAATCTTAGCGGGATTTAGCCACGAGCCTATTATCAATCTATCTAAGCGGCTTTGTGATATGCTACCACAACCGCTTAATAAATGCTTTTATGCGGATAATGGATCATCTGCTATTGAAGTAGCGTTAAAAATGAGCTTTCATTATTTCCGTAATCTTAATATTAATCGCAATCTTTTTCTCTCACTCACAAACTCATACCATGGCGAGACAATAGGGACATTAAGCGTTGGTGATGTAGCTTTGTATAAAGAGACTTATGCCCCGCTTTTATTAGAATCTTTACGCACAGAAGTCCCAGAAACGCAATTTGGCGATTACTCTCACGCTTTAGAATCATTAGAAAAGATTCTAAAAGAGTATGGCGATAGAATCTGTGCGTTTATCTTAGAGCCTTTAATCCAGTGTGCAGGTAATATGCATATGTATAATAAGGACTATATTAAAGATTCGATGGCTTTATGCAGGAAGTATGGAATCCAAATCATTTTTGATGAAATAGCCGTTGGCTTTGGTCGCACAGGCAGTATGTTTGCATTAGAACAATGTGGTGTTGTGCCAGATTATTTATGCTTATCAAAGGGGATTAGCGGTGGTTATATGCCACTTTCAGTTGTGATTACTTCAGATTCTATATATGATGTTTTTTATGCACCATATAGCACATATAAGGCATTTTTACACTCACATAGTTATACAGGTAATACACTTGCATGTGCGGCGGCAAATGCGGTGCTTGATATCTTTCAGCAGGAAAATATCATTGAGAAAAACAAGCAATTAAGTCTATTTATGAAAAAGGAATTTGAGATTCTAAAAGATTCTTCTAAGGTGAAAAATATGCGAATATGCGGTATGGTTGTAGCCTTTGATGTTATCACAGATAAAGAGCGACCAAATATATTTATCTTTGAAGAGGGCTTAAAAAGGGGCTTACTACTTCGCCCACTTGGGAATACAATCTACTTTATGCCCCCTTATGTTATCACACAAGATTCTATAAGCTATGTTGTGAAATGTTTGAGGGAGATTGTTGAGTTGTTGTAAAGGCTTAGAACCTCTTAATTGATGGCAGTAATCTTTGGGGTGATTTGTGGATTTTAGCTGTTATGCCTTTATGGGTAGGTTTGTAGATTTTAAGATACAAACATTTAGTGTCTATACATAAAACCCCTGTAATTAAGACTTAAAATCACACAAACTAAGATACTATAATACTTAAAATATAGTATAGATAAAAGGTGCGACAGCTGAGCCTTTTGCTAATACAATCAATACGCCTAGAAATAGCATGATAATAATCACAGGGAAAAGCCAAAATTTCTTGCGTTCCTTTAAAAAAGCCCATAATTCTTTAATGATATTCATATTTGCTCCTTATTATGTGTTAGTTGGGTAACCTTGCGGTGTAAAAATATGTTATTTGTCATTCTTACCCCTTTTTGTTTGGATCGTCATGTGTAGTATTGGGATTGTGTAATTTACTTGGTTTTATCACACCATTTTTAATTTGTGTGGCAATAAACTCTGCGATTTTCTCATTTGCTAGGGCATTTGGGTGCGTATCCCAACGAGAGATTCTATATTTAAAATGTTCAAAGTCCCCATTTTTTACGCGTTCTAAATCCTCTTTATAATCATCGCCGATAATTTCACTTATCGTGTAAAATGGGATACCATCGTTTTTAAGTGTAGTTTGTATGACTTTATCGTATTTGTCTAAAAATTGTGCGTGCATATCATAATCCCAATAAAGTACATAAAGTTTTGCGTTATATTTTTCTTTTAATATCTTGTTGATTTTTCGTATAATGTCAAAATATATGTGGTCTTGTGAGATATTTAGCTTCACTCTATCCAAATTGGAGGCAAACCCTTTTTCATAAACTTCGTTTTGTAGTAAATCTTTTGACTTGGAACCGGGTTTAATAAGCGGAAAGAAATATTCTCTTGTATAAGATTCTGCAAGTTGGTCCTTTGTCTTTTTGAGTGTGCTTGCCATACGCTGTATAAAAGATTGTCGCGGTTTGTTTTCTATTATTTTATTTTTTTCTGTGTCATCATCTTTTCGCCAAAATACCGCCTGTTCTTCATCGCTAAATGTGCCTTGATAAATAATTTCACCATTAATATTTTCATATTTTGGTCCTTTAAATACGCCTTTTGCTCTGTAAATATGATGAGGTATAGCCTCATAAATAAAGATATTTTCATCACATTGCCCTAATTCTTTAGAATCTAAATCAAACTCTAATCTTGCTAACATTTGATGTGCTCCAGCTGCACCTATACCAAAATTTTTGACATTATATTGTGGTAGATTGTTTTGTAAATATGCGGTTATAGTTTCAGAATCTCCAACACCAGAACCATAGACAAATGAGCCACCATAGATATTCAAGCAAGTGCGTGAGTTGGTATTATTATTCGGTGTGAGTCGCAAAGCATTTTCATTATGCGTATAGACAATATCATAAATCACTTTGTCATCTACAATCAATTTACCTTTTTCAGAAACTGCTGGGGCAAGGGCATAGCCTAGAATCTTATGCGGCTGTATGAGTATATCTTTTTTATTTTGAATCTTATAATAAAAAACCCCTTCACTTATCACAACACATATAGGCACAATCGCTATATAAATAAAAGTGAGTTTTAAGCCTTGAGATGTAGCCCTTTTCGCACAAATAAGCAAAACAATCGCAAAAGCACCACCAATCCATAAATAAGGCATACTAAAATTAAAATAGCGAAAACATAAACGATCTAGCTTCAGTAAAATCATCATTAATACAATAAGCCCAATAATCCATATAATAGACTTTATCCATTTGTTTTTTAACATAGAATCTCCTTTGATTTCTAAAATTGATTTTTCATACTTACGGGTTGCTTTTGACGAGAGATAAGATAACTATCATTTTCTTTGTCAAGTCTCGCACCCAAAACATTGCGTCCTATTATGCGAAAGACTAGCCCCAAAGGCACAAACACAAGGGCAAAAAGCACCACCAAAGTTGCACGAGAAATGCACCAGCCAATCACACTGCCAAGCTTCACTTGTGCGATATAAAGCGGTGTGCTAACTTTGGGATAGACTTGCAGGGCTAGAGCGACACCTAGCCCAATGATCGCCCAGATTCTATAAATGTCGTGCAATAAGATTCCAGAGAATAAAAATACTGCAAAAATCCCCGCCCAAATGCCTAAAAATACGCGTAAATCACTAATGCTTGTCATCATTTCCCTTTTTTTACTTTTGGATTTTTTCTGTTTTAGAATCTGTTGTTTTTACCGCTTTTATCCTATTTGTTTGTATTATGCTATCTTTTAGATTTAGTGCTAAAAATTTTGCCAATTCCTTATTTGCAATAGCGTTTGGGTGTTGCTCACACTTATTAATGGAATAATTCTCTCTGGCTATTTTATAATTTTGCAAAATATTACTTGCTAACATATATCCCCCCCCCCCATCGTTGCTATATTGTTGTTAAAGGTTGTTTCTAGCCATTGTGTAATAGCATTAGATTCTTGAACTTCTAGTTCATCACTTAAATTATTAGAATCCCATAGTAAAACATAAAGCGGTGCGTTAAGTTGTGTTTTTAGCTCTTTTTGCATTTCTAACATTATGGCAAAATAGAGATTATTGTATTTCTCATCGTATTTGTATGTATCGCGTGATTGTAAGAATTTATATAAATAGCTTTGTTCTAGGCGATGCTCTATTGATCTTGCAAATTTTGTTTTCTTATTAGTTGTAGTATCTAGCCATTCTAGTTTTTCGCCATTGATTTTAAATCTCGGGGCTTTTGTGCCTATCTCCCATGGTGAGAATCCATTAGCCCTAGAAATATGCCGTGGCAAACTCTCATAAAGTGCTATTACTTCATCACAATCTTTAATTGTCCTTTTAACCTCACCGCTTAAAAGCAAAGCTAAGGCTTGATGAGGTCCATATCCATGGAATCCAAAGTTATAAATTTTCATATCGACTTGTTGTCCAAAATAAAATGGCAAACTTTCATTATCATTTAACCCCTCGCCTATGGTAAAGCTATCGCCAAAAAAGAGAAAGCATTGTTTGCTGTTATTATTTGAACTTTTTGTTTTACGCCAACCAAACTCATTGATATCATAGGAAATATCATAGATTATAGAGTTATCTTTTTTATTTAGCATTTGTGCAGTAGCTACTATATTTGGTTTTGCCCTATATCCTGTTATTGTATTAGGCTCATAGTAAGCAGTTGCATAAATGCCATTAGATTCTAAAACACAATCTTTATCTTTATTGTCTTTATTCTGCAATTTATAGAATCCATATACCTCACCAATGATTACACAAATAGGCAAAATACTAAAATAAGATAATGCCAACTTCAAGCCTTGTATCTTTGTCTGCCTTGCATAATATACACATAACAATAATAAGAGGGCACTAATCCATACAAATGACATAATGCTAAAATCAAAACGCATTTTAGATATGCGATCAATCTTTAATAAAAGCAAACTTATTAAAATCCACAATACAGAAAACAATAAAACGCCAATTTTGCCTTGTGTGATTTTATACAATATTTCTTTTCTCATATATATCCCTTATTGTTTAATCTAGCTCATACTTATCTTTAATATCTCTAAACTTTGCGATATGCTCTTGTGGTTGTTTCTCTTTATAAAGAATAAAATCTTCAATCACTAGCATATCCATCTCCGTCCCCATAAAACACGCATAAGAATCATAAGGACTACATACCATAGGCTCACCTCGCACATTAAAGCTCGTATTCACTAGCACAGGCACACCGCTAAGTTTATAAAACTCTTCTATAAGTGCGTAATAACGCGGATTAGTCTCTTTATGCACACTTTGGATTCTCGCAGAATAGTCAATATGCGTTACACTTGGAATCTCGCTTCTAATAATATTTAGCTTTTCTATGCCAAAAAGCTCTTTTTGCTCTTTTGTGAGTGGGTAGCATTTCTCCCTTTTCACAGGGGCTACAAGCAGCATATATGGGCTAATGTAGTCGCACTCAAACCACTCATTTATGGCAAAGTCCAGCACACTTGGGGCAAATGGGCGGAAAGATTCTCTATATTTAATCTTTAGGTTCATCGTCTTTTGCATTGTGGTATTGCGTGGATCGCCTAGGATCGATCTAGCCCCTAATGCCCTAGGTCCAAACTCACACCGCCCTTGATGCCAGCCTACTACTTTACCTTGTGCTAGAGCTTCGGCAGTTAAGTGCTTGATCGTGTCAAAATGATGCTTTTCATAGACTGCGTTTAGGGAATCTAGCGTGGCTTGGACTTCTTCGTTAGAGTAGGATAGCCCTAAATAGCTTCCTTGCATAGAATCTTTTAGCAAAGGCGTTGGCTTTGCCACGCTTTTGCGGGAGTCTGCGCGGTGGGCTTGCTCATTACCGCTTAGGTAAATCCCTTCGCCCACCGCTCGCCGCGCGCAACCCACAAAATCATCGGCAAATCCTTCCGCCTGCGACCCTTTTATATTTGTGGCGTTTGAAAACCCCGATTCTAGTTCCAAAATCTTAGAATTGCTTGGGCTTATCTTTGGCGTTGGCTTTTTGGCTAAAATGGTGATTGCTTTCAGCTCAGCTTCGGTCATTACCGCTTTAGGTAACTCCCTTGCTTCGCCTTGCAAAGCCCCATTTTTATCACAAAAATCCTGCCGCCTATCTGCTTGGCTACAAAACACATTTTCTGCGTTTTGGGTGAAACTCCTAGAATCCTTTGTTGGCTCACTTACATTTTGGGTTTCATTGCTAGAATCCGCTTTTTCACACTTGGCTTGTTTTTCTTCACGGATTCTAGGCTGTTTGCATTCTATATGGTAAAACGCTAAGGCACACCCCACCGCACTTCCCGCATCCCCACTTGCAGGCTGTATCCAAATATGATCCAAAATCTTTTCTTCTTTGATAAGCTTTTGATAAATCTTGCCATTACCCACGCAGTTTAGCGCGACACCACCACTTAAAACAAGATTCCTACTGCCACTAAGTCTAGCTGTGGTGCGAGCTAGGGCTATCATTATTTCTTCAGTTACTACTTGCAGGCTTGCGGCTATGTCCATATGGATTTGTTCTAGCTTAGATTCTGGGTTTCTTTGTGCGTGAAAAAGGCTGTCAAACTTGGCATTTGTCATTCTTAGCCCATAGGTGTAAGAGAAATACTCCATATTGAGTGAAAAGCTCCCATCAGGCTTGAT
Organism: Helicobacter bilis; assembly: GCF_900198365.1. Classification (GTDB taxonomy): domain Bacteria; phylum Campylobacterota; class Campylobacteria; order Campylobacterales; family Helicobacteraceae; genus Helicobacter_A; species Helicobacter_A bilis_B. Next base: position 45,202 of record NZ_FZMS01000008.1, on the reverse strand, counting down.
ATCTACTAAATGCGTTTTGATAATATCTACAAACTTTGGCTCTCCATAAGGGGCTAAGCCCATCACTTTATATTCACCGGAATTGACTTTGAAGCCTAAATAATAAGTAAAAGCAGAATACAAAAGCCCTAGAGAGTGCGGAAAATGCAGCTCTTGTAAAATCTCAATATAATTATCTTGCCCCTTAGCAATAGTCGTAGTCGCCCACTCGCCTATGCCATCAAGGGTTAGAATCCCAGCATCACTAAAAGGACTTGGGAAAAATGCAGAGCCACAATGGCTTAAGTGATGTTCGCTAAAGTAGAGATTATTTAGCACTTTTTGTTTAAATGCTTTAATTTCTTGCTTACTTTTTTGCGGATAGAGTTTTTTATACAAAGATTCTAGCTCTCGTGCGATGGTTTCTTTTAAGAAAAGCTTTGTTGAAAGCCATACGGGGATAGCCTTTACAAAGCTTAGAAAGCCCTTTGGCGCGGTGGCAAAGTAGGTCTCAAGTAAGCGTTCAAAGGTGAGAAAAGGTTTGTCATAAAAGACAAAGGAATCAATGGAATCTAGTGTTAGGGGTGTTGGCTTTAGGTTGGAGGATTGGGCTTTGCGGGGTATTTGCGGGAGTTGCGAAAAATCGCCGCAGTCATTACCTTTTAGGTAACTCCTATCCCCAAATTGTCCCAAAACACGCAAAGCCCCACCGCAATTCTTAGAATCGTCTTGGGCTTGGGCGTTTTCAAAAGTAGATTCTAAGTTGGTTAAATCTTGTGGAGTGTTTTTAGGGTATTCACCCCCCCCCCCCCCATATAATCGTGGCAGTTGTTATTTATATAGTTTAATGCCGCTTCAATGGATAGTTTAGGAAATGTGCTATCAGCTTTAATGCGAGATAGTCTCTCTTCTTGCAAGGCAAAAAGGATTCTATCATCTTCTAATAGGGCTATGGCACTATCGTGGTAAAAGGCTGAAATACCTAAAATTATCATTGCTATCCTTTTTTGCTAATATCTGATATGTGGTAGATTTGAGATTCTAATCGGCGTATTCTAGCATAAAATTATTAAGACTTATTATTTGTTTCTGTATAATATTACACGCTTTTACCTTTTGTCATAGTTTATTCAAATATGTTAGAATCTTGCTTTATTTTTTTGTTAAACAGAATTATTAAGGAAGTATAAGAAATGACTGATGATAAGCAAACACAATCCCTTAACTTACGCAAAGATTTTAAACTTGTTTATAAACGATTTGGACCCTATGTGAAGCAGCACAAATGGCAGTATTTTATGGTGCTTGTTGGCATGGTGCTTGCTGCACTTGGATCTGGTGGCAGTGCGTATGTGATACAACCTTTAATTGATGATGTGTTTAAAGATAAGAATGAAGCAATGCTTTATATCATGCCTTTGGTGCTTATTACAATATTTTTTATTAAAGGGCTTGGGATTTATATGCAGGGCTATTATCTCTCTTACATTAATGCAAATGTTGAGAATCTAGTAAGACAAAAGGTGATGAAGCGAGTTTTGGGGTTTGAGCTTGATTTCTTTAATCGTATGCGTAGCGGTGAGATTTTAGCGCGTATTAGTGATATTTCTGTGGTGTCGTATTTTGCTACGGGTTATCTTATGAATTTTTTAAGCACGATATTAACGATTATTGCATATAGTGCGGTTATTGTATATAATGGCTCGTTTTTAGCCTTGCTTGCATTAATGATTATGCCTTTATCTATTATCCCTATTCGTTTCATTGCAAAAAAGCTAAGATTTCTTGCGAATCAAAGCTTTCAAACAAGTGTTAATATGAATTCAAGGGTATTTGAGATTATTAATAATATAGAGATTATTAAGGCAAGTAATGGGGAAAAATTAGAGTTTAAACAATATAAAGATTATAGTAATGAGATGTTTCGTTTGGGACGAAAATCAACAAGAGTAGGACTACTCACTTCACCGCTTATGGAGCTTTTTGGCTCAATAGGCATGGCGATTGTCATTATCATAGGTGGGCTAGAAGTATTGCGGGATAATATGAGTGCTGGGCAGTTTTTCTCACTTATGGCGGCTATGTTTTTACTCTATAAGCCATTAAAGGGATTAAATGGAAGCTTTGCAGGGGTGCAACCAGCCCTTGTGGCAAATGAGAGATTATCAGACATTATTGATAGGGAGTCAAAAATTATTGATGGCAAAGAGATTCTAAAGTCTCCTATAGAATCTATTGAGGCACAAAATATTACGCTTAAATATGATGATTTTACTGCTATCAATAATCTTTCTTTGAAGTTTGAGAGAAACACAACGACAGCCATTGTTGGCAAAAGTGGTAGCGGAAAAAGCTCTTTAATGAGTCTTTTACTGCGACTTTATGAGCCAAATGAGGGCAAGATTCTCATTAATAATTATGATTTAAAGGATCTTTCACAAGAGAGTTTGCGTAAAAATATATCTATTGTAACACAAAGAATTTTTATATTCCATGGAAGCATTGCTAGTAATGTTGCCTATGGCATGGAAATTGATGAAGAAAAAGTGATTGATGCACTAAAAAAAGCACAGGCGTATGAGTTTGTATCACAACTTGATGATGGTATAGAAACTATCCTTGATGAGTTTGGGACAAATTTAAGCGGCGGTCAGAGACAGAGAATAGCTATCGCAAGGGCAATTTATAAGAATCCAGACATTTTAATACTTGATGAAGCCACAAGTGCTCTTGACGAAGAAACAGAAGAATCTATTAAAGATGCACTTGCTACTTTACAAAAGGACAAAATTTTAATCGTGGTAGCACACAGACCAAGCACCATTGAGTTAGCTCAAAGAGTCGTGCAAATGAGTGAGGGCAAGATTCTAAACATTTGGACACAGCAAGAATATCAAGAAGAGAGAAAGAAGGGACGAGTAAAAGATGAAGATCTTGCATAGGCGTTTATTGTGTGAATGAGAGAATCATTACAAAACTATATGCGTTTAGTCAAGTTACTTTAAGCATATAGTTTTGATTATTCTTGGCTTAACATGTAGAATCTAGTCTTACTATAAATGAATGCTGATATTGTTGCTGTTATAAGCATTATATGTTGATTTTGCAAAGATATTGAATATCATGTAGCAAGGTATTTCAATAGATTTGATAGCTAACAATAAACCAAAATATCTATTTTTTACAAAAATTATGTTTAAAACTCATTATATTTCGTTATAATGCCATTCATGATTTTTATTTTTTCTATGCCAAAGGAGAAGTTATGATGGTTCTTAAGAAGTTGATGTTTGTTTCTATAGCAACAAGCGGGTTGCTTTTCGCATGTCCTAATATGGCTCACCATGAGCATGTTATCGGTGCTTCTGTTGCACCTAAAGGCGTTGTAAAAGAGCTTTATGCGACTGCAAACTTAAAACAAAAAAGAGAAATTGCACAAATTGAGTTTGATACTCTCAAGGCAGTTAAAGCACAAACAGAGAAGTTCAAACAATACAGAGATGCAGTGGAATTTGATGTTAAAAACTTGCGTTTAGACTTAGAAGAAGCACAAGCAAATAGAAATGTTTCTAAAGCTACTGAAATTCTTCATAGAATCACTAAAAAAGAAGAAGAGTTTAGAAAAAGCAAACAAGATGAACACAATTTACGCTATCTACTTGAAGAAGATAAATTGAAAAAAATCAATGCGGTGCTTAAAGTAAAATAACTTTAGCCATATTTGGACATTGTGAAAATTTGGCTTCATGCTGGATTTTCGCTTAGTCTGCCTTTTGTGGCAATAAACTCTTATTATAGTCTCACTCTTATTTCTTTTTTCACATTTTTTAGGGTATTTTCTTGTTGGGAATGAATGTTTTCAAGTATGTTGTTTTAGTGTTTGCATTTTCATTGTTTTATGCACATACTAAAATGACTTCATGTAAAACTATTATTGATGGTATTGTTATGCAAGGTTCATGCAAAGGAATATTAAAGCATGGCAAATTTGTGGGTTATTATCCAAGTGGCATACTTGCATGGGAAGTTCATTATAAAGATGACAAATTGCATGGAAGATTCAGTCATTTTTATCCAAATGGTAACCCACATTTCACAGGTTTCTACAAAGACGGGGTGTTGCATGGAGATTTTACGCAGTATGCAAGGGATAATACAGCTTTAAAGACGACTTTTAAAAAGGGAGTATTGCATAACTGGCTATATGTGATAACTGAGGGGAAAAGGATACAAGCATTGCAGTATTATTATGGTAAGCTAATAGCCCAAAAATATCTTGATTAAAGGTTTATGTGTGCAAGATACAAAGATTCATACTACAACAAAATACACAGAATCTTTAGATACTTCTGCTAATACGATAGCAGAAGAAAGCACATCGCAAAACGAGTCAATCTCTCAAGCACACAATCCAAATAGCGAAACTTTAACAGAACAAATGCAAAAAAATAATCTCACACATGAAATACAAAACAATAAAACACAACAAGATGGCTATTTGCAAAAACTACAACATTTTTATGCAAACATAACCAAGCATCGCTATTTTATTAGTGAAAAAATCTCATATTGTTGGCATGCCATAACCGATAATGATAGAATTTTTCATTATGCGGCTTCTTTAAGTTTTTATAGCATTTTTTCTATTATCCCTGCTTTTTTAATGTTTTTTTCTCTTTTTTCACTCTTTCCAAGCTTTCAAGATCAATTACAGATTCTAAAACAATCTATCCTTGATAATATTTTGCCTGACAATGCCCATGAGTTTGCAAAAATCCTAGATAACTTTTTATCAAATGGCAAGGAAATGGGCTTTGTAGGCTTTCTCATTTCGCTTATTAGCTCTTTTATATTCTTTAGGAATTTTGATGATGTTGCTGCACGCATTTTTGAGGCAAAAAAACGCGGCTATTTTGACTCTTTTATCATATACTGGCTCTTAATCACGCTTATACCCATGTTTCTTGCTACTTCGATTTACTTTAATGCAGTGATTGTGGATATATACTCTGATGATGTGATTACAAAATATTATTCTTTTATACCTATGCTTGCTACTTGGATTGTATTTGCTATGCTTTTTCGTGTAGCAGCGAATAAGCCATTGCGATTTTTTGTGTTAATATTAGCGAGTTTGCTTGGTGCGATTGTGTGGTATGGTTTAAAAATCATATTTTTTTACTACATGAGTTATAATAAGTTTTATAGCAATATCTATGGCTCAGTCTCAATCATTATGTTTGCATTTTTGTGGATTTATGTGTCATGGCTTGTTGTGCTTTTTTCTATGCAGTTTTGTAAATGGCTTGATGCAAAATATCCATGTAGTGAAAGCTAGATTCTAAGGCTGAAAAGATTTACGATAATAAGGCAAACCTGTGCCTTTATGTTTAAAATTATAATCCCATTATTTTACATTTTTCTTCTATATCTTTGATAAAGTTTTAGAATCTAAATTAGATTCTAAAACTTTATCAACATGCGGTAGTTTGCTAAAAATACCGCACTACGCCAAAAGTTTGAGGGTATTTTCTCAAGCACATCAGCACTTTCTGCAAAGCCCGGTAGTGAGAGATATGAGAAAGGTATGCCAAGCCCTACTTCTACTCTATGTATATTGTTAAAAGTGAGACTCATGCCAAGATTAAAGGAATAATCTACTTGTAAGTTATAATTCCATATATATTTTGCAGGGTAATAATCGCCTTTTTGTGGGTGTGAAGCATAAGGACGATAATACATAACACCGATATTTAGCCCCATGAATCCACCAATATAGTTTTTAAATGTATTATCAAATGGAAACTCAAACAACACATCAGCACTCATAAAGGCCAACATATAAAAACTTTGTAAATTCCCATCACCACCATAGGGATTTTTCACAGGTGCAGTTGTGCCATTTTTTATATCATAGGTATAAATATCATTGAAAAATGAAGTAAAAAGCCCACCATAAAGCCTTGTGCCTACATAATGATTGAAAAACTTTTGATAGCCACCACTACCGCCATATACAAGCGGTGTAATACGAGTTATCACAAGATTGTTATCAATATAGCCGCTTGTATAAATATCTAAAACCCCCATGCTTACACCGCCAAATAAACCGCTCTTTTTTAAAGCGTCATTATAGCTTTGTGTTAGGGCATTAAATCGTTGTGCGCTTGTCTTATCATCTACATAATGCCCATAAGGCACACTGACTTGAAAATCATCGCCGATTTGCTCTTTTAAACTCATCACTTCATAACGCAAGGATTGTAGATAATGCAGCTTTTCTTCATAGCTTTTAGTAGGTTTTTGTATCTCTTTTTTTGGTTCTTCCTTTTTGGTTTTTTTTGTTGAGTTAAGATTTATGGTAGTAAAATTATTAACCTTATAATTACTCCTTTTGTCATCATTGACATGAATGCGTTTTTTCACATTTGTTTCGCCAGAATCTATCCCATAAAGATAAGGCATAAAACATACACATAACAGAATATAAAATAAAGCTTTTAAAATACCCATGAGTAACTCACTATATAGCTAGGTTCAAAAGTCTCTGTTGTGCCATTTGAGAGTGTTATAAGTGGTGCGATAAAAATATGCTCAATCTCTACCCTATGATGTTTTGCATAAGTCCAGCTCACACCTATGTTTAGATTCAAACTCATATTATGTATGTTTGTCAAATAGTTATAAGTTTCTATGCTTTGATGCTTTTTTGAAAAAATATAGCCGCCAACGCCAAATCCCGCAAAAAAGCCAAAATAATGCTCTTTAAAAAATACCGGAATATCATGCAATACGGCAAGTCTAAATCCATAATAGTTATACAGCAAAAGTTCATTATTATGCGTGTGATTCCCATAAATATTAAATAGCTCTGCTTTTAAGCCCAAATGATTATAGAGATAACGCAAATAGCCAAGCTTTAGAATCCCACCAGCACTAGCCCTGCTTGCATCTATACCTAAAGATTTTTCATCGCGTATAAAGCCTAGCATTACACCAATACCCGCGTAATATCCACTCGCTTTAGAATCTATAAGCCAATTTCGCTTTTTCTTTTCTTTCTCTATGATTTGAGACCTTAGCATATAGGCTTCTTTTTCTAACTCATGAATCTTAAAATCGATAAAATACTCATCTTGTGTCGTATCCATATTTTTTAGTTGCGAGTAGTCATAGGTTGTAATCTTTGGTTTTATAGGCTTCATCGCATCATCAAATAGAGAATCTTTCTTGCTGCTCTCTCTTTTTAGATAATTATGCGTTTTGCTGTAAGGTAATGAAAAATAGGGCAGGGGCAATGAAGAATCAAGTATATTTGTCGTATCTTGTAAAAGCATATTGGGGATAAAGCTATCTTCTTTTTTTTGCTCTCTTTTTGTTGTATCTGTTTCGTTTGCATATATGCAAGTAGTAAATGTCAAAAACATAGGCAAATGAATAGCCCTTTTTATAGCATGTATATATTTTTTAAAATACATATACCCATCCTAAACTTAGATTCATAGGCTTTGCAAAATCACTTGAGAATATATCCACAGGATTCTGTGCTACGCCCTCAAGCTTTCTAGTAACATAGCTCCCATAATGATAAATAAAGGTCTTAAAGCTTAATTCAAGCTTATGTTTCTCATAAAATGAAATGTAGGTAAGAAAGGCAACATTTGAAGCAAAGCCATTCAATTTATCCCAATATTTGTCGCTATAAGTCATATAGCCCACACCAAAACCAGTTCCAACCCCAAACTTCATATCTTTAGAAATGGGAATCTCATACATAACTTCTGCATTAACATTTGTCGCACTAAATGTGCTAGCTATAAAATCTGCGTAAGGATCGTTTTTTAGCGATGATAAAATATTGCTTGCTACAAGTGTATCAAGGTAGATTTTAAGCCCCACCTGCTTACTTGATATGCCAAGAAAATTTTGGAATCCAACCTTTAGATTTAAGGTCGGCAAAACATTTATATTGTCTGCTACCGCAGCTATTGTAGTGCCAAGTTGCACACCAAAAAATAGTTGAGTTTTATATTCACTAGATTCTAATTTCCTTCTAGCTTGTTCTCTTTCTGCTTTATTTTGTGCATCGCTAATGCCAATTTGTAAATCTTCAATGGAATAGTTTTGTGGCTCTAGAGTATATATTTTCTCTCTTTCATACACCTCTCTTATAGAATCTTTTACATGCTGCATTCTATCGATAGATTGCTTTATTCTTTCGTTATGTTTGTCTTCGACTTCATCAAACATATCTGTATGATCTTCATCTAGCCGCATAGAATCTTCTGCATGCTTATCTTGTGCTACTTCACTTTCCTTTATATCATCTGCGTATATAAGGCTAGATAATAGAAAAAGAGATAAAAAGATTCTAAAAAACATAATCATATCCAATCATCATTGTATAGCCCAAAAAGCCTCTCTCTGTCCCTTGAGTGCTTCCAAAGTAGATTCCAGCTTTATGATGAAGTCGTGGATAACGCACACTTATACCAAGATTTAGCCTATATGCTGCTTCATATTTATCAGCATAAGGGCTTATGGCAAGTCCTGTAATCTTGCTTGAGCCAAGCCCAACACCAAGATTCAAACTCCCAATAAAACCATGCAATTCCAAAAAATCCCACAGCATATCCGCATTAATCCCAGTAAAAAATAATCCGCTTTTTCCAAGACTCACGCAAAAATCAATATAGATTTGATACCCAAAATGATTGATAGGCAACATTTTGCCTGTGTATTTTTGATACCCAACGCGGAATCCAAAGAGACTAAAGTTAGGGGTAGCTGACTTTGTATTTTGTGTGCCTATTATACCTGCATCAACAAAAAAGGGTAATGCTGCATTAATATTAAAACCATAAGCTGCACCGATAAAAAAGGCATTTTTCGCTTCAGCCCTATCCACATTTTCTATAATCTTTGCTATATCTTTATCATAAAACTTATTGCGAGAACGAATGTATGGATAGTATTTAGAATCTAGATTAGGATAATTTATATTGTATGGATTGGCTTTATTTTTAGATTCTATATCTTTATCTGTATTATTTTCTACCGCATAAAGACAAAAAGACATGAGAAAGCATAGACAAAGATATCTCCAAATATATTTTGTAAAATAGCAAAGGTTAATAATATAAGCATACTTTGTAATATTTTCTCTCACAATATAGCCTTATCTTTTATGTGATTGCAATATGTTGTAGGAAAAATGAATTTGTGCAATAAAAATGAGTGATATTTCAAAGATCTTTTAGAAATATCGTTTTTAAAAGCGTATAGAATATAAAAAAACAAAAATGATAAAGAAGTATAAAATTGCATAAAGCCCCCACAGCACCCACAGCAAACTAAAATGCTAATTTTAGCAAAAAAATGTGTAATAGCAAGAAAAAATGCCTAAGCAAATATTATTTATAATCCACTTAAACAAGATTCCATACTCAAACTTTCCATAATGCTACAATGTATTGAAAAGATTGAATAAGATCTAACCCAGCACAATATGAATAAAAATCTTAAAATCTATACCACTTGTTTTATGTCAATTGCATGAAACCCTAGTCCAACAATCAACTAATGGGCTATATCGCAATACATGGAATCTTAAATAATATAAATCACGCGAAGCTATATTGTTAAAATACGCATTTTAGGGATACGCTACGGGGCAAGACATTGGGATATAAACACCCAAAGAGATACAGCGACACCTAAGAATCAATATGATATATTCTCAAATATCACATTTATTGTAATATACACAAAATGTCAATATACAATAAATTACACATTGTTATAGAGCGATCATTACACGGCTAAAAGCAAGACTTACGCAACGCTTAGTCGTTTTCTCCCCTTAGCTCGTCTTGCATTAATCACTCTTCGCCCATTCTTTGTTTTCATTCTTGTGCGAAAACCATGAGTTCTTTTTCTCGGTGTATCATGTGGTTGATATGTTCGTTTCATTATCTGCTACCTTTTTATAGAATTTTAATAAACAAAGCCTGCAATAATAGCATACTTTTGTTATTTTTGCAAGATTTAAAGCTTTTAGAATCTAGCCTATTTATTAGGCTTATTGCTCATACAAAACACTTTTTCAAAAAGTAATCTCATTGCAAAATCACTTTGCAAACAAACTTTTTGCATCATAGCTTAAAAATTTATGTCCATGTCGTAATTCTAAAAGGCGATTATATTTCGCATTTCTCTCACCTCTTGCAGGCGCACCCGTCTTTATTTCTCCTGCATTAACGGCAATGCTTAAATCTGCTATAAAAGAGTCTTCACTCTCGCCACTTCTATGGCTGATAATGGTTTTGTATCCACTTTTTTGAGCTAGTCTTATGGCTTCCATTGTTTGTGTGATTGTGCCGATTTGATTTGGTTTTATAAGGATTGCATTTGCAATGTTTTTATTAATACCATCTTGTAATATCGCCGTGTTTGTTACAAATAAATCATCGCCTACAAGCTGGATTTTTTTACCGAGTCGCTCTGTCAAATACTCCCAACCACTCCAGTCATCTTCACTCAATCCATCTTCTATGGATACAATGGGATATTTTTTTGCTAACTCTTCGTAATATGCGACTAAGCCTTTAGAATCTAGCTTTTTATTCTCACCTTTTAAATTATAGATTCCATTCTCATAAAACTCACTACTTGCAATATCAAGAGCTATGCTTATATCTTCCCCTGCTTTATATCCAGCCTTTTCAATTGCTTGAATGATATAGTTAATAGGCTCTTCGTTATTTTTTAGATTCGGTGCAAAGCCGCCCTCATCACCCACACCCGTGCTTAAACCCTTATCGTTTAGAATCTGTTTTAGCATATGATACACTTCCACACTTGCACGCAACGCCCGTTTAAAGCAATCAAATCCAAGCGGCATAATCATATATTCTTGAAAATCCACATTGTTATCAGCATGACTCCCACCATTAATGATGTTTAGCATAGGGGCAGGCAGTGTAGTCGCATTAATACCGCCAAGGTATCTAAAAAGCGGAATCTTTTGTGAGTTTGCACTAGCCCTTGCTATCGCCATAGAAACGCCAAGTGTAGCATTTGCTCCAAGCCTTGAGTAGTTTTGTGTATTATCGATATTTTTTAGCATATAATCAATGCTTGTTTGCCTATATGCTTCCATACCTACAATATCTCTTGCTATCTTTTCTGTTACATTCGCACATGCTTGTAACACGCCCTTGCCTAAGAAACGCATATTATCTTTATCTCTAAGCTCTAATGCTTCCTTTTTTCCTGTGCTAGCTCCACTTGGGACAATCGCACTGCCTACACTGCCATCACTCAAAACCGCCTTAACGCAAATTGTGGGATTACCACGACTATCTAGCACTTCAAACGCATCAAGTTCTTTAATAATTGCCATTTATATCCTTTAAACCTATGAAACTTTAATGTCGCTTATTTTAACATATTGAATGTGGTTTTTATGTTTTCATTTGAGATTCTGCATTTTTTAAGCGTATTAAAATTATATGTTAGATTTTTATTTTAGTTATATTTCCGTAGAAGCATTTATGCGATATGATTCATGCTCAGATATCTTTTCTTTTCATAATATGTATTAAAATGATAGAATCTTAAACCGCGTTTATTATAAATACTAAAAGTTATATGAAATATAGAATCTTAACTAAAGGGAAAATATGAAACAAGCAAACACGCAAAAAGATGAGAATAATTCTCATACAATAGATAACCCACCCATTATCATAGGTAAAAATGTTTCTTTTGGTTACAATGGGGAAAAAATTTTTGAATCTGTAAATTTCGAGATTTTACACAAAGAATTTCTAGGAATCATAGGTCCAAATGGTGGCGGAAAAACAACTTTTATAAAAATTTTACTTGGACTTTTACCAGATTTTACAGGGGAGATTCACTATCCAAATAGAGATCTTTTTGCAAATAAAAAAGAGATAGGCTATGTGCCACAAAACACACAAATCAATATAAATTTTCCCATAATGGTCATAGAAATAGTAGAAATGGGGATATTAGAAACAAAACTATTTGGATATAGAGTAAATAAGAAACAAAGAATGCGAGCTTTTGAGATTCTTAGCAAACTAGGCATTGAGAATCTTGCATATAAAAAAGTCAGTGATCTAAGCGGCGGACAAAGACAAAGAGTATTTATTGCGCGTGCATTAATCGGCAATCCAAAGCTGTTAATTTTAGATGAACCGACATCAAATATAGACACACAAACACAGCTTGAGATATATAAAATATTAAAAACAATTAACGAATTTCATACTATAATTACGATCAGTCACGATATACCCATAACTTTAGAGTATGCGACAAGAATTTTGCATATTAATAGGGCAATTCATAGCCATGAAACACCACACATTACGCTGAATAAAGATGGGCATATTTGTGAAATAGATATTTTTCAAGATTTTGCAAAGAATTGTAGCGAAGGGAGATAGGTAATGAATGAGTTTGATGTCGTCATTATTGGCGGTGGAGTGAGTGGTTGTTGCACTTTTTACACATTAACAGAATATAGCGATATAAAGAAAATCGCAATCATAGAAAAAGAAACAAAACTAGCACAAATAAGCTCAAGCCATAAGGCAAATTCACAAACAATACATGATGGTTCTATAGAAACAAATTATAGTGCTGAAAAAGCCAGAAAAGTAAAGTTATCCGCACAAAAAGTTCGCAATTTTTGTTTGAAAGAAAATCTACAAAATAAAGTCATTTATAATATGCAAAAAATGGCAATTGGCGTGGGTGATCATGAATGTGAAGTTATGACGAAAAGACATGAAGAATTTCAACATATTTTTCCCGGGCTAAAATTTTATACAAAAGAAGATATTAAGGCTATGGAGCCAAAAGTTATAGAAGGGAAAAGTGGTGGGGATAGACCTGAAAATGTAGTTGGTTCTGGTTTTGATTCTGATTGGTGTGCAGTAAATTATGAGGCTTTGAGTGAGTATTTCATACAAAAAGCAAAAGAGAAAAATCCACAAAATGAAGTATTTTTAGGTTTTCGTGTTAATAGGATTGAAGCAAAAAATACAGGTTATGCCATCATTGGTGCAGATGGCAGAGAGGTTTATGCAAAGTTTGTGCTTGTTGATGCTGGTTCATATTCATTGCCTCTTGCTCAAAGGGCTGGTTATGGTTTAGAACTTGGCTGTTTGCCTGTTGGCGGGGATTTTTATTTCGCACCAAATCTTTTAAAGGGAAAAGTATATGGTGTGCAAAATCCTAAGCTTCCATTTGCAGCATTGCATGGCGACCCTGATGTATTCGTGGAGGGCAAAACAAGGCTTGGACCAACCGCACTTGCTACATTACGACTTGAAAACAGCAAACACTTATTTGATGTCCTTAGCCCAGATTTATTAAAGCTTGATCTGCACCTAGATGTGATGAAAGTTACTTATGATTTATTGAGTGATTCTGAAATTAGAAACTATGTTTTACGCAATCTTTTCTTCCATTTGCCTTTCTTTGGCAAAAGACTTTTCATAAAAGACGCACAAAAGATTATCCCTTCACTCAAACTAGAAGACATTACATTTGCAAAAGGCTATGGTGAGGTGCGACCACAAGTCGTTGATAGGACGGCTAAAAAACTTGAGTTAGGTGAAAAGAAGATACGCACAGGAAAAGGCATGACTTTCAATATGACACCTTCACCGGGTGCGACCTCATGTTTGCAAAATGCAATGATAGATTCTGAAGAAATCGTTGCATTTTTACACGCAAACTTTGATAAAGAAAAATTCTTAAGAGAATTATCACCAGAAGAATTGCAATAGATTTATATCTGTCAATCTATGTGGGGGGATTGTAATCCCACAATCTACTTTTTCTACTATTTTTCAAAGATTGATAAGGCACAAGCATATCGATATACATAAGAAAACGAATGCATTCTTTTTGCTTGTAGATTTTTACATTGATTAAAAATTTAATGATTGTCGCAGCTCACTTAAAATGCGAAAGTTCTTATTTGAGAATCTAATCTTTGTTTAGACTCCATGCCGGGCGTTGCACTGCGTTCAACATGACAAGCCGTTATGCTAGAATCTAAAAGTCTATAGCATAAGACCAATATTGTTTTATTTAAAGTATGATCAAGCACAATATTAAATAACTAGCTTAAATTGCAAAAAAATAATTCCTAAAATACATACAGTGTCTTTAATCCAATAATTTAATGCAGCTTTAAATTAAATAACCCATGAAATGTCTTAGTTAGTTAAAAGAGATTCCAAAAGTCTCTCTTTTGCCTGTGGATATGCCTTAAATAAAGCTTCTAGTTGATCATAATTGCGTTTTTGTGTGCAGTTAATCTCCCAGAGATTTGGTGTCTCGCTAATGGCTACACTAGATTCTTTGGGGTGGTCTAGACTACCTTTGATAAGCACTTTTTCTACACCATTTAGCACACTCATAATAAAAAACCATAAGTCATCGTTATAAGGACAAAGTTGGCGGATATTCTCAATGTTAAAAAACTCGCTAGGGAAGCTTTTTGGTGGATAGAGAATGCCAGAGACGCCAACACCAGCAAGGGCTAAGTGCGGGCGGTCCTCTTTGATGATTGACTGGTATTTTGCAAATGGCACATTAAGCATATCTGCTATCAAATCATCATATACCATATTTGCGTGAATGCAATTAGGAAACTTTTTATAGGAAGTTAGCAAAAGAGAAATGAGACCAGGATCATACATCTGGTCATCATCAATGGTGATAATTAAATGTTGCGGATAGAGGTCTATCGTATAGAATAGCTTTTTATATGCACGCAGATTCTCTTGCACGAAATGAATGGTGATTAGGTCTAGTTTGGCAAAGATTCTAAGAATGTAGGGGAGATTGTGAGTTGGAAACTCTTCTTCACTTAAGAATACTGCGACTTTAAAATGTTTATAGTTTTGTTGAAAGATTGAAAATAATGTATGATGAAGATAACTAATCCTTGCAGGGAAAGAAGTGATACTCACAACAAGCGGCGGATGGTTTAATGGGCTATTTTTTGTGGCATTTGGTTTTATATGCTTGTTGTTTTCTGGGTTTGGTGTGTCTTTGATGCTAGTTTGTTTGTCGTTTGGCTCATTGTCTGGATTGTTATCTAGTGGGGTTGTGTGGGAGTGGTTTATAGCAGATTTAGCCGCCATCTTCTGCTTGTTATGAAGTATGTTGTAGATAATCTTGTGAGATTCTGTATCATGTTGCGTTTGGTTATCATGCTGGGGTTGCTGTGGGCTTTGATTTTTACAAAGCGTTTGCCCCCCCAATGTATTTGCCGTATGCGATTTTTATAACAAACTTTGTGATTTCAAGGTTTCTAATACCTCTTCTTGTCATAAAAAACAGATGTGTTGCTCTTTTTTCACCAAGCAGAACTCTTAATGCTCTCTTAATAACTACTTTCATGTTTATCCTTTACAAAAATTTTAAATTTTGTCATTTTCGCATACGCTCTATAAGCCCATAACAAACACAAATGATAAGATCCTAGAATCTTGTCATTTTTGCAAGTGTGGGCAAGAGCTTCGCTCGTGCGAGCCATAGGCGAAAAATCTTTTTAGATTCTAAGGTTTTAGATACTTCGGCTAACGCCTCAGTATGACACGGATTAGAATCTAGTTTCTAGTAATTGTCATGTTGAGCGAAGCGAAACATCTAATAACCCAAATTCTAAAAAAAGATTTTTCAAATGACAAGATTCTAGAATCTAAACAAGATATTTCATGCATGACAACTGCTAGATTTCAGATTCTAAAAACAATCTCTCATTGTAGCAAAAATGTGTTAAAAGGTGTGTGGGTTGTATTGATTGATTAAAGCGATATGATGATATTTAGGATCTTGTAGGTTTATTAATGCTTGCAGTTTTGCTTTCATATCCTGTAATTTTTGTGCGACTTTTACTTGATTCTATTTGTTGATACATGCCCTATAACACAAAAGGTGTATCCTGATACACAGAAAAGTTAAGCCAATTTCTAAAAAGCACACTCGCACTTGATTTCCACGAGAGTATCGGCTCCCCATCTTCCCCAAAATAATCAAGCGGTTTTGCTATCTCTAAGCCTTTATTTATATCTCGCTCATACTCTAATCTTAGTGTGTCTTTGGCATATTCTGGGTGGGCTAGGATATAAAAGTCTTTTTCATCTTTTAACGCACTAATGCCACAAAGCTCACTCTCTAATAGAATCTTAAGGCTAGAGTTTCTAACCGCATTTTCATCAATCCCAGCGTGCCTTGAATGAGGCATTCTCACAATAGAATCTAGCCCATTTAAAAGCAAATCTTGCGTAATGATTCTGTGTGAAAACACACCAAACACCTTTTCTTTTAGTATAATCTTTGAAATATTGTGAAAGTGATATAGCCCTGCCATAGCCCCCCAGCACAGATACATCGTGCTTGTGCAATGGCTTTTTAGATAGTCCATAATCTCTTGTAGCTCATTCCAATACGCCACATTTTCAAACTCCAAATGCTCAATGGGCGCTCCTGTAACAATCGCTCCATCAAACCGCCGCCCTTTAACTTCGCTAAAATTTACATAGAATCTATCCAAATGGCTTTTTGGCGTGTTTGTGCCGATATAGCTTGCCGTGGATAAAAGCGTGATTTTCACCTGCAAAGGCGAGTTTGCAAGCAGACTTAGAATCTGATTTTCTGTTTCAATCTTTGTAGGCATAAGGTTGATTAAAAGCACTTCAAGTGTCCTAATATCTTGCGTTTTAGCCCTTTTTGCCCCCATAATAAAGGCATTTTGACTAAGCAGGGAATATGCGGGAATATCTTCTGGGATAACAATGGGCATTTTTGCTCCTTCTAGATTTTATTTTTCTATTGCTTGTTTTAAATCGGCGATTAAATCCTTGCTAGATTCTAGCCCAATGCTTAAGCGAATCGTGCAAGGTGTGATACCCCCGCTTTGTAGCTCTTTTTCACTAAGTTGAGAATGCGTGGTGGAAGCGGGGTGAATGATTAAAGACTTTGAATCCCCGATATTTACCACCATCGCAAAAATCTCTGTGCTATTGCAAATCTTTTGTGCCGCCTCATAGCTCTGTGCCTCAAAGCTAATAAGCCCAGAGCTTTGAGAATTAGCGTAATATTTCTGCAAAAGGGCGTGATATGGGCTAGATTCTAATCCGGGATAAGCCACACTTTTTACCAAGCTATGAGATTCTAAGAATCTTGCTACATCTAGCGCATTTTGACTATGCTTTTTAATGCGAAGCTCTAGCGTCTCTAGCCCTTGCAATAGAATCCACGCTGATTGCGGGGAGAGTGTCGCGCCGATATTTCTAAGCCATTCAGTGATAAGGCGAATGCTAAAGCAAGGCAGGGGCAATGAAGCATAGACTAGCCCGTGATAGCTCGCATCTGAGGTATTAAACGCAGGATAGCGGGGATTGTCTTTAATAAACTCATTTAGCCCGGCTCGCTCAATCACCGCCCCACCTAACGCACTGCCCTGCCCATTGACATACTTGCTAAGGCTATGCACGGAAATATCCACGCCAAAATCAAAGGGCTTGTGTAAAAAGGCAGTCGCCACCGTGTTATCACAAATGCTTATAATTCCGTGCTTTTTAGCAATGGCAGTGATAGCGGTGCTATCAGCGATTGAAATAATGGGATTTGAAATGCTCTCAAAAAAAATCGCCTTTGTTTTAGAATCTATCACAGATTCTAAAGACGCGATATTATCAATGTCAAATGTCCTTGCTTCAATGCCAAAGCGTTTTAGCGTATGCGTAAAAAGCGTTTGTGTGCCACCATAGACTTTATTCGCAAAGATGATATTATCGCCACTCTCCGCACAATTTGCTATCGCATAGAAAGTCGCCGCACTCCCACTTGAAGTAGGCACACCAAAGACACCGCCCTCAACTGCTGCAAGTCTCGCACCTAGCACATCGGTTGTTGGGTTTGTCAAACGCGTGTAAATATTGCCTAGCTCTTTTAGTCCAAATCGTGCTGCGGCTTGCTCTAAACTCTCAAAGCTATAAGCGATGTTTTGATAGATTGGCACACTCATTGTGCGTTGGGTATCATAAGTGTATCCTGCGTGCAGGGCGAGTGTGTCTTGGGTGTAGTTATTATGCTTTAAATTTGCCATTGTTTCTCCTTATCTTTTTCTTTGCGTTGTCTTTTTGGTGCTTTTTGCAGATTTGCAAGTGTGGATTTGTTGCTCCGCAACTGCATCTGCGGTGTCGGCTCGGTCATTTGCCTTTAGCAAACTCCCTTCGCCTCCACCTTGAAAACTACAAAACGAAGTTTCTTTAGAAAATCACTCAAAAATACTGCCGCAAATGTTTGTTGTAGTTTCTTTAGTCAAAGATACTTCTACAAAACTATTTTTCGCTTCTTTGGTGCTTGTAGAATCTTTGTCGATTTAGAATCTACATTTCTACTAGCTTTTACCTAAAAAACCTTGCTTTTGCTTTAAAGATTCTAACCTTGTGAAACTTTATTTATTTCACATCAAAGTAATATAGAATTATTTTTAAAAAATATTCTAAACTTTAAAATATAGAATCTTACTTTAGAAATTAAGTTCTAAATTAATAGGCATATTAACACAAAAAAATGAAAATACAATATGTAATATATAAAAAATTACAAAAAAAATATAGAGAATGTTACTTTTTTAATCTATTGAAATATGGCTAATTAGTTTCTGTGTGTTATTAAAAAAAAATAAAAATGTGAGTAAATAGGGAGCGACTCAATAAGTCTAAATGAGTTTGTGATGTTTGCTATTTAAGCTATTGTTGAAAAGAGCCATAACGCATAAGTTTATCATAGCGTTTTGCAAGATAGTTTGGAGTGTTTCTTATTTGTTCTAAAGATTCAAGAAAATAAGCCTTGATTTTCTCTGCAGCTGCTACTTTATCTCTATGAGCGCCACTCAAAGGTTCTTGTATGATATCATCGATTAAGTTAGCTTTTTTTAATTCTTGTGGTGTTATTTTCATAGCTTTTGTTGCGGCTTCAATCTTTGTTGGGTCATTCCACAAAATCGCAGCACAACCCTCTGGAGATATAACGCTAAAGATAGAATACTCCATCATGGCTAACCTATCTGCTACGCCGATAGCTAAAGCACCACCGCTTCCACCTTCACCAATAACAATGGATATAGTCGGCACTTGTAGCATGGCAAAATCCTGCAGATTCTTTGCGATAGCTTCGCTCTGCCCTCTCTCTTCAGCTCCAAGCCCGGGATAAGCCCCTGCAGTATCGACAAGCATAAGCACAGGGATATTAAATTTTTCTGCCATTTTTGCTATTCTCAACACTTTGCGATAGCCTTCTGGGTGGGGCATACCAAAGTTTCTTGTAATCTTATTTTTTGTGCCACGCCCCTTTTCTTCGCCGATAACAATAACGCGTTCGTTCTCAATCTTTCCCAAAAAGCATACTATTGCCTTATCATCACGAAAATGGCGATCGCCAAAAATCTCATAAGAATCTTGCATAATCAATTCAATATAATCAAGGGCGTAGGGTCTGTCTGGATGTCTTGCTAATTGTAATTTTTGATAGTCATTCAAATTTGCATAGATTTTCTTCATTTCATCTTGCAAATCTTTTTGTAGAATTGACACGGCGGCATTATCATTTCGCAATGTTGCTGATTCTATATCTTCTTGTAAAAGCTTTAAACGCTGCTCAAAATCTAAATATGTAGCCATTATTGACACTTTTTGAAAATCACAACACCATTTGTGCCACCAAAGCCAAACGAATTACTCATAACACTTTGAAGTGTAGCGGAACGAGCGGTATTTGGGACATAGTCAAGATCGCAGAGATCATCTTTTTCTTCTTGATTAATAGTTGGTGGTATTACGCCTTTTTCCATAGCCATAAGCGATATAACCGCTTCAATAGCACCAGCCGCACCTAAACAATGCCCTATTTGTCCTTTTGTAGAGCTGACAGGTGGGACATCATTGTCAAACACACGCTTTAATGCTTGAGTTTCATGCACATCATTATAATATGTGCTTGTGCCATGTGCATTCACATAGTCGGGCTTAATATTTGCCATTTGCAAGGCTTGTTTCATAGCGCGATACGCACCCTCGCCTTCTGGAGCAGGGGTTGTAATATGATTTGCATCACTGCTTTCACCAAAGCCACATAACTCGCCATAAATATATGCACCACGAGATTTTGCACTCTCATAATCTTCAAGCACCAATGCACCTGCACCTTCACCCATAACAAAACCATCGCGTTTTTTGTCAAATGGTCTTGATGCTTTGCTAGGTGTATCATTGCATACACTCAAGGCTTTCATGGCTGCAAATCCACCAATGCCTATTTCACAAATAGAAGATTCTGCACCTACAACAAGCATTCTATCAGCACAGCCAAGCATGATAGTCTTAGCCGCTTCAATAATGCCATGCGTACCTGCCGCACATGCAGTAACGCTTGAAAGATTCGGTCCTTTAATCCTATGTGCGATAGATACAAAGCCACCAAGCATATTTACAAGTGCAGATGGAATGAAAAAGGGGCTAATGCGTCTTACACCCTTTGTATGCCATGCAATAGCATTGTTTTGAATGTTTTCCAAGCCACCTATGCCTGAAGCAGAGCTAATACCAAAGCGATCGGCAACATCTGGCAAAACTTCTAAGTTTGCATTTGCAAACGACTGCTTACCTCGTGTTATGCTATCTTGCAAGGCTTCCCTAGCAGATAACAAACCAAGCTGGATAAATCTATGTGCCTTTTTCACTTCTCTAGCATCAAGGACAGATTCTGGATCAAAGCCAACGACTTCGCCTGCAATCTGCACGGGAAAATCTGTAATATCAAAAGATTCTATTCTTCTAATGCCACAATTTCCCTTTACAATATTGTCAAATGTAACATCTTTATTTAGCCCTAAAGCATTCACCATGCCAATGCCCGTTACTACAACTCTTCGCAATATGGCTCCTTAAGCACAAATAAGTATAAAGTTTAAGTAACTCGACTTACTTATTCGCAAGAATATAATCTACAACATTTTGCACGGTTTTAATTTTTTCTGCTTCTTCATCTGGAATCTTAATATTAAACTTTTCTTCCAATGCCATAATAAACTCAACAACATCAAGGCTATCTGCATTCAAATCTTTTGTAAAATCAGACTCCGGCTTAATCTCGTCTGCTGCAACTTTAAGCTCACTTGCTACTAAATCTTTCACTTGATTATAAACTTCGATAGAATCCATACCTAAACTCCTAATTTTAAATTACTTCTTAAGCCATATTGTAGTCATAACTCACTGCTTAAGAAAAGCAAAATTATACATAATAAGTGTTAATAATATCTATAAACTTAGCTATATAACAAAATATTATAATATTTTCTTGCAATGCTTATTTGTGTATCAACTCTTATTGAATGTTTTATTAAGTCTAATTTATTCTAAAATACTCTCAATCATATTATGACACAAATCTTTATTAACCGAAGAAGTCATAAGCTGTTTGTAATGATGAAGTAGCATTTGCAATGAATGAGAATTATCTATCAAATAATAGTTTTGAATATATGCAAACAATGCTTTTTGATTAAAAATCTCTGTGCCACTTATTAGCACATTGGCGAAAGTGGCTGGTTCAAGCGGATTATGCCCCCCAACTTTTGCAAATGCCCCACCAAGTATCACAATATCGCTAATCGCATAGAAGTTAATAAGGCAGCCCATCGTATCAACAAGTAAAATATCTGCGTGAATCAGATCTAAGTCTAGTGTAGAATCATTTTGCAATTCACTTAGACAAATAGTCTTTCCATATTGTTTGCAAAGCTGAAATACAGACTGAAACCGCTCTGGGTGTCGTGGCACAATGACTAATAGATTGTTTTTAGAATCTTTTTTTATTGTTGTATAGTCTTTAGTGGCGTTGTGAAGATGGGTTTTGCATTCATATCCTTTATTGTGATTGTTTATAGAATCTAGATTCTCTACCATTTGGGTGGGTGCAGGGTGCAAGGGTGCAAACTTTATAGAATCTAGATTCTTGTCATTTTGAGTGCGTAGGCACGAGAAATCTTTTCTAGATTCTATATTAGAATCTTGTTTAGACTCTTTTATCATTTCCAAGTCTTTAGATGTTTCGCTACGCTCAATACAACAATTGCTAGAATCTATATTCTTTTCATTTTGAGTCTCCAAAAAAGGTGAAAAATCTTTTTTAGATTCTGTATTTTTAGACATTTCGCTTTGCTTAATATGACAAGGTTTAGACTCCATATTTTCTAAAACTTCACTATCACTTTCCCATAATGCCTTTGCCTTACTCCACGCATTTAGCACAAATTCTTCTTCGTTTGTATGTGTGCTTGCTGCAACAATGATTAAAGATTCTGGTTTTTTATACGCTATCTTTGGTTTTATAGGGTTTAATAGCTTGAGATTCCCGATTGTTTTTACATTTTTTGCCCCCAAACTCTTTAGCCTTTCTGTGTCTTCATCGCTTTGAGATAATACAGAATCAACAAATGAAAAAAAATGTTTATAAAAGATTCTAAGCTTTTGATAGCGTTTTGTGCTACGCGTTGAAATTCTAGCATTAACTAATTTTGTAGTCGCCCCCTTATGCTTTGCATATACAAATAACATAAGCCAAAGTTCGGCTTCAAACACAAAAAGCTTTTTACATGTCGGTGCAAATAATGGGATAAAGGTCTCAAAAGGCAAATAATCAATGCTAAGATTCTCATATTTTGCATAAAGGTCTTGTGCTTGTTTGTATCCAGTCTGTGTGATAACGCTAAGAAATATGCTTTGTGTTTTGGGGATAGATTCTATAAGGGTTTGCAGGGACTGCACCTCGCCCACAGAACAAGCATGTAGCCATATATCATAGCTTTTTTTTGAGTGATTTTTGGGGATTAAAAAACGAAGGGGAATGCTTTTTTTATATTTTTCTCTTAATGATAAGGCACAAAGCAAGGGCAATGCAAGGACATGCAAGAAACATAAAAGAGTGTAGTAAATAAAAGTCATTATGCCTTGTCTTTGGTTGGGTCTTTAACTCTTACTTTCAACTAGAGCAGAATCATAAAGAATGCGACCACAATGTGGGCAATGCACGATCTCATCGCCCCTTCTAACATCTGCAATATTTTTATCATTTAGCTTGATAAAGCAGCCACCACAAGCTTCTTTATACATGGAGATAACGCTTGTATTTCCCGCCCATTTTCGAATCTTTTCATACAATCTTAACACCGTTGTTTCCATATCTAATGCAGCTTTTGTCCGTTTGGCACTCACCTCATCTTGTTGCTTTTTAATCTCTTGGACTGCTTCATTGCAGCCAGATTCCATGCTACTAATCTCTTCATCAAGCTTTATAACATTAGAATCAAGTGTAGCAATCTTATCTTTTGCTGCTTGTATGCCTTTCTCAAGGGCTTCAATCTCATTGTTAAAGCTTATGCTTTTTTCTCGCAATATACCCTCTTCCATATCAAGATTTTTCATCTCTTTTTCGCTTTTGCTTTCTTGGATTTTATTACGAATGCGTTCAATATCTGCAGTAATCACAGCAAATTCATCATTATTTTTTGCAAGAGATTCTTCATTTCTTGCAATGAGTGCTTCTAGTTCTTGCTTTTCTTTTAAAGCTTTTGTTTTTTCAGATATTTTTTCGTTCATTGGGGCTTTTTTTTGCTCGATAAGAGGATCATATTTTGACACCTCTAAATCAAGGCGATTTACTTCAATGAGTTTTTCAAGATTTTTATTCATGCAATGCTCCTAAATATAGCAAAATGGATTGTGTGAATTTGTAATTATAGCTTGAATATAGTGTTTTTGTAAAGCTTTTGCTAGTAAATCGCTGAAAATACACTCACTTTCAAAGTGTGGAACATCAATAAAGCTAATGCCCTCACTCGCAGCAATCATAGCGTCATGGTATTTAATGTCGCCTGTGATAATGCAATCTCCCTTATTTGCGATTTTATAGGCAGTGGCATTACTCCCGCATGTAATGTAGAGATTATGTATCATATTATCTTTTTGCGTATAGCGAAGTATATCTAATCCCAATATATTTTTTATATGCATAGCAAGAGAATAGGTGCTTAATGGTGTGTTTGTGCTATAAATAAGGCTAAAATCTTTCTCACCATTTGGGGTAAAGTTTAGAGATTCTAAGCATAATTTTGTAGCAAATGCTTGATTTAAATGCGTTTTATCAAAGTTTGTATGCATGGCTATCACGCTAATTCTTTTTTGCAAACATATTTCAATGAGATTTGCAGGATATGTATCAGTTTGTATGGTCTTTAATGCTTTAAAGATTAAGGGGTGATGCACGATAAACAAACTTTCATTTTCTATCGCATTAACCACTTGCATATCAAGCTCTAATGCGATATACACATGCTTACAATCTGCTTGCGTATTACCGACATTTAGCCCACTATTATCCCACTCAGCCTGCATGATAAAAGGACTTATTGAATCAAGTATGTTATAAATTTCTAAAACTTTCATGTTTAACCGCCTATTGAAATTGTGAAATTAAGATAAGATTCTATAACCCAAATATGCAAAATCTATATTTTATACTTGCAATTCGTAAAATAGTTAAAAACTATATCCCACACTTGCACCAAAGAAATTAAAGCCTTTGTTTAAAGGGGTTAAATGACCATTTGAGTAATGTTTCACAAAAATCTCACAGGACATACCCCCCCCCCCCTTATTTGCCACGGCATAATTATAACCAATAAAGACTTTTTCCCCAAAAGTAAAAGCAGAGTTCATGCGAGAATCTAAAAGTGTGCGAATGTAGATTCCAATACCAACTCCAGCATAAAAGTTTGTGCGTGGTATTGATAACACAATATCTTGTGATACACCAAAGATTAATTGATTAAGGGCTTTTTCACTCCCACTACCAAGAAAGCCCTCAAGCTATAAAACCATTCTAGCAGGTAATCCAAAGAATGTATTAGGCTGCCCATAATGCAAACCCAACGCACTAAGGCGTGAGAATCCATTTTCTGAAAAATCCTGTGCGAAAGTAAGCTTTAGCAAATGCTTTTTATTATTAAAATTCGCATTATAATCTATCCAACGAGACTTTTTCTTGCTTACTTCATTATGAGTTTCATTATTTTCTAAAGCATACGCAAAAGCACAAATAGACATAAACAAAATAAAAACACATCTCATACACAAAACCCCGACATTATTATTAGTTAATTATTCAAAAAAGGCGGATTATATAGGAAAAACTATAAAATACAGCTTAATCCTTACATACCATTTTTACCAGCATCTTACTCTGGGCAAACATACAATCAAGATTCTAGTCTCATACTTCAATGCTTTGTTGCAAATGCAAATCAAAGCCGCTTAGGGCGTTGTAGCTTTTATTTGCGTTGTTGGCACAATGAGAGCTAAGAAGTGTGAAGTCTTTCACACCAAGTGATTTTAGAATCTGTGCGCCGATTCCAAAGTCTTTAATATCGCCACAATTTTTTGCAATATTTCCGCTATTTGCCATATTCTCACTATTAAGACATACAAGATAGCCGCCTTGCTGTGAAAGCAACTCTATACTTTTTTGCAGGGCTTGCCACTCATTAGAATCTGTTAAAAGAGTAATATCACTGCTTGTATTATGGAATCTAATGAGCGGTTCTTTAACTTGTGGGCTAAAGCTAAAGGCGATATGACAATTTTGCAAATGGTCTATAAAGGTAATTTTCTCACACTCTTTTGCCATAAACACCGCCTTTTCACGCGAAGTTTCACGCACGAGATTTTCAAAATTTAAGCGATATTGGATAATGTCGCTGACATAGAGAATCTTTAGGTTATGAGTTTTAGCAAAATCAAGTAGGAATTTATCCCCCCGTCCTGCCATCGTGCCATCTTTTTTCATAATCTCACATATCACGCTAATGGGCGAAAGCCCTGCAAGGCGACAAATATCTACACTCGCCTCCGTATGCCCTGTGCGGATAAGTGTGCCACCACTCTTAGCAATGAGTGGGAAAATATGCCCCGGACGCACAAAATCGCTTGGCTTTGCGTTACTATCACACATAAGACGGATTGTTAAATCTCTCTCATACGCAGAAATGCCCGTCTTTGCTTCCCTAGCATCAATAGATATGGTGAAGGCGGTTTCGTGATTGCTATCATTTCTTTTTACCATTGGGGGCAGGTCTAGCTTATGGGCTAACTCTTGCGTGATAGATACGCAGATTAGCCCCCTTGCTTCTTGCGCCATAAAGTTGATTTTCTCTGGTGTAGAAAAGATTCCAGCCATTACCAAATCACCTTCATTTTCTCTGTCTTCATCGTCCATTATGATAATCATCTCACCTTTTTTAATCGCCTCTATGGCGTCTTTCATACGCATTTGATACATTAGATTAAATACTCCTTATAACATTTTTAAAAATTATATCAATTTTATTTGACTTTTTAGCAAAACTATGATATGATTTCGACTTTAACTTACTTCAAGCAAAAGAAGCAAAGCGTTGGGGTATCGCCAAGCGGTAAGGCACCTGGTTTTGGTCCAGGCATTCCGAGGTTCGAATCCTTGTACCCCAGCCAAATATGCAAATTACTACTAAATTTACTTCTAATAGATTTGCTTAATATGAAGTTATATCTTTAATATTTTTGAGTAACGCGGGGTAGAGCAGCCAGGTAGCTC
Organism: Helicobacter bilis; assembly: GCF_900198365.1. Taxonomy (GTDB): domain Bacteria; phylum Campylobacterota; class Campylobacteria; order Campylobacterales; family Helicobacteraceae; genus Helicobacter_A; species Helicobacter_A bilis_B. Next base: position 18,469 of record NZ_FZMS01000008.1, on the reverse strand, counting down.
GTTGGGCTCATAACCCAAAGGTCGGGGGTTCAAATCCCTCCTCCGCAACCATTCTCTGCAAGTGAAGCTTATTCTCATGCAATAATACTGATTTTCCAAGTGAAAATTGTTCTCATGTTAATCCTTTCAAAATGAAATTGACTTTACTGGCGTTTTATCTTATTTCTCCCCTTACAAGATGGCACCAAGTAAGGTATTTATTTTAAGTAGAGCATTTATTTTTCTTTATTATCTTAGTTTTACCTTAGAATCTTTATCCATAAAATTTAGCTATAATGCAACTCTTGTTTTTACCCATTCATTTAAAATCATATAAATGAGAATCATTAAAACCAAACCCATAAGACCAAAAGGTATATTGTGAAAAAATTGCTTGATTGTTTTGACTATCTCAAACGCTATCATTCTGATTTGCTTGATGTTGTAAGCATTATGCTTGAACTTTTTATCTTTAAAAGAGAAAACGCTAGAATGCTAGAAGACATGATTGCAAAATCTAGCAAAAGAACGACGATTAAAGAAGACTTTCACGCAATATTACACAATCTCATAGGAGAAGAATTGTATGTGCCTATAAGCAGTAATGCAAATATCTTTAAGATTCTAAAAACGCTTTTACAAAGTAGCACAGAATTGCATAATATCACGCAATTTCTACATATTATCTCACAGAAACGCACGACAAATAAGCTTTATTATTATTCCACACCACGAGAGGTTAATGATTTATTAGCATTATTGCTAGATTTACAAGATAATGATGAGGTATATAATCCATGCTATGGTATTGGCAGTATCTTTTTATCCTTAGGGAATCTTAATCCAAATATCCATTTATATGGAGAAGAGTTAGATGAAAGGCTATCAAATATCGCAAGATTAATCGCAAGATTCACGCAAATAAAAGACTATAAACTCTATGTCAATGATATTTTAAAGCAACCTGTCTTTAAAGCCGGAAGTATCTTGCGACAATTTAATAAAGTTATTTGTAATCCACCGCTTTACGCACACATGGGAGTAGAACAATTAAAAGGTGATGAAAGATTCAGTAAAATTGGCATACTTGCTAAAAATTACCCAGAATTAGTATTTCTAACACATGCCCTAGCACATTTAAAGCAAAGGGGCGTTTTCATTGTCCGCAATCAAACCTTGCAAAAAAGCTTTTTAGAAGAAAAGCTTCGCGATAAGCTTGTAAAAGAGCGTATGATAGAAGCTGTTATTGAATTACCTAAAAATATCTTCCCACACCAAGCCTGTGATTTTTCTGTGCTTGTTATCTCTCATAATAATAAAGAGATTCTGCATATTAACGCAAATAATCCACATTTTTACACCAAAGATGGCAAATATAATCGACTAAGACATATTGATGAAATTGCTATGCTGTTTAAACAAAAAAAAGAGAGTGAATTTTCAAAAATCACAAATATAAAAGATGTAAAAACGCATGATTTAAGGGCGAGTTATTATCTTGCCTCTAAGATGATACATACAAATGAATTATTATTAGCTGATATGGGGACAACTATTTTTCGTGGGCAAAGAGTGCATGGGAGCAGTAAAGATTCTGAAATTACATATTATGATGTGGGCATAGCGGATTTTTCTGTATGTGGATTTAGCACAAAGTTTAGTCATAAAAAGATGAGTGGGGATAAGCAAAAGATACAAAAATATCGATTAAAACCCTATGATATTTTACTCTCACTTCGCAGCATTGTCCCAAAAGTTACCATACTTGGAGAATGTATAAAAGATCATATCGCTGTGGCAAATGCGGGGATTTTGATTCTAAGATTAGCAGATAAAAATAAAGCTATTGGACTTTATTGCTATTTCTTTTCAAATGAGGGCTTTACGCATTTAAAAAGGATTTATGAGCAAAGTGGAGAGGGCATGGTATATATTAATGAATTACTAGCGAGTTCTATACCGCCACGCTATCTTTTAGAAGGTAAAGAGAGAATGCAAGAGATAGAATCTCTAAAGCATGAGTTTGAATCGCTTGAGACAAAATTGCAAGATTTAAAACAAACATAAAAATATAATTGTTTAATTTTTCGTTACAATTCTATCTTTATTCTAATGGAGCATAGAGTGATACTTTTAATTGATAATTATGATTCTTTTACATATAATATCTATCAGCTTGTAGCAAGGCTAGGCTTTAGTGTCATTGTAAAACGCAACGATGCTATTGATATTGAAACAATCCGCATGTTAAAACCCACACATATCATACTAGGACCCGGACCAAATAGCCCTAAAGATTCTAAAATCTGCCTTGATATTATCGCACAATTAAAAGATGAATACCCCATTCTTGGCATTTGTCTTGGACATGAAGCTATCCTATATGCCTTTGATGTGCCTATTGTCAATGCAAAAAGCATAGTGCATGGCAAGGTATCTCCACTCACACACACAGAAGATGGAATCTTTACAAATATCCCCCAGCATGTCCAAATCACTCGCTATCACTCTTTAGTCGCTAAAAGAGAGCAGATTCCAGACTACTTTCATATTAATGCAGTAAGTGATGATGGCGAAGTTATGGCAGTAGCACACAAGCAATATCCACTTTTTGGCTTGCAATTTCACCCAGAATCCATTGGCACTCAATATGGTGAAAAGATGATTCTAAACTTCATTCACTACAAAAGGCGAAGCATACCTATAAAGCTTTACCTGCAAAAATTAGCCCATTTAGAGAATCTAAGCTTTGTAGAAAGCTATGATTTAATGGAGTGTATCGCAGAAAATGATCTCACACCAGCACAACTAGGCAGCCTTATCACAAGCTTTTATCACAAAGGACCAAGTGGGGAGGAACTCGCGGCATTTGCAAGTCTTCTCATATCAAAGGCAAAGCATTTTGAAATACAAGATTCTAAACGCATTGATATTGTCGGCACGGGTGGGAGTGCGAGAAAAACCTTTAATGTCTCAACGACAACTGCCCTATTATTAGCAAGTATGGGCTTAAAAGTCGCAAAGCATGGCAATCGCGGCATTACAAGCAAAAGTGGGAGTGCAGACTTACTCACAAATCTAGGCATTAATATCAATATGGATATGCAGACTTGCAAGGCATGTTATGAGACGCTAGGCATTACTTTCCTTTTTGCACCAAATATCCATAACGCCCTAAAACATGTGCAAGGTGTGCGTAAAGAGCTAGGCTTTAAAAGCTTTTTTAACCTACTTGGTCCCCTAAGCAATCCTTTGCGTCCTACACATCAGCTTATAGGTGTATTTAGCAAAGATTATACAGAACTTCTTGCAAATGCCTTAAAGATTCTAGGCGTTGAAAGGGCAATGGTCGTGCATGGGTTGGACGGCATTGATGAGATAAGCCTTTGTGCAGCAACTCAAATTAGTGAGCTAAAAGATGGAGAGATTCACACTTATATTTTCTCACCGCAAAAGCTAGGTATAGAACTAGCTAATCACGCAGAATTACGCGGTGGCGATGTCGCTATGAATGCAGAAATCACACTTGATATACTAAGCGGTAAAGCAAGCAAAAAAGCAGATTTAGTTGCCCTAAATGCAGGCGCAAGCCTTTATATCTATGGCTATGCTGATAGCATTGAAGCTGGATTTCATTTGGCAAGAGAGCATTTACAAAGTAAAAAAGCATTAAATCTTTTAGAATCTTTTCGCTTGCAAAGTAATATGCAATGTGAAGAGAACCGCAAGTAATTTTGTTTTATCATATAGTTACTCATATTAGAATCTATATTGCCTCTTTTTGAGAAAAACAAATTTTGTATCACAAGATTCACGCATTTAGCCATTCAGCACATATTTTTTTTGTATTTTACAATCACTCATTATTTTAATTTAAAGGAATAGTATGAATAACATATTAAAGAATCTTGTAATGCTGTCTGGCATATCACTTGTAAGTTTTAACGCATTTGCGAATGATAGGGCTTCAAGTCTATTTGTAGGGGGAAATGTGGGCGCATCAGTTACTGATAGCACATTGACAAGTGGGAATCTCAATAATAATTTTCGAATAGGCACAGGTGCTGGTTGGACAATTGGGGCTGAAGCTGGATATAGACATTTTTTAGGCAATAAATTTGGTTTTAAATATTATGTAAGCTATAACTATATGCAAACTTTTAGTAACTCTGGCAGGGGAGGAACCGGTGGTAATAGCTACAGCATGGATACAACGCTAAATCAGCAATTAATCGCTGCAAATGTGGATTTTTTCTATAATTTTACTCGCTCTTTTGGTGTGTATTTTGGCTTAGGTGCGGGTGCTACTACACTGCAACCTGACTTTGCAATATCAAATAATACTTTTGGTGCTAGAAATCAAAGTGATAGAATGCACACATTTTTTTGCCTTGCCTTTTAACGCTGGATTCCAATTTAATATCAAAGATAATCATACTATAACATTTGGTGCAAAGATTCCACTTCTTAGTCAAGATTATATAAGCTCACGCATACCAAACAAAGAAGAGATAAAGACATACATGGTAATGCTAGGATACACATATCATTTGAATCTTTATAAAAGAGGTGGATACTGGGGTATGGAAGCTTTTAAACATTATCGCCCAAAACTGAAATAGACTTTTATTGCAAACAAAGGCTGATTTGATGAGATAATGCTTTTAATCATGCCTTGCTCTTAAATAAACACCTAAGAGTCTAAATGTAAACTATAACTTCTCAAATATAAAACCTTGTTTTAATCTAAAATATTGTCATTTTGAAAGTATCGAAAAATCTCTTACAGACTTTAATCTTTAAGATATTTCGCCTTTTTAAAAAGCTCAATATAACAAGACCCTAAATTATATTGCATTCTAAAATGGGATAAGATAGTAACTCTATTTTCACATCTCATCAACCCCGCAAACATTACCATAAAAGCCTATAACATTATGTAAATACATGCCTTTTTCTAGGCTAATCGCATTAAAAACCTTACGCAAGGTTTGTATAAACCGCTTGCACATCATCATCATCTTCGATTTTATCAAGCAATTTATCAAGTTCTTGCATTTGTTCTTCTGTAAGGGTTATGGGGCTTGTTGGGATTCTTACTAGTTTTGCGGATTTTACCTCGATTTTTAGATTCTCTAAGCCAAGTGCTAGTGTGCCAAAATCTTCATATTTAGAATATGCTGTATAGCTATTTTCTTCTTCGTTTTTTTCTAGCAAATCAAGTCCGCAATCAATTAAGGCTAATTCTACTTCATCAACATTATCATCATTTAAAGTGATTTGAAATTCGCCCTTTCTCTCAAACATAAAGTCAATCGCCCCATTTGTAAGCAAGTTTGCATTTGGCGTTTTGTTGAAATAGCTTTTTATGTTTGCAACGGTTCTTGTTGGATTATCAGTCGCACATTCTATAAATATAAGCACACCATTTGCAGCTTTGCCCTCGTAGCTTACTTCCTCAAAATGTCCGTCCTTGCCACTTGCACGCTTGATTGCCGCATCGATATTATCTTTTGGCATATTTTGTGCCTTTGCATTAGCGATAGCCGTGCGTAGCTTTGCATTCATTTCTGGGTCTAAGCCGCCCTCTTTAGCAGCGATTGTGATTGCTGTTGCAAGTTTTGGAAAGATTTTACTCATTTTACCCCATCGCTTTTCTTTTGCGGCTCTGCGGTATTCAAACGCTCTACCCATAATAATCTCCCTGCTAGATTCTAAAAATAAAAGGCGACATTATATCATACGCATTTAAATGTTTTAGAATCTATGAACTTGTATCAAATACGCTATAATTTCACACACAACACAATATAAAGGAAAAATATGAAAAAAATGGTCGAAGACGCATTAAAACAAGTGATTTACCCAAACTTTGAAAAAGACATTGTAGCCTTTGGCTTTGTAAGTAAGATAGAGATAAACAACAATGTATGCTATCTTAAGGTAAATATCCCATCAAGCAATGAAGAAGTCATAAAAAAAGTAAAAGAAGAGATTCTAGAAAAGACAAAATCCCTGCCACTTGCAAATATCGACATAGAGATTGTAACCCCAAATATACAAAAAACACAAACAGAGCAATCCCCTAAGAATCTAGCCCCATCAATCAAACATTTTGTAATGATAAGCAGCGGTAAAGGCGGCGTTGGTAAATCAACAACGAGCGTGAATCTTGCTATTTCACTCGCAAAAAGTGGTAAAAAAGTAGGCTTACTTGATGCTGATATTTATGGACCAAATGTCCCGCGTATGTTTGGACTAGATGGCGTTGAGCCAAAGACTAGCCAAGATGGTAAGAAGCTCTTGCCATTAGAGCAGTATGGTGTCAAAATGATAAGTATAGAATCTATCTATGGCAAGAGACAGAGCTTTATATGGAGAGGACCTGTGGTTATGCGTATCATTACGCAGTTGTTGCAAGATGTGGAGTGGGGAGAGCTTGATATTATGGTAGTTGATATGCCACCGGGAACGGGTGATGCACAGCTTACACTAGCTCAAAGTGTGCCTGTTGGTGCGGGTATAAATGTAACGACACCGCAAATGGTAGCAATAGATGATGGATTCCGTGCCCTTGATATGTTTGCAAAATGTAATATCCCAATTTTTGGAATCATTGAAAATATGAGTGGTTTTATATGCCCAGATTGTAATAAAACTTATGAGATTTTTGGAAAGGGTAATAGCGATATGTTAGCACAAGAGTTTCACACAGAAGTTGTAGCTAAGATTCCATTAGAGCCAAGCATTGTAGCAGCAAGTGATAGCGGCAAGCCCATTAGCTTCTTTGAGCCTGATAGCAGGACAAGCAAAAGTTATATGGAATGTGCCTTGCGTTTAATTGAGTTTTTAGAATCAAATAAGGCAGATAATAGTGCCATTCAACCGCGTTAGATTTCTAGCATGACTTAAGCAGATAATTCTAAACATACAAAAGTTTAGATTCTATACCTTTAAGGTGGGTGCAAAATGGTATTGGATTCTAATGCAAAATTCTGTTTTGATTAAAACCCAGAATAGCTTTGAATATGTATTAGAATCTAGGCAAGATTTAACACAAGGTTTGGAATCAGTCAAATTTATAACGGAGTAAAACATGGCATTAGAGATTCTAAAAAAACTTATACAATATCCTACAATCACGCCGCTAGAGCATGGAATCTATGAGTATATACAGACGCTTTTACCTTCATTTAAGGCTTTGCATATTGAAAAAAATGGTGTAAAAAATGTGTTGTTTTATAAGATTCCAAAAGGATATGATGAAAAGAGTGCTTGGGAGAAATTGAAACATTTTTGCTTTGCAGGGCATATTGATGTGGTAAAGCCCGGTGGCGGGGCAGCTGTGCCAAAGGATATACACGACACAGAAAATAGCAGTCAAAATAAAGGCGATTGGAGTTATCCACCATTTACCCCTACAATACATGATGGCTATATCTATGGTCGTGGCACACAGGATATGAAAGGCGGTATTGCCTGTTTTATCAAGGCATTGCAAGATTCTATAAGTGAGAATGAAACTCAAATGATTTTTTCTGTGCTTTTAACAAGTGATGAAGAGGGTGAAGGGATCTATGGCACACAATACATGCTAGAAATCCTAAAAGAAAAGGGTATGCTACCTACATACGCCATTGTCGCAGAGCCTACAAGCACGAGGTTTGCGGGGGATACGATAAAGGTCGGCAGGCGAGGGTCTATTAATGGTGTGATTAAGATTCTAGGGAAGCAGGGGCATGTCGCCTATCCTGAAAAATGTATCAACCCAGTGGAGTTACTCGGCAGTAAGCTAGGGCTTTTAGCTGGGGTGAATCTTGATAGCGGAGATTGCGTATTTAGTGCATCAAAGCTTGTGATAACGGATATAAGAGGCGGCATTGAAACGGTAAATGTAACGCCTAATGATTTAGTCATTATGTTTAATGTGCGAAATTCCACAATGACGACTTTAGAGAGTGTGAAATCGCATGTAGATTCTGTATTGAATGGACTGCCTTACACGCTAGAGCTAAAGCAAAGCTCAAAAAGTTTTCATACAAAAGATAGTGTTTTAATCACGCTTTTACAAGATTCTATCCACGAAGTAGCACAAATACAAGCAGAACTTAGCACGAGTGGCGGCACAAGTGATGCAAGATTTTTGAGTGAATATGGCATAGAAGTGGTAGAACTTGGCTTATGTAATGATAGAATCCACGCAGTAGATGAAAGGGTATCCTTGCAAGATATAGAACAACTAGAGAGAATCTTTTCTACATTTTTGAAGAGATTGTTACAAGATGGGGTGTAGAATTTATAAATTTTGCATCCTACACCTACCCCAAGCGATTGAGAATCTAGATTCCACAAAACAGCTTGTCATATTGAGCGAAGCGAAATATCTAATATGAAATCTAAGTAAAGCTTAATCTAAAAATAGATTCAAATAAAAATTTTTCACTTTTTACAAAAGCCCAAAATGACACAAATCCAGAATCGTTTAGTCTCACGCAACTTAAAAGGATAGCGAGTTTTTCACTTTATAAACAATAACTTTATAAAAAAGATTCTATAATACGCCTTTACTAGATTGCAAAAAAAGGATAGCAATGCGTTACGATATAACCATAGAAGTTAGCACAAGAGATGGTGTTTTAAATCCAGAATCAAAAGCGATTTTACAAGCATTGCAAGGGCATGATTTCGCGGTATCCAAACTCACTATGAATAAAAGATTCTATCTCACTTTAGAGGCAAAAGATAAGGTTGAAGCACAGAATCTAGCAAAGGAAATGTGTGAAGATTTTCTAGCAAATCCAATCATACAAGATTATACAATAGAAGTGCAAGAAGCATAATTTAGGGGCGTAGTTATGGTAGCGATTTTGCATTTTTTAGGGACAAATTGCCAATATGATGTTGCAAACTTCTATACAGGGAAAGGCATAGAAAATACGCTTATATGGCACACAGAAAGCACTTTGCCAAAAGAAACAAAGTTAGCCGTTATTGCGGGTGGGTTTAGCTATGGCGACTATCTTAGATGTGGGGCAATAGCCGCTCAAGCTCAAAGCATGAAAGCATTAAAGCGATATGCGGAGAATGGGGGTAGGGTGCTTGGCATTTGCAATGGATTTCAGATTCTATGTGAATCAAAGCTTTTGCCCGGCGTGCTTATGCGGAATAAAGACTTAAAATTTATCTCTAAAAATGCCCTTTTGCGTGTAAAAGCAAAAGATAATGCTATGCTTAAAGACTATGGGGAAAATGAAGAATTTATGCTGCCTATAGCACACGCAGAGGGGAATTATCAAATAGATTCTAAAGGCTTAGAAACACTATATAATAATAATCAAGTGTTACTGCAATACGCTGATGATATAAATGGCAGTGTGGATAAAATCGCTGGAATCTGCAATAAAGAACACAATATCTTTGGGCTTATGCCACACCCTGAAAGAGCGGTGCATACGAAGTCAATCAATACAGATTCAATGGATAATTCAAGCAAAAATGCTATGGGTATAGCCATGCTTCATTCACTCTATAATGAAGTTTAAATTGTTTGGTATATATTTTGCTTTTAATACAAAACTGCTAGATTAAGGATATGATGATGAAAAAAAGGATATTTTTACTCGCTTTAATTAGCTTTTCTCTTTGCGTGTATGCTGCTGATGAAGAGCAAGCAGAGACAAGAGCCGCACAACCAAAAGCACAACAAAATACGGGCAATTCGAGGAAAAGTCCTGTAACAAATGTGCCTGCAAATGGCGGTTATGACTTACGCGATCCAAGATATTATGGCGGACAATACAATATGCAAGGCGGATACTATCCACAGCAATATTATGCACCTTATGGCGGCTTCTATCGCTATGATCCTTATGATCCAAGGACTTATGAGCGATATTATGACCCTTACGATCCACGAACCTATGAGAGATACTATTATGGTAATAACTTCTATTACCCTGTGCCTTCATATCCTACGCCCTCGATTCCACAAACTATACCAGGCTATGGGCAAGGGAAACCTGTGTATAATGGCGACGAAGAGAAACCACAAGCCCCAAGTGTCGTGCCAAGCCAAAATCAAGCATGGTTTGATGAAGGTGGTGGGAATCAGATTCAAATCGCACCAACACCACCAAGCGATATTGCTATAAGCTACGCACCGCGTGTGCCACCAATGCCTTATACGCCAAATAATATCAATATCGTGCAACCAAGCTATAATTTCCCGAAACCAGATAATAGCCCGACAGAAAACGCATTAGCAGATCCAAAAAGTGCAAGTGCTACTCTAAATGCAGGGGTTGAAGCGGCAAGAAAGGGCGATTATAAACAAGCTTTGAGTATGTTTAATACCGCATGCGATCAAGGTAATCCTGCAGGTTGCTTTGGTGTGGGTGTAATGTTTATGTATGGGGCTGGAGTGCAGAGTGATACACAAAAAGCGATTAAATACTATCAAAAAGGCTGTGCTGGTGGTGATCCAACTGCATGTGCGAATCTTGGTATGATTTATGATGAAGCACCAAATATGGGGAATAATAAGCAAAAAGCCGCAGAAATGTATATGACAGGCTGTGCTGGTGGCGATGTCGATGCGTGTAATAATATCGGCTGGGCGTATGCAAATGGCTCTGGTGTGCCAAAAGATTTGAATAAAGCCTTGCAATACTATCGCTTTGCGTGTGATGCAGGTAGTCAGTTGGGTTGCTATAATCTAGGCTTACTCAATAATGCAAGCAGTGCGTATGGAATCAATAATGCAAATATGAATCCAGCGGATTTAAACTATGTAGCATGTAATGCAGGGGATATTGTAGGCTGTGCAAATCTTGGTTATATTTACGCACAAGGGCTTGAGGGTGCGCCGATTAACTATGGACTTGCGGCACAATACTTTAATACCGCATGTATGGGCGGTGTAGCAAGTAGCTGTAATAATCTAGGTGTTTTATACGAGCAGGGCAGGGGCATTACACAGAATGCAGGACAAGCTTTACAAATGTATAGCCTTGCATGTGAAGCAGGATTACAAAATGGCTGTGATAATTACAGAAATCTAAAGAAAAAGGTTGGGGGATAATTTAGATTTAATTGTTCAGGTGAGTTGTGGGCTTATGGAGTATAAATGAGTGGATTGTAGATTCTAGTAGTTGTCATATTGAGTGTAGCGAAATATCTAGTATAGAATCTATATTTTATAGCTATATAGTTAAGTATATGTAAGAAGTGGATATGAAAAAACTAAAATGGCTCAATGTATCTTGTGTATTTAATAAGATTAAACATTCCCTATGTGCTTTTAAAGTAAAACCTCTTTATTCCTATGTGAAAAAAACTCTAAACCATAAATTCACATTTAGCTTATCATGTCGCAATGCACCAGATTCTAATAAAACCTTGACAGATACAAAGCTAATACGGAATCTAGATTCTAAAAAGCTACACAAAATCATACGATATAGTACAGGTTTTAGCATGATGGAGCTTTTATTTGTGCTTGTGATAATCGGCATATTAGCAAGTCTTGCATTGCCACGCATAAGCTTTTCTCGTAATAATGCCCTAAGTGTTGCTATCCAAAGCGATATACAAACCATTATTTCAAGCACACAAGAATACGCAATTACAAATGAGTTTATGCCGCAGAATGCTAATCCACAATGGCTTGTTAGCTACCTGCATTTATCACCACAGCGATGGGTTGTAAGTGGAGATTCTCTAAAAATTGCTAAAAATGGTGTGCCAGATTCTCAAAATGACTGCCTTAGCATTCGCTTTAATCAAACAACTGCTTTAGAGATTCTATTTAACAGATCTCAAAATTCTAATTTATGTCAGAATCTTTTGAAAAATTATGCAAGTGATATTATCATTCCCCTGCATATTACGCCTTAAAGATTATTAGATTCCCACTACATTTTACTGCTATAATGATAAAAATATAAAAGGATATATATGCAAATTGTCTTTGGACCTATTCTATCAAGACGCTTTGGTGTGAGTTTGGGTATAGATTTAAGCCCCTATACAAAGCAATGTAATTTTGACTGCGTATATTGTGAGCTTGAGGCAAAAAAGCCAATGGATACACAAACTCAAATCGCACCGCTAGAGGTTGTCCTAGAATCTATTGAATGCGCTTTGAGAACACACACCGATATTGATGTGCTAACCTTTACTGCTAATGGAGAGCCAACTCTTTATCCACACCTAGAAAAACTCATATTGCAAGTAAAAGAATTATTAAAAGAATATTCAAACATTAAAACCCTTATACTAAGCAATGGCTCTCGTTTCCACGCACAAAAAAATGCACTCAATCACTTTGATATTGTTAAATTTTCGCTTGATTCTGTGGTTACAAACAATTTTAAACGCGTGGATAAACCAAGCAAAACGCTTGATTTAGCTACAATTAAACAAGGCATTAAAGACTTTTCTAAACAATATAGCGGTGAGTTAGTCGCTGAAGTGTTGGTTGTAGCAAACATGAATGATGATATAGAATCTAATAGGGAAAATGCTGCATTTTTGCGTGAAGTGGATATTAAACGCGTGGATATTTCAACCATTGATCGACCAAGCTCCCATAGAGTATATCCTGTGAGTAATGAGAAGCTATATGAGTTAAGCACATTATATGAAGGGCTAAATGTATGTGTTGTTACACGCAAAAATGATGTAATGAATGTCGCACAACAAGACCTTAGCGAAACAGAGATTCTAGAGCTATTAAAAAGGCGACCTTTAACGCATGTAGATTGTGAAATTTTACTCACAAAAGAGAGTGTAAATCGACTTGAAAGTATGTATGCGATAGGACAAATAAAGATAAAAAATATTGCTGGTGTGTCGTTTTATTGCGTGTAGTTTCTTTTGTGCCTAGCAGATATGGTATGTATGCTGAAGTAGATAGACTTTTGTGCGTGTTTTTTACACAAATAAAATTAATGCTATTACAATACTTTGATTTTTTTATGTTTTAAAGCATATTTTGAGTGATTTTTTGTTACAATTCCTGCGATTAAAGACTGATGAGGAAAATATGGAAACACTGCAATATAAAGACTTTGGTGTGGATATAGACGAGGGTAATAGCTTCGTCCAAGCATTAAAACCGCTTGTAAAAGAGACTTTTAATCCGCTTGTTTTGGGCGGTTTAGGTGGCTTTTCTGGTTGCTTTGCCATGCCGACAGGTTACAAAAATCCTATATTATGTGCGGCGACTGATGGCGTTGGCTCAAAACTTAGCCTAGCCCTTAGTCATAATAGGCTAGATAATATAGGCATTGATTTAGTTGCTATGTGCGTGAATGATCTTATTTGTGATTTTGCTACGCCTATGTTTTTTCTTGATTATTATGCTACACATAAACTTGTGAGTGAAGATGCCTTGCGTATTGTGCGTGGTATTGCAGAGGGTTGCAAACAGGCAAAATGTGCCTTAATAGGCGGTGAAACTGCGGAAATGCCAAGCGTATATGCAAAGGGTGATTTTGACCTAGCAGGTTTTGCAGTAGGCATTGCAGAAAGAGATGATATACAAAGGCGTTCAAGCATAGCAGAAGGTGATGTGATACTCGGCTTAAAAAGCAGTGGATTCCATAGCAATGGATTTTCTCTTGTGAGGGGCATTATCGATACAAAAAAGATTAATGTAGAGATGGAATTTTTAGGAAAAACACTCATAGATTCTATACTAGAGCCTACTCGAATCTATGTAGAACCATTTTTGCAACATAAAGATTCTATAAAGGGACTAGCCCATATCACAGGCGGGGGCATTAAAGAGAATCTTATCCGCATTTTGCCAGAAAATACACAGGCTATTATTAGTGAAAGTGCCATAGAGATTCCAGAAATTTATCAGTTTTTCCTGCCCTATGTTGATAAAGAAGAGGCATGGCGTGTATTTAATATGGGCGTTGGCATGGTAGTTATCGTGCCAAAGGAAAACGCGCAAAAGTTAGCACAAAGTATGCAAGCTAGTGTCATTGGACATATACAGACAGGGCAAAAGCAAGTTATCATAAAGTAGATTCTATGAAACTAAAATTCTATGCGAAATTATATGCTTTACCACTTGGTATTATATGTGCGTGTTTTTTAGTATATTATTTTGTTTTTGATTCTCTCACTCAATACCAACAGCATGTAGTTACTATTACCCAAGTAGAAAATCCACAAAACAATGATGAAATTGATGAAAAAGTGCGTATGAAAGAAGAGCTAGAAAAAATCAAGCAAAGCTCAAATGTCGATTTTATCCACAATACTCTATCGGAAAATCTAAATCGCATTAGCACCTATGCAAACATAGAGTTTGAAGACACAAAATCGATCGCACAGACAGAACCAAAACAAAAGCCAAGTAGCCCACAAAATCGTAGCACAATAGAAGTGAATAAAATTGATAATGTAGATTATGTCCCATATAGACAGATTCACACGCATGAGTTACCAAACGCATTTTCAGCAAATCTAAACTCCCCAACAAACATTAAACTCTACAATACCAACAATCCCTATGATGTGAAAAGCATACAAATCGCACAAAAGGATAAAAAACAATGGGCGATACCAACCACAAAACAAGCAAAAATATACCACTCATCAAACACACAATCAAAGATAATCGCCATTAATAAAGATGGTATCAAAATGCAGGTTATAGACACCAAAAAATCATGGGCTCATGTCCGCTACGCTATCAATAAAGAAACTTTTATAGAAGGCTATATCCCTTTACAAAATATACAAATTGTTAATAAATAATACAATCTTAGTTCGGTAGGCTGCGAGAATCTAAAATATAAGAAAAAGTCTTTTAATTGATAGTACATAGCTTTGTTGTATTAAGATATCTAAATCCACCACTCTAAAACAAACCGCAATTTCTACTTTAATACAAAACTTCTGCTAGAATCCCAAGTCTTATACAATAAGAGTTTCAGCATAAATATAAGGATATATATGAATAAGATTTATAAAATCAAAGGTTTTACTCCATTTATCATTGTAGCATTTATCAATGCCTTTATTGATTTAGGGCATAAGGTGCTAATGCTAAGCATTATCTATAAGTCATTTAGTGAGGGCGAACATTTATTTTATAACTCCATTGCAAATGCACTTGTGATTCTGCCTTTTGTCCTGCTTTTCTCCCCTGCTGGTTTTCTTAGTGATAGATTTTCAAAAAATAAGATTCTAAAGATTGGGGCTTTTGTTAATATCATTCTTTTATTTATTCTCATGTTTTTTTACTCCATAGGCTTTTTTTGGGGTGCATTTTATATGACGCTGCTTATGGGTATGCAAGCAGCGATCTATTCTCCTGCAAAGTATGGGTATATAAAAGAGCTTGTAGGCAAAGAGAATCTTACATGGGGAAATGGCATTATACAAGCAACTGCGATTATTGCAATGCTTGGTGGTATGATATTTTTTTCAGCACTTTTTGAGAGATTCTATACAGATGGACTTACAGATCCCTCACTCATTATAAAAGATATGGTGTTTTTAGCGATACTGCTTTGCTTCTTTGCATGTTTGGAATTTTTACTAAGCTTTAGACTACCAACGATACGACAAGATTCTAATATTTCATTCAATAAAGACAAATATCTAAAAGGTGAGCTTTTAAAAGAGAATCTAGCTGTTATGAAAAAGCATAGAATGATTTACCTATCTGTGCTTTTTATAGCAGTATTTTGGACTATCTCACAACTGCTTGTTAATATCTTTCCTGTATATGCGAAAAATGTATTGCACATTATGGATACAGATATTGTCAATATGCTTATTGCTTACACTGGGCTTGGCATTATTGTAGGCTCAATCATTGCTGGTCGCTATTCTAAAAACTATATTGAGACAGGTCTCATACCGCTTGGTGCGTGTATCATGTCTATTGCCCTTTTATTGTTTGGCGTTTTTAACTCATTGTTTAGCATTTCAATTCTTTTCTTTCTATTTGGCTTAGGTGGGGCATTATATGTTGTGCCATTAAATGCATTAATGCAATTTTATAGCAATGATAAAGAGTTGGGGACAATCCTTGCTGGGAATAACTTTGTGCAAAATATCGGCATGCTTTTAGCCCTATTTGTCGCTACTTTATTTGGTATGCAGAATATGCCCGTTGAGTGGCTTTTCTATGTGAGTGCATTGCTTGGAATAGTTGCCACTTTATACATGATTAAGCTTTTGCCTTTCTCACTTGTTAGAATCTTAGTTAGCATGGCAATATTGCAGAGATACAGACTCGTTGTAGAGGGCTTTAATAATATCCCGCAAAAAGGCGGTGTATTGCTGCTTGGGAATCATATCTCATTTATCGACTGGGCTATCGTGCAGATGGCTGTGCCTAAGAAAGTGTATTTTGTAATGGAGAGAAGTATTTATTCTCGTTGGTATATTAAGTTTTTCCTTGATTTCTTTGGTGTAATACCTGTATCTAGCTTGGGAAGTCGTGGGGCAATAGAGCAGATTCAAAAGAGATTAAGCAATGGGGATATTGTATGCTTATTTCCCGAAGGTGTGATTAGTCGGCATGGACATTTAAATGAGTTTAAAAGCGGATTTGAGAAAATCGCACAAGGTGTTGATGAGAATCTTGCTGTTGTTCTGCCTTTTTACATTCGCGGTATGTGGGGCAGTATCTTTAGCCGTAGCAATGAGCAGTTTAGAGAGCGTAAAAAAAGCTTTACAAAAAGAAGTGTAAGCATTGCCTTTGGTATGCCCCTGCCACTTCATACACAAAAAGAAAAGATTAAGGCAAAAGTATTTGAGATGAGTTTTAAAGCATGGGAACATCAGTGTCAAAACTCGCCAACTATCCCTGCCGCATTTATAGAATCTTGCAAACGCGGTGGAAGTGATATTGCCATCATTGATACACAAACAGGCAGCATGTCTTATCGTAAATTACTTACACTTTGTGTTATGCTTAGCCAAGATATGAAAGAGTTAAGCTATAAGCCACTACCAAAAAAGACAAATAGCTGCTCTCTTCCAAATGATTGTATAGGCATTATGCTGCCTGCTTCTTTAGCAAGTGTGCTGTGTAATTTCTCAAGCATGATGGCTGGAAAAATCGTTGTCAATCTTAACTTTACTGCTGGACCAAATGCTATTCAAAGTGCGATAGATTCTGCTAATATCTCACATATCTATACTTCAAAAAAGTTTTTAGAAAGGCTAAAAGATAAAGGCATAGAGATTGATTTTAGCGGTGTTACTCTGCATTTTATGGAAGATATTGTCGCACAGATTCGTAAGCAAAAGGCTGCTTTTATCCTGAATATTTCTTTTATCACACTTGCACCCACTTGGCTTTTAAAGCTACTATTTGCAAAGGAAAGCAAGATAGATTCTGTATGTGCCATTCTCTTTAGTAGCGGGAGTGAGGGCGTGCCAAAGGGCGTTATGCTTAGCCATTTAAACATTATGAGTAATATCGCACAAATCGCTGATGTAATCCACGCAAGAAATGATGAGACTATGCTGTCTTCCTTGCCACCATTCCATGCTTTTGGACTAACCGTTACAACGCTTATGCCACTTATTGAAAATATGCTTGTTATCTCACATGCTGACCCAACAGACGCATTAGGTATCGCAAGGGCAATAGCACAAAATAATGTAACAATCATGTGTGCGACCTCTACCCTGCTTGGAATCTATGCTAGAAATCCAAAGATAGATAGAGTGATGTTTGATAGCATTCGCTTAACTGTGGCTGGAGCTGAAAAGCTAAAAAAAGAAGTGCGTGAAGCCTATACAATGAAGTTTAATAAGCCAATCTATGAAGGCTATGGTGCGACTGAAACTACACCTGTTGCAAGTGTGAATCTGCCTGATGAGTTTGATGTTACATTCTGGCAGATTCACAGAGCAAATAAAGAGGGCAGTGTAGGTATGCCACTTCCTGGGACTGCCATTAGAATCGTAGATTATGACACGCTAGAAGAGCTGCCATTAGGAGAGCATGGACTAATCCTTATAGGCGGACATCAAATCATGGTAGGCTATCTCAATGATGAAGAAAAAACAAATGAAGTGATTATTGATTTACATGGAATCCGCTGGTATAAAAGCGGAGATAAAGGCTATCTAGATTCTGATGGCTTCTTACATATTACAGATAGATACTCTCGCTTTGCAAAAATCGGCGGTGAAATGATTAGCCTATCAAGTGTTGAAGAAGAGATCGCAAAAGTCTTTAAACTTAAAGAGATTTCAAGCGAAGTAAAGTTTTGTGCAGTAGCACTCGAAGATAGTAAAAAAGGTGAAAAAGTAGTATTACTTATAGAATCACCGCAAGAGTATTGTGCCATAGCGATTGATAGCATTAAAAAGTCTGATATTATCCCGCTTAAAAAACCAAGCGAATATTTTATTGTAGATAAGATTCCAATACTTGGCAGTGGCAAAGTAGATCTAAAAAGCACAAAAGATCTTGCTAGGGAGATTGAGGGAAAGAAGTTTA
>NZ_FZMS01000110.1 GCF_900198365.1 Helicobacter bilis | reverse complement strand
TCACTACTATCCTTAGCTACTCTTAATTTATTATCTACACCTACATTTAGAGTATGAGATAATCCTACTATGGTATCTTTAGAGAGTGCTACATTGGTAAGATATTCTGCTCCAACTCTTACATCTTTTAAACCTAATATTTCTTGTTTATGATATTTAGTAATAGATTCTGTATAGCTTCCCTCTACTTTAGAATCTTTATTGTTTTGTATGGTTTGAGAGAAATTATTGTTTATAGATTCTCTATAGTCTTTTTGTGCTCTTATATAGATTTCTTCATTATCTTTTATATTTGATAGGGTAAGTTCATTATAACCTTGTTCAATGATATTTGCTGTGTTTGAATGCTCTGTTTGTGATGAATCTGCTTGGTTTAGTGAATCTGATGAGTTTCTTATATTTGTTAAGTTTATTGTTCTACTTGATAAAGAAGTCTTATGGGAATCTAGGGGATTATGTATTAGGCTAGGATTGGTTGTATTATATAAACTTCCAGATATAAATGGCTTATCTATATCATTATCTAAGAAAGAGATTATGACTTCATCTCCAATTCTTGGAGTATGATAGAAGCCAGAAGAGTTGCTTGCAATAGGAGATGCTACTCTAAGGAATGAAGTATATGAATATCTCATTTTATATGTGTTGTTCTCTTGATTAGTGCGTGTTTGGTTTGTGCTATTACTCTCATTGGTAGTGTTTGGATTATCTTGTAAATAATGTTTATCTTTTTGGATTCTTTCTAAGAGGGCATTATCTCTTTTTTCTTGATTTGCATAGATATTCATTCTCACTTTTACTCGACCATATTCATCTGTATAGATTGTGTTGTGTTCTTGCAAAATCGTTTGATTTGCTTGTTCTTGTGTTGGTGCTCTTAGATAACCTTCTCCTATTACAATACCTTGTGTATGCAATGGTGCTTTTGGTTTAGCTTTAGTATTTGGGACATAAAGCATATGAGAAGGCATAAGCTTTAAAGTGTTGCTATAAGATCGCATAAAGCCATTTTGATTTTTAGATGATAATATTATAGATTCATTGTCATGAGAGTTACTTATTGTTGTGTGAGCGACATCTCCTTGTGTTGTGCTGTATTGTGTTAAAAGTGCATTATCTATGAGTGTTTGTTCTATGGCCACAACAATAAACTCTTTATGTTTATTAAGCAGAGTGTTATCATTATTTGCATATTTATATTTTTCATAATCTATTTGCAGAAAGTCTGCTAGACCTAAATGATAAATATTGCTTTGTGCCTTTAGGGTTGTATCAAGCATTTGCAATCTTTTTGCTTTGAGATGCAGTGGCTTTCTTGTATCAATAGATTGTGTAAAAGAAGAGCTGCTATCATAAGTATGTGTAAAAGAAGTCAATGTATTATCTAGTTGCCCTGTTTCTTCATCTTGATATGTATAAATCTGAGAAGAAAATATATCAATTGGAGCATTTGCATTATGACTTGAATAAGTAAATAAATTGCTATGTAAGTTTTCTTCTTTAGAAAAGTTATGGATACATTCTTCTTGAAGTGTATTAGCAACTGCATGAGGATTGTAAGCAATATTTTTTGTAGGTTTTGTTGTCAAACTATCACAAAAATAAATAGTATTTGCATCTTCATAAAAGTAAATACCATGGTTATGAGCTATTCTAGTTATAAAATCTAGATCAGATTCATTATATTGAGAAATAATTTCTTTCGTATTATATGTTTGAATGATTTGAGAAAAATCAAGAGTTTTTTCTAAGTATCCTTCATAAAATTTTAAGGTGTGTTTGATAACTTCTATTGGTGTTATATCAGTATAGATTCTATAAGCAGTATTGAGTGATAAGCGAAGAAGTGGTGATTGCAATGTAAGGGTAAAATTATGTCTATAGGTAAGTGTATTTGTGGTATTTTGTTGAAAAGAACCAAGGTATTGCAAATGCGTGATAATGCCTTTATAGGTTGTGGTTTGCATATTTGAGTAAGAACGATCAAAATAAATTATCTTACTATCCTTATTGTGAGGGGAATGAGAAATATTGAGAGTGGCTAAACAATTAAGAAAGTCTTTTGGCTGCAAAGAGATATTTGAATTATGGGAATTTACTTCTAATAAAAGGTTTTTTTGCATAGATTCTATAAAACCATTGCATTCTATACTTAATGGAGTTTCTAGACTTTCTTTAATAGTTGCTTGAGTAAGTGTAAGATTGAGAGATGGTTGAGATTCTTTTGTGTCTTGACTAGAATAATGTTTTTTTAGATTTGAAAAGATGGAGAGTGAGAGATAAGATTGCATAATAACCCTTTGTGAAATTAAGAAATATAGCATTAAGAAATATGGATTTAAGAAATATAACATCAAGAAATAATGTAATTTAAGAGTTAAGAAACAACTTTTAGTTTTATTTAAGAGAAGGATTTTTCTAAATAGTTTTGTTTTAATAATCCAGTGTAATGCTAATCCCATCTAATCCTAGAGTTATTCCAGCTTTTATATCAAATCCTTTGTTGCTAGAGTTTGGTAAGCCTATTTTAATCCCTGCTGTGTTGGGGTAGAGAGAATCTATACTCGGTTGTAGATAAGACATAGGTATCCTTTATGTTAGAGTGTAGGGGTGGTCTAGCATTATAGAAAACCCTTGATTGAAAGTTTGTGTATTTGAATCTTTGTTTGCACTAAAATCCTTGCAATCTTCTAATTGAACA
>NZ_FZMS01000030.1 GCF_900198365.1 Helicobacter bilis | reverse complement strand
TGATGGGGTTATAAGGCTTATTAGTTATAAATCATGTAATGTTATGTAATGCTATGTTATGTAATATTGATTTGTTAGCTAAGGATTAAGGGTTAAGGTTTTAAATGTTTTTTATTTGATTGATTTTTTATTAAAGGTTTGATTATGGAATTAAAACTAGAGAATGGGTATTATATAGATAGTAATAATAACAAATGGAATGCAGAGGCATATACTGAAAATGAAGCCTCTGAATATAGCAAAGGGTTAATTAATTGCTTTGATTGTGTAAATTGTGTGAATTGTAAGGATTGCAGGGCGTGTGTTAATTGCAAGGGTTGCATTAATTGTAATGATTGTATTATGTGTGTAGGTTGTGATTATTGCATAAATTGTAAGGAATGCGGGGCTTGTAGCTCATGTGAGTATTGCACTAATTGTAATGAGTGCTACACATGCACTGATTGTATAAAGTGTGCAGAATGCTCTTATTGTAATGATTGTATTATGTGTGAAACTTGCAGTAATTGCTTTGATTGTGTAGATTGTGTAGATTGTGTAGATTGTGTAGATTGTGATACATGCGACTATACAAAACATAGTAAGCTATCTAATCATTTAAGTAATTGTGATTTTTGCATAAATACACATCACTTAAAAAACGAGTATAAATATAATGACTTATTAAAAGCATAAGGGGGCATGTAATGATTGATACAAACAATAACACAAACAAAGGCTTTAATACAAATGCTTATAAGACACAAAGTAAGGCAAAAGGCAAGGTAAGCAATAAGACAAGCAATAAAGCTAATAACAAAGCTAACAATAATAACAATAATAACATACTTGCTAATGCTTTAATTGATTATGTAGCTTGTATTGATAGTGTAAGCAATATTTGCATAAAATATAATATCACTAGACAAGCATTCTATAAGTATAAAAGCAAGTTGGCAGGGTTTTATAATATGGATTATGATATAAAGCATAAACAAAGCAAAAAAGCCTTATATGATATGCTTATGATATTGAAGCATATCGATAACTTTGCAAAGTCTAATAATACTTTACTTGATTATGCGGGTAAAGCCTTTTATAGCAATATACAAAACTTGCTTAATATTAAAAGGCATGATAAATTAAGCAATAATATTAACAAGTTAGCAAGTAATGATGTGTTTAATGAAGTTTCAAGCACTGATAACGCTAATAACGACTTACAAGACAATAACGCTACAATACAAGCAAGTAATGATGTTATGCTAGTAAGCAATGAAATTAACACGCTAGAAACTGAATTAATCCTTAATGATAGTATTACAAGTAATGATTTATTGTTAAGTAGTGAAATATCACAAGACAAAGCTAACAATAAGGCATTAAATACCAATAGTGTAATAATAGACTTTTAAGGGTTTATTGTGTGCTAGTGTATGTTATGTGTATGTATATGCTTATATGTGCTTATGTAATGTATATGCTAGTATGCAATACTTAAAGATTAACACATGCAAAGGCTTATAAAGTAATTGCAATGCAATACAAAGCTATAAAGCTACACACACAATAACACAAAGCAAAGCATTAAAGCAAGGTAATATAAAACAATGCAAAGGCTTATAAAGCAATATAAACAAGGCTTTAAAGCTTTATATATTCTAGTTTTCATTGCTTATAATCTCTACTTCAATCGTTTTTACAAATTCTTTATTATTGTTAATGTTATTGTTTTCTTTATTAATGTTTATTTGCTGTGCTAATGCTGGGGGTTTTGGTATAACTTGCAATGTATCGTTAATGTCTTTCATTGCTGAAGTAATATTTTTTAAATCTTTTGTATTTGTTATGCCACTATCTAATAAATCACTACTTATTTTTAATACCTTATTGCTTAAATCTTGGAATATATACGCAAAATAAGGGTTTTTTTGTTTGACTATCTCTATAACTTCACTGACAATTAAAGTATTAATATTTTTGCATTCTATTAAATCGTTATTTTGTGTTTCTTTTGGGCGTTCATTAATTTTTAAATCCCGTTCGTTAATTATTTTTTCAAGCGTTGAAAAGCCCTCATTTAAGGCGTTTGTAGCCTCTTGTGCCCGTTCGTTAATTCTTACATTATTTTCTTTAATATACTTGCTTAATGTGCTTTTTGAAATGTTATATTCTTTAGCTAATTGTGATATTGAATAATACCCTGTTTGATACTTTGGAATGATGTCTTTATATGGTATGCTTATTTTTCTACTCATTTTTATGATTGCCTTTATATTTGATATTTTGGAATGTTTAAAATAAGGGTATTATACAGAATAAG
The DNA here is from genome assembly GCF_900198365.1 of Helicobacter bilis. Classification (GTDB taxonomy): domain Bacteria; phylum Campylobacterota; class Campylobacteria; order Campylobacterales; family Helicobacteraceae; genus Helicobacter_A; species Helicobacter_A bilis_B. The sequence goes on along the minus strand of NZ_FZMS01000030.1, from coordinate 9,123 downwards.
CAAAGGTTTAAAGGTTTATGTGTTACATGTTATGTGTTTTTGCTAACCTCATCATTAAGCAAAGGTTATTATATGATGAGGTTATAAGGCTTACATGTATTTACAAAGGCTTACATGTGCTTTTATGCTTGGCTCTTAGCAAACAATGCTAAACACGCATAAGCATTAATATACATGCAAAGGCTTATAAAGTGATTGCAATATAAAGCAATTGGCTATAATAACACATAATATAAATAAAACAAGGGATTAAAATGGCTAGTGTAGTATTTGAGAAACAATTAGCAAATATTAACAAAGGGTTACAAGCTTTACGCAGTATGAATAAAGAGTTAAATAAGTTTGAAAAGGGCAGTAACTCTACTAAAATGCTAAGGGAGACTATTAAAAGCCTTAAAGAAGCAGAATCTAGTGTTAAGTTTATGGCATTACAGGCACATATGGTAAATTTTAATAAAGCAAATAAAAGCCTTAATAATTTTAATAATAAGTTGCAACAAACTAAAAAATATTTAGACACGATATATAGTAAAATGAAAATGGTCTCATTTGTAGGTATGGCTGGACTTGCTAGTGCTGGGGGTATAGGGGCTGGAATTGCTAATTTTGGCAAAGGTTATATAAATAATCAACACAAAGCAAAAGCAACTGGGATTAAAAACTTTGGCGGCAGAAGCTTACAAGCCGTGCAAAATATGAGTGAGTCAATCACTGGAAATAAAGATGATTTATATAACATAATCGCACATATACAAGACAATAAAACAAGCATAAACACTAGCACAGATTTGGCTCAACTTGGAATAAACCAGAATGATTGGGTAAAAATGGACTGGCAAACACAATTACAAACCCTGCTAGATAAATCAAGGGATAGTATGTTTGATGATTCATTTAATGATATATTCCATGAAGCTATACAGAATCTAAGCGGGGGATTAAGTGTAAATCAATTAAGGGCTTTAAGTAGTGAATTACCTAATGTTAGCAAAGCTTTTAATAATGCTTTGCAAGATGTAGCAAGTAGTGAAAATATTAATAAGATGACTGAGCTAGGCAAAAAGTGGCAAAAAACACAGAATCAAATGGAGGCTTTTTTTGTAGATTCTGCTAGTGGAGTAAATAAGGGCTTAAGTAATGCGATTGAAGGCATAGGAGGCGGTTTTAATGATTTAAGGAGCGATACTTCATATAAAGCTATGTTAAAAGTAGCAGATTTATGGCTAGGGGCTAATATTAATCAAAATTCTATAAAAGAGGTAATTAATAATATACCTGCTTTAATACAAGACACAAGGGGTACATATAACACAATATCAAGTGTAATTAATAGTGTAAGCGGGGGCGTAAAAGGGACTAAAAATAGTATAAACGATTTATTAGCAATGATTGGTATAACTGATAAAACAGATGAAGCGACAAAGCATAGTGAATTACAAGATAAATTTAAAGCTATACAAGATGATATAACATCGCGTGAAGCCTTTATAAGTGCAGAGCAAACAAGGCTTAAAAATGCTAAAAAATATAATCCTAATGACACACAAGCAATAAATGAGTATCAAAATAATATTAATAACTATCAAAAAGAATTACAATCTTTACAACAGATGAAAATAGAATTTACACATAAGCATGAATACGACGATAAAACGGGAAAATGGAAGGTTAAAGAAACTGAGATTACAGAGAGTAAAGATACTGGCGGCTTTTTTAGTAATGCTTTATCGATTATGAATACAATCAGAGGGAGTTAACGCAAGGGTTTTAAAGCTTTGCAACTTGCTTTTATTGTGTGCTAGTGTATGCTTAAATGTATTTGTATGCTTTTATGTGCGGCTCACGCATAAACATTAATGTTAGTATGTGTGTAATGTGTATGCTAGTATATAATATTAATGCTTAACACATGCAAAGGCTTATAAAGTAATTGCAATGCAATACAAAGCAAAACATTAACACACTTGCAAACAATGCTTAAGACTTACAAAGGCTTTTAACAAACTGAAAACAAAGCAAACATACTTTAACACTACTTGCATAACTCAATCATACATTTATTACAAGCTAATCATAATCTAAATACAAGTCATGTTTTTAATACCTTTTTATGTTTTTAATGTATCTTTTAATCTTTTGTTTGTTAGTAATGTTTGTATTGTATGTTTTATTAAGTTTGTATCTAGTCTTTAATGTTTTTGTATTGTGTGTAATTTTAATTTGTATCAAAGCTTTAATTAATTTGTAATTTTGTATTGCTTAGTTTGTAACACTTTGTAAAGTGAAAATGTAACTTATAAACTTAATGCAAGAATCATATAAAAAAGGTTTGTATTCTAAGTTATAATTGAATGGTATTTTAAAGGGTTAAATCTTTGGAGTATGTGTTATTTTACTTGTAATTTTATGTAGTAATGAAAAAAGGATACATAAAAGGATACACAAAAAGCAAAAAGGCTTTTTTGCTTAGTGTTTAGAGTATCGGTATTTTGGGCGTTTGGAGTGTTTTTTATAACGCTGGGGTTATATAATGGCTTTTTACTTACAATATTTTCATACTCCATCAAACTCCGCTCCATTCCACCTAAGAAATTAAGCAAATGAACCTTAACTTCAATGTCTTGCTTTTTCTCATCTTGCAAAGATTCTATAACATATAGTCTGCTTTCTTTTGTCATAGAATTTGCGATATTTTGTAGAATCTTAATCGCCTTGCAATCATCATAATCGTGCAAAATCCTACTCATTATAAACACATCTGCTTGAATAGAAAATGGCATAAAAAAGTCAATCTCTATAAAAACACCACTTTTATTCATACGCAAATCTGTTTTATCCGCATAAATGGCGCGTATATTTGGATATTTTTTCACAATAGAATCTAGCAAAGCACCACTACCGCAACCTATATCACACACGACTTCATTATGTAATATAGGCATAAAATCGCTATAATCACTCGCATAAAAATGCGCCATAGCTGAAAAAAGCTCCTGCTGCTTAGAATCTTTATGCAACATATCAAAATATCCTGCATTAAAAATACTACTAAATTTTTCTTTATTTTCTTTAAGACTTTCCGGAAGTTTGTGTGCTACCAAATAGGGCAAATCAAGCCAATATAAAAAGACCTTTTTAAGCCTTAAAGCTTCTTGTCCTTTTGCCGTGAGAATATAGCAAGATCGTGTGTTTTTATAGATAAACCCATTTTGTAAAAGCCAATTTATAAGCAAAGTCTGGCTATAACTCTGTGCTTTAAAATCTTTATTTTGCAAGGATTCCAAAATACCAAGCTCAAACACACTACGCAATATCTGTAATGACATAAAGCTAAAAGCAAGTTCTGAAAAATATCTTTGATATGCTACGCTTGTCTTATCTTTAATTTCATTAGATTCCATATTCTTGTCATGTTGAGTGCGTAAGCACGAAATATCTTTTATAGAATCTAGATTTTGTTTAGATTCTATATCCCATTTTTCGCACCCTAAACCCTGCACCCACCCATTTGAATTAGATTCTAAGACCTCTAAAGAATAATCTTTTTCATTAAGAATACATTGCTTCCCACACAAAGTAGTAGCAAATGCCCTGCCATTGTAAAAAGGCTCTAATTTTGCAAATCTATCCGCATATAATGCCTTGCCGTTTTTGTCAATATGAAAATATCCAAGATTATCTTTAGCGACTGCCACACCCTTATGATAAGGCCCTAAAGATTCAAATAGCTTTCCGTGCAAAAATGTGCCATCTTTACAAATATGTGTTGCTTTGCCATTTTCTAGCATTGCTACTGCTATGTTATAAACAAAATCTCCCACATAGCTAAATCTATGCTCATAAAGTGCCTTGCCTTGTGCGTCAATATGAAAATATAAACCACTTTTATCCCTAACAACACACGCTCCATTGACAAAGTTTCCACACCAAGCAAAGCGATTATTATATGCTTCTTCTCCGCTGTCATTGATATGATAGAATCCACTCTCATCACTCACTGCTGCTAAATCTTCATAGAATCCAAATGCTTTAAAAAAGCTTTTTTCAAATATATTTTTTCCTTGTGTATCTATGAAAAATGCTTCTTCCTTGCCATCTTTTTCTATAAAAACAGGAGCGATCCCATCTTGAAATATAGTTGTCTTGTGATAGCTTAACACCTTTTTATACCGCTCTTTATAAAGTGGCACTCCATTGCAAATATGATGCGTTTCACAAAGACTTAAGCAAACATCTTTAAGATTTATTTTTTGAGTAAGCATTGTTTGCATACCTCCTTTGTTTGATATGTTTCTACAAGATTTTTATATTGTTTAGATTCTAAAACTTGCAAAAGTGTGGAATCTTTGATATTACCAAAGTCGCCAAGCTCTTTTCTTAAATTATCCGGCGCACAACATACACTTATATCGCCTTTATAATTTATCCATAGCTCTTTGCCTAAAAAAGGGCATTGTTTTTGTGTAGTAGAATCCATACTTTCATCACCAAATGGCATAAAGTTTTCTAGCTTAATTTTATCTTCATAGGGCATAAGAGATTCTACAAGGGCATTCCATTTTTTCTTATAAGTTTCATCTGTATGCAGGGCTTCAGATTCTAACTCTTTGTGTGTTATCCAAAGCTGATGCCCTTTAATGCGATTAATCCCTTTTGCAATCGCATATTCAATTAAGGGAATAATAGAATCCAAATTACTTCGCATAAAAGTCATTTGCAAGGTAATACTTACATTTTTATTGTGCCTATCTCGCAGTAGGCAAAATCTCTCTATACGCTTTATTGTAGATTCTGTATCGCTTTTATACATAATAGACTCATTGACTTTAGAATCTAGGCTATTAAACGAAATCTTAATATCACTTAAAACTGCTAAAAGATTTTCTTTGATATATGCTTCATCATAGCGTTTGCTAAAAAGTTGTGAGCCATTTGTTGTAAGATTTAGCTTTATATCATTATCTTTGCAAAACTCTACAATATTTTCAAAATATTTATACAGCGTTGGCTCTCCCATTGTCGTTGGGATAATCTCTTTTACTCCCGCATTTTTTGCCCCTTTTAAAGCAATATTTAATAACTCCAAAGGCATATCAGGGCGAGTTTTTTTGTAGCCTTCATTATAGATACCATGTGTATCACACATTTTGCATTTGAAGTTGCAAGTATCTGGATTTGTGTCAATTGTTATTCTATGTAGTTTCATTTTGTCTCCTTTAAAAGTTTTGTATAAATAGAAAATATTGTTTGATAATCTTGCTGGATAGAATCTACACTATCCCTATTATCTGGCAGGGCATTTAAAATGCTGGGATTTTGTATGATTTTTTCTAGCACATTTTTTAGAGATTCTGCACTTCTTGCTTTAAAGCAAAGTCCCTTGTCTTTATCAATTAACTCAAACATACCGCCAATATCCGCACTCACAACAGCTACACCCGCTAAAAATGCTTCTTGTATCACAAGCGGCGAGTTTTCAAGCCAAATGGAAGGCACAATTAAGACATCAATCTCTTGCAAGATTCTATCGATCTCTTTATTATCGTATCCACCCATAAATTCCACAAAGCTATCTTGTAAAAATCGCTTACTACTACCTATATTCCCATAGATTCTAAGCTTTTGTTCTGGGTGATTTTGAGTAAGCATTCTAAAAGATTCTAATAAGATTTTTATGCCTTTAGTTGGGATAATCCGCCCCATATATCCAAACCTTATTTTATCTTTTAGTCCAAAAACCCTTTTTTTATAAGTGATACTTGCTTTATCAAAGCCATATTTTTGATAGATAATCCTATCTTCTTGTATGCCGTTTTTGATAAAATAATCCCTAAGCGTGTGTGAGGGCGATATAAACATATCTATGCTTTCTCTTATCTCTTTGAGATTTTCTAGGGCTTTCTTCACTTCAGATTCCATAATGGTGTATGGCGAACAAGCCTTGCATTTCTCTACACTAGGACCATCACATAGCAAAAGATTAGAATCTATAAGCTGCCCCTTCACGCAATAAAGCCAAAAATCGTGCAGAGTAAAAACGACTGGCTTTTGATACTCTTTTGCAATTTTTACAAGGTTTATTGAGAGATGAGCCAAATGCCCAAAATGCACAATATCTGGCTCCACTTGCTCCAAATACTCCCTAAATGCACTCTCAATCCCTTCATCATAAAACTTATCCTTATATGTGTAATCCTTTTTTCTTATTTACCCTGCGGATAGATAAATGCTTATCTTGTGATAATAAATGAAAATCTCTTACAAACTCCCCATTCACATAGCTTTCATCATAAATCGTATAAGGCTCATCAAACTCATTTTCAATCCGTGTAAAAACAAATACCTTATGTCCTTCTTTTACAAGTTCTTTACATAGTGTGAAAGAATACACTTCACTTCCTGCCATAAAATCTGGCGGAAATCCGTGTATAACTTTTAGAATCTTAAGTTTTGTATCTAGCATACTAACTCCTTTTGTGTGTGTTTTAAAACTAATCTATTTGCTTGACATAACCTCACATAAAGACTTAAGCCCTGTGTAATATCTTTAAATCTCATATTAAAAAACTTCACTGCCTTTGTATTATCTCCTATGAAATTTTCCACTTCAAAATTTCGTCTAGATTCATAACACACCTTTGCCTTTGTTTGCCACTCATTTTCTAGCAATAACACAAGATCTTTTAATCTCACACCTTTAGCACTTGATAAGATAAAACGCTCACAAAGTTTTGTATGAGATAATACATCTATGGCTTTTTTAATACAAGAAATTACATCACCGATATACACAAAGTCTAGAATCTGATCTCCACCATAAACGCAAATCTCTTGTCCAGCCATTAGCTTTGCACTAAATTTTGGTATCACTCTACTTGGCTTATTAAAGTAGCCCCCATAGACATTACTAAGCTGAAAAATTATGCAAGGATTATGATTAGTTTTTGCATAATTTTCTACAATCTGCTGTGATTTAAGCTTGCTTTTTCCATATTGATTGATGGGATTCATTACTGCATTTTCATTTGCCATTTGCCCCTTTGTATCACCATAAACTTCTCGACTGCTTGTAAAAATAATCCCTGCATTTTTTGATATAGATTTACTCAAAGTTTGAAGCAACACTTCACTGCCATAGACATTTACCCTATTGCATTCATCTTTATTAGATTCTGCTTCAGCCACACTTGAGATAGCACATAAATGAATAATGCAATCAAATTTTGTCGCATTTAAAATGCTAAAGAGCAACTTTTCATCACAAATATCACCTTTTGCCGCCCTTATATGCGATTTATGTAAAAACCTTGTATTCCCATATCCATACATCTCACACACACTACCCAAACTCTTTTTATCAAAAATCACAATCTCATTCTCACTTCCTAACGACTGAATGAGATTTAATCCTATAAATCCTAGCCCACCTGTAATAAGAATCTTCATTGGCACACCTTTCTTAACTCATAATATTCATTACTTTCACACAAAAGCATTCTCCCAACTCTTTTTGTCCCATATACAATCACTCTTTTGCCCCTTTCTTTCAAAAAAGTAAGCAAAGGGGTAAAGTCATTATCATCACTCACTATCACAAGGCAATCAAACTCTCTGTAATGCTCTTTTGCATACTTGCAAATTCGCATATCTGCGATATTTTTTTGCGTATCTATTCTTCCATTTCTACTATAATTTGTGATTCCATATTCACGATAGGTTTGCTGAAGTCTCTTAGATGCAAATCCAAAGGCTGCTTTTAGCACAATATTGCCGTGTCTTAACACACGCTCCATACTTGTTGTAATGCGTTGCCGTGTTTGAGCAGCATTATTTTCACTATCAAATACAATAGCCACTCTTGGTAACCGCCATTTATTCTCCTTTCTTTAAAAATACAGCGTAATTCTAGTGCGTTTATTAAGTGATGCAAAGGAATATATTTTCCATACACAAGACCCCACCGCTACAATGCTTTCTGTGTTTTTGAAAAGAAAACATTCTACATTTATCAATGTTTATAAAAGCAAAATTGTAAAATTTTTCCATTTTTATTGTTTTAACTATTCTATTTAGATAGAATTTTGTAAATTTTATTCCAAAAATTGAATTTAAAATTTACAAAAAATTAAAAAATAAGGAAAAATATTCAATATCTATCAAGCAAACTAAGCAAATGTGGTATAGATTCTATATTGAGCCATATTTTGATAAAGGTGATATAAAAAGGCTTAAAGAAGCTATTGTTTCTTATCTTACAAAAGATGGTGCAGATAAAGATAAAACCAGTGGTGTAGAGAAGCAATTTAAGTCTCAACAAATCCAAGAAGAATATTTTAAAGTTATTCTGCCCTTTATGCTTTCAGATGAAAAGTTTGATAATTTTGTGCAAAATTATCTAAACATAGGGCTTCATCATCGCCGAAATTTTAGCAACGCTCAAAATATGATACGCGCCAATATCACCCAGCTTGATATTTTAAGCTATAAAAAAGATAGCTTTTATCGCCACTTTGTAGAGTTAGCAAAAATAGAGCAAGAGATAAACAAACTAAATAATAATGCAGATGAAGAACAAATACAAGAGATAAAAACAAAGCTAGATTCAATAAAGGAGCTATCATTTAAGGATTTTGAGAATACAAAAGAAATTCTAGTAGAATACACAAAGGACATAGAATCAAAAAAGAGTCTTATTGAAGCAAAATACATCGCATCTTGGCATATCGCATATATTCGCCTTATTAGCTATGGTGAAAAATACTCAAAAGATGAAACAAAGGAAGCAAAAGCAAAGAACGAAGAAAAAGCAAAAAAAACTTATATATTGCCCTTTTTGTCTCTTGCTCTTTTAATCCCAGCTTTTTACGCACAGAATCAATAAAAGCTTTATTTGAGAGCTCATTTGCCCTCTCTTGTACTATCTTTGCCCTCTCTTGTACTATCTTTGCCCTCTCTTGCCCTTTTTTATAGTTTTCTAAAAACTTTAAGGCTTCTTCATCTGGGCTAAACTCACCTTTTTCATACAAGCACAATAAAAAGTTACTTGGGGGCTTTAATATCTTTGTTTGCAAGTAGCAATCATGGTATTTTTTTATACTTTGCATGTCGTAAAAATCAAAGCCT
>NZ_FZMS01000084.1 GCF_900198365.1 Helicobacter bilis | reverse complement strand
AGGAATAATTTTGCAACAAAACCTCGAAATAAAAAAAAAAAAGACTTTGAAATAATGAAACCACCCGGAAAAAAAAATAGTTCAGACACCAAAAAAAAAATGGTAAAAACGGATAAAAAGGTTTATTCTTTTTGGGGATGGTGAGTATATTATCATGGGGGGGGGGGGGCATTCCTTTCCAAGAATACAATAAAGAATTAGCTGATAAGTTATCAGAGATTATTTTATCTGATTATGATAATTTGCTAATAGGGCTTAGTGGCGGACACTTTCATTCGCCCTCACCAGATGCGAACAACATTGCGCTAGAATACGATTACTCTTGGGTAGTTGAAAATTACAATCTTATTATGAAACGCACGATACCCGGAAAAGAGTATGCATGTAGTGGTATTTCACAAGTATATGCTTGGGACTCAAACCGCAAGGAAGAGACACAGAAACATTACGACATGTTTAAACAAATCTTTAGTAATAAGAAAATAATGCTCGTTTGTGGTGATAAAATCCTTGTAAATATAAAATTCAATATTTTAGAAGGGTCTCAAGTTGAATACATTTATGGTCCCACAAAACACGCATATAGAGATATTGATAGGCTAAGGAAAGAACTTGATGATAAAGTGAGTGGGGATGAGGTATTATTGTTTGCGCTTGGTCCGGCAGGAAAAGTACTTGCTTATGAAATGTTTTTAAAAGGCTTTAGGGTATTGGACATAGGGCACACTATTAAAGATTATGACACATATATGCGTGGGGTTGAGATGACGGATGAGACAATCAAAGACTTCTTTGCACCAGATGAGTAATGCTTGTGGAATGTGATTTTACGGACCCATAGTAAAACTATTAGTATAGTATAGAATCTATTTTGGAAGCTTATCCTATCTCATTTTACCTAATTTTTCCCAAATCATCATTTTGCTGTTATAATAATCGCACTGAAAAGAAAAGCATTCAAGGTATATTATGAAAACTATAAATGTAGCAATTATTGGTGTTGGGGTTGTGGGGAGTAGTGTTATTGAGATTTTGCAGCAAAATAGAGATATCATACAGGCAAGAACAGGGGCATTAATACTGCCAAAGATTGGTATCGCAAGAAATATTCACAATAAAAATGTCAATATCCCCTTAAGCACAAATATCGATGACGCACTGAATGACCCAGAGATTGATATTATCGTCGAGCTTATGGGCGGTGTGGAGTTGCCTTATAAAATCGCCCTTAAAGCCTTAGCAAATAAAAAAGGCTTTGTTACTGCAAATAAAGCCATGCTAGCATATCATAGGCATGAGCTAGAGCTAAAAGGGAGTGAAGCTTCCATTGGTTTTGAGGCGAGCGTGTGCGGTGGCATACCTATTATTAAGGCTTTGCGTGATGGCTTATGTGCGAATCATATCTTAAGTATCCGTGGCATTATGAATGGCACAAGCAACTATATCCTAACACAAATGAGTAATAACAACACAGACTTTGCTACTGCTTTGACACAAGCGCAGAATCTAGGCTATGCAGAAGCCGATCCTACACTTGATATTAATGGCAGTGATAGCGCACACAAGCTATTAATACTTGCTTCACTTGCCTATGGTATCCATGCGAAAATGGAAGATATTATCGTTGAAGGGATTGAAGATATTAGCCTTGAAGATATCCGCTTTGCATGTGAGCATGATTATAGTGTGAAGCTGCTAGGCATTGCTAAAAAGCAGGAAAATGCGCTTGAATTACGCGTGCATCTATGTATGATACCAAAAGATTCTATGCTTGCAAAAACTGATGGTGCAATGAATGCAATCAGTGTGATAGGTGATAAAGTCGGTGAAAGCGTGTATTATGGAGCGGGTGCTGGTGGGAGTGAGACGGCAAGCTCTGTTGTGAGTGATATTATAGAGATCGTGCGTAGTAAAACCGCACCTATGTTAGGCTATGTCGCAGACTTTCAGCATAGTTTAGAGCAAAACATGGTGCTACTACCAAAAGATAAGATTATAAGTCGCTACTATGTGCGATTGCAAGTCGATGATAAGCCCGGCGTATTAGCACATATCGCAGAAGTGTTAGCCACACATAATATTTCTATACAATCGCTTATCCAAAGAAAGCCAAGAGACCTTGACACACATTCTGCCCTGCTTTTACTTGCCACACATACATGCTCTGAAGTGCAGATAAAAAAAGCTTTAGAATCACTAGAAAACTTAAAAGAAGTCAGCAAAAAGCCTTATATGATACGAATAGAATCTTTGTAATGCCTTGTATTTATTTCTTACTTTTTTCTCTATCCATTTTCTTTGTAGCTTGTGATAGCGATAAAAAAGATACAAATATTTTCATGCAAACTAGCAGTGATTTAGCATATACTACTGAAAAGCTAGATTCTAATCCGCTAACTTTAAAAGAGATTCCAAAAGAGATAAATGATTTTACAGCCCTTTATAATGCCTATTTGACAAGGCAAAATAAGGGTAAAAAAAGCAGCATAAAAGAAGCAAAGATTATAGATAAAGCCTTTGTAAGACTAAGACATACATATAAAGATGATAAAGATATCATGCAGATTCTAGAATCTTTTTCGTGTATATTGCCAGATTGCAGTGCGACAAAGATAAAAGATACTTATTTCTACCCGTATATGAGCATACAAGAAGCCTTTTTTGCGATAATAGCGGATAAAAAGACAGAGATTTTCACACATTTTGACATTATCAAAGATTATAGCTATGTGTTAAAAGACATGCAGACAACAAGTATCGATTTACAAGCCCAATATGATAAAATAACCCCATTTCAAACATTGAAATTCACATGGGATACACAATCTCTAGAGATAGCCCTCGCCCCAAAAGAAGAGATATGCAAACCCTATATTTACACATATAGGACGATTTTTATACAAGATTCTAATGGTGTGAGAGTGGGACCACAAGAAGAGCGATTAAGCGTATTTTCATATCCCACACAGCTTGTTGATTTTGTAGCAAAAAGTTGTGCTTGTGCGAGATTTTATAAGTATATCCCAGAACTCACCCAAGCAGAAAAGAGAGTAGCAAAAAATGCCCTAGCCCCAGATAAAAAACATTGTGAAAATCTCTCAATTGAGCGTAAAGCTTTATGGGATACATACATGCAAGATTCTAGGGTTATTAGAATCTTACAACATGAACAAAGTTTATATCCTTAGGTTCTTAGTCTGTCAATGCAGTATCTAATAGAAAATATACCGCCCTATCCCAATTAAATAAAAATATCACTAAAACTAACTTCAGCAACAATCACAAGCTAGACAATTAACGCTAAATAAAACAGCAGTCAAACACTAAAACATGCAAATAAAGCACCTACAATAAAACTCATTCTCCCTCAAAATTCCTTTTATCAAGCACTTCAAGTCTTGCATCAAGTAAGGCTAATTGAAACTGCAGGAAACCTAGTATAAGATCTAGCTTTGCTTGTATTTGATTCTGTGTATCTTCAGCACTCTCTAACCATAAATCACCTTGTTTCAATCCCTCAAATAGCACAAATATACGCTCTTTAAAGCTCTGTAAAAACTCCGTCTCACCAGTATTCACACCAAGTCTTATATCTTTAAATCCCTTTTCATCAACGCTATTTTCAATCTCACTCAGCGTTTGCAATACAACATCTTTTAATTCCATTGACTAAACCACCCTGTTAAATTTTTTGGATTCTCTTTAAATATAGCGATTTTTTCCTGCATGAGTTTCATGTCTAGATTCTTTGTGATAAGGCTTTTATCTTTTTTAAACTTTAATGCCATTTCATTTGCTTTTATGCCTAAATGTGCTTCTTTTATCAACTCTGTGCTTAAGGTTTTAGAATCTTTTTCAAGCACTTGTTCAAAAAAGGCTAACGCCTCTTCATGTCTGCCTATCATCTCATAAATATAGCCTAAGCTTAATAGCTTCCTACTCATAGCATTCCCCTAAATCATTAGAAAAATAAAGGCTAATTATAGCCTACTTCATCAATATTTCATATCTTTTTTACAAAATGCCAAAGCACTACCACCTATATCCCAACGAAAAAGTAGCAATCCTAAGCTGTCCTACACCACCACTCGCATAAATGCTACTTGAGCTATCTTTAAAGGTATTACTCAAAGACGCACCCACATCAAAATCGCGGAAGTTATACTTCGCACCAAGCCCTATCATATAGCCATTACTATCAGGGATACCTATGGCAGTCTGTGACACAGGGGCTTTATCATACGCTGCTGAAAGCATAAGTCGCAGACGCTTTGTGATATAAGTCGCCCCAACCCTAAAGGTATTTGTATCTACCCAGCCATTCCCCATAGCTACCGCACTAAAATCAGCTAAATTTACCATGCCCTTAAGTTGCTCTTGACTAAAGCTCTCTGGCACACTGCCCGGACTTGCGGTAAATTTTGCCTCGCTCCAGCCAAACTCTGTGTCAAACTTCCTACCCCTACTCCAAAATGTCCGCTCATAAGTCGCCTCTAATCGTAACTTATGCTTATTTTTAAATGCCCAGTCATGGCTATATGCAATGGTTAGAATCTCAGGCATAGTTATATAGAGATATAAAGGGGCGTCCATTCTCACACTGCCTACTGGACCACCGATAATCGTATCTGCACTTACCTTGCCTTTAAACTGCATGGCAACAGGGCTATTATACACCACAGAGAACATACCGCCATCTCCCACTCTAGCCGACACACTCGCACGATAGCCAAAGCCTATATCACTCCCATCACTTTTCTGCACGACTTGAGCTGTGCCAACAAGGCAGGTTTGAATCTTGGCTACCATAGCTTTAATGGCATCAAGTTCCGTTGCATTAGGTGGCAGACCTAAAAAGGGGAAAATCACGGGATTATCAATAAGACCTTCAAACATACCTGCCATATCAGGTGGGATAAGTCCATCAGGTAGAGATTGTAGTATATTGGGGTCAAATGAAGGTGTGCAGTTTTTACCTGCTTGTGGATTTGTCTGCTGTATCTCTTCTGGCAATTTGTCGTCGTTACCATTGTGCCCTTGTTGTTGAGCTGTGCCTAAAGGCACATATACGATATTATTAAACTTCCCCATACCATATAAAAGGCGTGGAGCAAAACCCACAGAGATTCTATCTCTATAAGTGTAGCTAATCGATGGGGCAAACTCGATTAAGAATATAAACACATCTTGTAGAAACTCACCGCCTAAGCCATTCCACTTCATCGCTAAACCACTAGGGGCGATGAAACTCGCCCCAAAGGTAAAGCCATTATAAGTTTTTGATTTATAGAAAAATTTTGGCAACATAAAGTTTGTATCACCGGTTGAGCCATCCACCATAGCGGTGTCTGGCTTTGTGTGCTGTAACTCAATTCGCCCGGGAATTAGGGATAGTCCGAGTGCTTCTAACAACGGCTTTACTTGCCCCACAAGACCACCATATTTCATATATGTAATAGAACTTAATCCTTGATTTGTAGTCGGCACTTGAAATTTAAAGCCCGGGATATTAATGAGTGAGAATGCAAACTCAAACTCATGCTTATTTTCCCCCCAATCGTTTTTAAAGCCCATATTCGCAGGATTATAGTAACTTGCATCAGCACCCCTAGCCCCCGCTACATAGGCAGAGCTTAAAGCTGTGGCATTCAAGCTTTGTTCTTGAATCTTAAAGCCATTTGCCGACATCTTCGCATAAAACATACACGATAATAGACATAATACCAACGCTTTTGCATGTATGCCCATTTGCCGACATCTTCGCATAAAACATACACGATAATAGACATAATACCAACGCTTTTGCATGTATGCCCATTTGCCGACATTTTCAGTTTGTATTATTTTGTCATTTTCAACCTTTGGAAAAGGCGAAAAATCTCTATTTGTTTTTATACCCTTAATTTTCATATTTGCGGTTTTATGTGTTATACCCGCTACATTTGTTTCCACATCTTTAATACTTTGTTTGCTTGTCATTTTGAGCGAGGGCGAAAAATCTCTTTTAGAATCTTGGCTAGATATTTCGCTTCGCTCAATATGACAATTTTTAGATTCTAGATTCTTATCCAAATGGGTGGGTGCAGGGCGTAGGGGTGCAAAATTGCAAGATTCTAGATTCTGTTTAGAGATTAGGTTTTGTTTAAATTCTAAAACCTTGTCATATTGAGCCGTAGGCGAAAAATCTTTTTTAGAATCTAAAGTTTGCCTAGATTCTAGGTTAGAGACTTCAACTAACGCCGTAGTATGACAAACTATCTTAGATTGCAAAACTTTGCCATTTCTTAGAGAATCTCTGCTTTGCATATCAAGCAAAGAATCTGTTTTAGATTCTATAATATTTATATGTTGCTGTTTTATTATGGTTTTAAATCTTTGTGAATGTATAAAACTATGTTTTTTGCCCCAAATCCCTACACCCATATATCGAAATGAATTTTTTATTATGTAATATATGTTTTTATACATTCTCTACCCCAAAATATTTTTACTCTCAATCATTTATATTACGTATTATACAAGCATTTTGCGTAAATGATCATGCCACCCTTTTACATTATGATACACTAATGCAATGATATATCTGCAAATATGTTTCATAAATCGACATTATAGCTTAAAATTTGGATTTTTCTCCAAATATTTGCATATGCAAATATTAAAATGTGGTTTTTTAAAGACATGAGTGCGAAGACTTAATGACTCTTTAGATTCTATGCAAGAGTTAAAAAGGCTGCAAAAGCAAGAAAATTACTGCCACTAACAAGAAGCAAACATGCAAGCATTGATAACTTACAAAACGCATTAAATGATACAGACTTTAAAGCTACATTACTGCAAGGCTACAAACAAGTAACAGATGATGCAATTGAAAGCTTAGGACTTGATAATCAACTCACAAATACTTTAATACGAGAAACACAAAAGCTAGAATCTAAACCAAATATAAGCCTAGCCCAAGCCATAGAATTACGCAAAAATAT
>NZ_FZMS01000003.1 GCF_900198365.1 Helicobacter bilis | reverse complement strand
TTTTTCGGGGTTAAGGGGAGTGCCTCGCTCCTCCGCTTCTAGCTCCAATCGTGCGGAGGCAGTAGCGCCTCCTTTATCCACGATTTCCGCACCACGAAGCGGGCGAGATTCGGTGGCACTTCGTGCGATTGATTGATGGGATACTTCGCTATATTCAATACGACAAGCTAAAGATTCTAAGAATGCAAAATCAAGTTTTGATTGCAAACTTTCAAGTTCTTTTAGAATCAAAGCTATGGTTGTATCAATATTTTGCCAATCTAGGCTGCTAGCATTATCCCCCCCCCCCCCCACTAATACTTGCTTCTTCACAGATTCCTGTTTTTACTAAAATGGCTTTGATGAGCTTTTGATACTCTTCTATGCTCATTCTTATGGTGTTATACTGCTCTTCTACCTTTTCGCATTCGCTGACGATTTGCTTTTGAATCTCTAGGGGTGGGAGGGGGATTTGGACTTGTTCTTTTAAAATTGTGATATTTAGGCTTTTCCCAAATGCGTTATTGCCTCTAAGAGAATTTAGGTTTAATATTTTGCTTTCAAAAAACCAAAACAAGTATTTATCTAAAATTTTCAACTTATCTTTTGGTATAAGTCCAGCTATCGCTTCATTTGTGTATAAATCTTTTCCAGCAATGGCAGTCTTGCCTATGCTTAATTTAAAGCTTAAAAGCGTTGTGTCTTTAGGGATAAGTTTTACATTTGATTTTTTAATAGCTTCATCACTTATTTTTTCTTTTGTATCGGTAATGACTTGTCCGTTCATTTCGGCTATTGAAACCCATAAATTACTGCCTTGAAAATAGCTGTAATTGCTTCTTGTTGGAGTTCCACCAATTAAAACTTCACACACTTCCCCAAGCTTCACCAACTCATACTTACAATTTTCAAAAGGATTTACCCTAGATACTTCGCTACCGCTCAACATGACAAGGGGATTTAAAGAAATCGCTTTATTAAACTCCACTTTAGAAAAATCTAGCATATCTGTAAGCCTTGCTTTACAAGCATAGGGGCTTAAGTCTTGCGGGATAGGGCTAGAGATTTCTAAAAAGGCTTGGCGGATAAGGTGGGCTAGTTTGTTTGTATTGTGCGGATTATCCCTTTCAAAAAGGGGGGCTAAGGTAGGGGCTATGCAGCTCTTTTAAGCCCTCATCGCCTTTGCGATTACTCCATTCATAGCCTAAGAATCTTTTCTGCTCTTTGTTATCGCTTGGGGCTTTGATGATAAGAGGCGTTTGATTAAGACTTAGAGAGAAATAAAGGAGTTTATCCTTTTCTATTACTTTTGCGTAGGCTACAAAGGCGTTATGCGTTAAGGTGTCTTTGTCTTTAGAATCTTTATAAGCTTTGGATTCTACTAGCTTTTTATAATCGCTTGTTTGCATAAAGGTGGCGCGGTATTCTTTAAAAGGGGGTGTTGCAGCAAGGCTAGATTCTAAATTTCCGTTTAAAAAGCGTTCGTATGCTTCTTTTTCAAAGCCTCTAAAATCACAATAAGCTTCATAGGCTTTAGCATAGTCTTTATAATGCGGGTTTTGTAGTAAATTACCACTTTCTATGTAGTTTTTGATATTGCTATAATCTTGCGAAATGGTTGTATTTTCTGGTGTGTAATTTTCCTTTTTGCGTGTCCGGGACTAAGTAGTACACATAAACTTAAGCTCGTTTATGCGAGATTTTCTACGCTTTTTTTGAGCTCCTCAAAGCTATTTTGGATAGATAAAGATATGCCATGCACATTTTGAGAAGTTGTGAGATTATGTTTGGCAAAATCTAGGATTTTTTTCATATCTTCGTTTATGATTGTGAGATCTTTGCTCATCACATTGCTATGATCGATAAGCTTTTGGGTAGTTTCAAAGCTTTCATTAAAGATATTTTCAAAAGTATCAATCTTGGTGTTTGCATCGTTGGTGCGTGAGAGCAGACTTTCTACATTTTCTTTATTTTCTATGATGACTTGTTTGCTTTTATTGACATCTTGAGTCATTGCTTTGACATTATTATCGATTTCACCAAGGCTGTGTTGGGTATTTTCTGCTAGTTTTCTTACTTCATCAGCTACCACGGCAAAGCCTCTTCCATGCTCTCCCGCTCTTGCGGCCTCAATAGCGGCATTAAGCGCTAAAAGATTTGTTTGATCAGCAATCGAGCGCACGGTTTCAACGATATTGATGATTGTATTGGTATTGTTTTCTAGAGATTCAAAGTGCGAGATGAGATTGGCATTTTGGCTAAAGATATTTTCTACCAAATTATATACATCTTTAAGGAGTGCTCTAATTTCTTGCATAGCAGTAAACATCGATTCTTGCTCGGATTTGGTTTGCAAAATTTCTTCGTTAAAAGTTTGCAAAAGCGTGCTTGTAGAATCTGCTTTTGTGTTTGTAGATTCTACGATAATATTCATATCTTGTGTGAGGCTTTTAAGAGAATCTGCGATATTACCAAGTCCGTTGATATCTGTTTGACCACTTTTGACTTTTTCATGTATGGTTTCTACTACGGCTTGTATGCGCGCCTTAAAGTCATCAATAAGTGTGAGAATCTTGCCATTTTCTGTGCTATATGAAGTATTGATTTTGACTTTTGAAGCCAGTGTGATAGATTTTAATTCCTTAGCAATGATTTTTGTCATATTCACACCCCAAGTCTTTTCATCAATATCGTGCATGATAAGTGCGACCACGATGACAAATTGCACAATTTGCCCTATGAGATTCTCAGTAAAGAGCAAGGCATTGGTTGCGAGTATGATGATACCTAGAATGTGAATAATTCGCATACGAAAATAGAGTGATTTAAACATGATACTATCCTTTTTAAAAAAGTGCGTGATTCTAGCGTTAGAATCTTAATTTTAACATAAAAAGATATTTACAAGTTTATCGAAGGCATTTTCCTTGCCTGAAATATTATGTTTGCGTAAAATCTTAGCAAACTCGTGGTATTTACCCTCTTCTTTTAGCTCTTTTAGCTTAGAAAAAGTGGGGGTTGTCTCTAGAATCTTATAAGCATTCACATCATTTTCAAAAATGCCTTGCGTGAAAAATTGCAATTCATAGCTTTCTTTCCATACTGCAAAAAGTTCAGTGTTATTACTTGCTTTTTTATAGGATTTTTCTATATCGTTTTCTTGCAAGTATTCGTCATTATCAAAGGCTTGGATAATGTAATTTTGATATTTGATATTTTTAGATTCTGCTTCTAAATCGCTGGCGTAAAGGCACAAAAATTTTGTAGCTTTTTCTTGCTGAAAATAGCTAAAAAGCTGTCCGCCATTATTTTGCATTTTCTCCCATTCTTTGCTAAATTCGCTTTTGCTATTTTCCCCTGCGGTTTTGCACTCTATGATGAGATAGGGGGCGTTTTTATTATCACGCACTAAAATATCGGCTTTGCCACTTTTTGCTCTGCCACTTTGGCTCTAGCTCTAAAGATTCTGCTTTATAGCCTTTTTCTAATAATCTATGCACACATTCAAAGACGACAAAGTTTTCAGGGTGAGAAAAATTTGAAGTCGTGGCGTCGTGTATCTTTATCCCTTGTGGGTAAATAAGCTTTTGGTTAGCAAAATCCACTTGCATTATGTAGAAGTTTATGGTCTTTGTGTAAATATTTGCCTTTTTAGAATCTAGCTTTTCAAAGCCTAGAATCTCTAATACTTCTTTTAGATTTTCTTGTGTAACCATTGACTACCCTCATTAAGTACAACTAATAAACCATTCAAAACAGAATCTAACTTGCTAAATTGCTCACTGCAAATCACTTCCCTTATTCACCCAAACACCCTTTTGAATATAGAATCCACATTTTTTGTGTAGTAGCTAAACTCAAAACATTCGCGGATTGCCGCTATGCCGATAAGCCCCACGAGTTCGCTATCTGCTAAAAGATATTGTAAATAAAGCGATTCGCCCTTATCGTTTAACGCACTCTCGCCATTTTGTAAATCGCCCCAAACTTTCATCGCATTTCTTTGCACGATTTTATACGCATCTTCACGAGATACGCCCTTTTTAGGCAGTTCAAGCAAAATGCGTTGTGAAAACACAAGCCCGCCTGTAAGGTTTAGATTTTTCATCATATTTTTAGGATAGACCACTAGCTTTTCAAGCAGCCCTTTTAAGCGTATGAGCATAAAATCTGTGGTGATAAAGCTATCTGGCAAGATAAATCGCTCCACGCTGCTATGGCTAATGTCTCGCTCGTGCCATAGTGCTACATTCTCCATCGCCGGCATTGCATAAGCTCGGATCATTCTGCAAAGTCCTGTGATGTTTTCGCTTAAAACCGGGTTTCGCTTATGGGGCATAGCAGAGCTTCCCTTTTGCCCAGATTCAAAATACTCTTCTGCTTCATAGACTTCTGTGCGTTGCAAATGCCGCACTTCCACAGCGATTTTCTCACAGCTACTAGCAAGCAGGGCAAAATCGCTCATAAGCCTAGCATATCTATCTCTCTGTATCACTTGATTACTCACAGGGGCGGGTTTTAGCCCTAACTCTTTGCAGACGAGTTCTTCTAACTGCATAGGCGTATGAGCGAGATTGCCCATAGCCCCGCTGAGTTGTCCCACAGAGATGACTTCAAGCGTGGATTCTAACGCCTTTAAATGCCGCCCTAGCTCATCATACCAAATCGCTAAAACCAGTCCAAAAGTGATAGGTTCTCCGTGGATTCCGTGGCTTCGCCCTACCATTAGCGTGTCTTTATGCTGATAAGCCCTTGTTTTTATCGCCTCTCTCACTTGTCTTATATCATCTAAAATAATCTTTAAGCTATCTCGCATTTGCAGTGCCACTGCGGTATCTATGCAATCACTAGAAGTGATCCCATAATGCACCCAGCGGCTCTCCTCGCCCAAGCTCTCCGCCACAGAAGTAGTAAAGGCGATTAAGTCGTGTTTGGTAACCGCTTCAATCTCATCAATCCTAGCGATGTCAAATGTCGCATTTTTGCATATCTTTTCACAATCACTATCTGGGATTAGCCCTAGCTTATTCCAGCCACGCACTAACGCCTTTTCTACTTCTAGCCACGCGGAATACTTGGCATTCATATCCCATAGTTTTTTCATCTCTTCTCTTGCGTATCGCTCTACCATATCATTTCCTTAAGTTGTGTTTATAAACCTAGAAGTGTAGCAAAAAGTTTTTAGTATCATTTAAATTGTGCGTTTTAGAATCTTGTTAGTCTGCGGCAAGTAGATTTTGTGGTGAAATTTACTTGATAAAATGAGAAATAAAGTATTATCTCTTTTGCAGTTTAAGCTGGTGATTTTTACAGATTCTGTAATGTCTGATTCAGTTATACCTTTTAGGCACTTCTAAATTTTACTCAAAGATACTTTCACAATCTTTTTATTAACACTCTCTGCAGAGTCATAAAATTTATGTGATGTCATCAATGCTAGATGCATATACTAT
Source organism: Helicobacter bilis (assembly GCF_900198365.1). Classification (GTDB taxonomy): domain Bacteria; phylum Campylobacterota; class Campylobacteria; order Campylobacterales; family Helicobacteraceae; genus Helicobacter_A; species Helicobacter_A bilis_B. The sequence goes on along the minus strand of NZ_FZMS01000003.1, from coordinate 11,346 downwards.
CTTTGCGATACAACATTATTTGTTAAAGATTCTGCAACTTCGTGTAAAAAGTTGCATACTGCGGCTTTGTCTTGTTCTTTTGTGTTGCCTAAGGTTGGGTTAAATTCACTCAGCTCAAAGGCGATGATTTTGTGTGAAAAAGATTCTATAATATCTTTAGTAAGCATGATTAGCTCTTGCATATACAGCCCATTTAGCTCATTGCAACCTGTGCTTTGAAACTCACTGCAATCAAGCACATCTATATCTACACTCACATAAATCTTTGTGCTTTGAGTTAAGACTTCTTTCATCTTTTCTATACAATCTGCCCTGCCCTTTTGTAAAGATTCCACACTAAAGACACATATATTTTTAGAATCTATAACATCTTGTTCTGCTTTCTCTAAGCTTCTAATACCGCAATACACAATATTTTCTGGTTGTATAGAATCTTTTGAGATATTCATTAACTTTTCCCAAGATTCTTCTTGTGCTTGTGTGAGTGTGTTTTTATTTGGGGCTTTATGTCCTATGAGAGCGGCTAAAGGCATACCATGTAAGTTACCACTAAAAGTGCTAAAAGGCGTGTGAATATCCGCATGTGCATCAATCCAAATTATGCCTATTCTCTCATCTGGCAATGCGTTTTGAATGCCTTGTGCTACTGCCAATGCACTTGAGTGATCCCCGCTAATAACAAATGGGAAATTCTTCTCACAAATAATCTCTTCAGCCCTTTTAGCGACTTTATCTTTAAAAAAATCATACAATACATTAATATGCTTTGTATAGTCATCTTTTTTTGCTGGTGGGATTATACTACTATCTAAAGATAAATAATTTTTATCATGCAAAATAGCAAGATTCTTCTCTCTCATATACTCACATAGCAACGCAACACCTTTTGCTGAGCCAAGCTTCCCCCCTGCAATATCAGAAGCTATCCCTAGAATTTCTATCATACCCTACCCTTTTTAGTGTATCGTCTATTAATGTGTCTCTTTTGTATGAAGCAATTTTCTTTTCATAAAAGCTAAAGCGACTAATATAAAAATTAATGCCAATGAAATGAAAATAAGCCTATTTACACTATCGCCCTCGCCTTGTGCGTAAGCATGCATACCTGTGCCAAGATAGAAATTCACCCCAAAATATGTCATCAAAATGCTAGAGAAAGCAAGCACTGCAAGGACATTATAGATATAAGGCAAATAAAGCGGTTTTAATAATCTCACATGCAGCACACACGCATACACGCCAACAGAGACAAGCGACCAAGTCTCTTTAGAATCCCAACCCCAATATCTACCCCAAGATTCATTCGCCCATACACCACCTAGGAATGTGCCAACAACAAGCATTAATATCCCAATAATCATACTCATCTCACTGATCGCACTTAAGGTAAGAATGGCAAAATCTACTTGTGGTCTTTTCTGCTGATTACGGAAGATAAAAAGGATAAGATTTGTAATGCCAAGCATGAAAGAAAGTCCTAAGAAACCATAACTTGCTACAATTACTGCAACATGGATATTAAGCCAATATGATTGTAAGACGGGCTGAAGATTGCCAATTTGTGGGTCCATAAAGCCCCAATGTGCTACCATTAAAGCCATACCCGCAAGAAAGCTAGCCCCACACATAGCAAAATAAGACTTACGCAAGATAATAACACCTGATAAAGCACTAGCCCATGCGATATAAAGCATAGATTCATAAGCATTACTCCATGGAGCATGTCCGCCAACATACCAACGCAAAATAAGTCCTAAAGTATGTGCGACAAACACACAAAAAAGCAAGATATAGCAAGTTTTGCCAAGCCATTTTGGAATCTGCTTATTACTCAAAATCGCAATAAAAGCTATAAAAAATAACAACATACCAAGTGTTAAATAAAAGTATTGTGATACTGGAAACACATCTGTTTTATTAAGAAAAAGTTCAGATTCTACAAGTGTAGGATTAAGATATAAGCTACCACCGACAAGGGCTTGATAGCGATTGTAAAAAAGAAGTGTTTCATTTAACTTCTCCCATTCGCCTAAAGCAACACCTACGCGTGTTTGCAAACGAAAATCTTCTAAGAAATAAACAAGCAGTGTTAGCTCTTTTCTATCTTCTGGATTGCTTTGCTGAATCTGTGTTATATCAAGCATATTTGGATTACCAAAAGGTATCCATGAGTCGCCATCTGCTGGAATTAGTCGCAAATAATACCATATTGAAAATGGCATAAGCAAGTCCATTTTCTCATGTAATCTTAAGACCTGTTTATCAAACTCATTGCGTTCAGAATCTCTTTTTTTAAGTGCCGTATTTACAAAATGATAAAGCTTGTATGCTTTCTCAAACTTCTCTAATCTCTCTGCATTAGGCGATATACTAAAAGCATATACATCGCTTAATCTATCTTTGTGAAACAAATCTTCAAACGATACATAGCTATCTCTAACGTCCAAAATATCAAGTATTTCTTTATTTGTTACTTTGATTAACCTTAGCTTTGCCATATCCTCTGGCATAGTCATAAGCCCTAGCAAAAACTGATTATGCTTTAAACCTTTAAACTCTTTTTTACCTGTAACTTTTCGCATAAGCTCATCACTATAGGTATCAAGCAGTTTAATACGCCCATCAAAGCCTTGTATCTGTATCTTTGCAAAACGCTTTAAAGTCTTATTGGGGATTTTTTTAAGCCCCTCTATTCTCTCTCTTATAGCTTCATCGCTCATATCCGCAAAAATGGGGGCAATTTTTTCTGCACTTTCTTTGCTTGTTGCAATGTGTGCTATGAAATCTTCATTTGCTTGTATATATTTTTCCCTTAGCTGCTTGTCTAAATGTGATTTTTTCTCACTATTAACACTATCTAGAGATTTTTTGCGGGGTAATTCTTGTGAAAATTCGCTTGTATCAGATTCTATATTTTTAGATTCTGTATTTGCATATAAAGGTGTGCTTAGTTGAAATAAGGCTAATCCGCAGAAAAGAAAAGCAATGCTTAATACCTTTTGCGATTTTACATAATTGCTTAACTTTCTAAAGCGAGAGTCATTGTCAAATAAAAGCCATAAAGCCCCAAGTATTAAGAGTGTATAGCCTATGTATGTTGGAATCTTTCCGGGGTCATTATTGACTGAAAGAATCGTTGCTGCATACAGCGGCATTCCATTTTCATCGTGCATTTCCTTGCCCTCTTCATCTCTTTTTACACGATATTCACTTTGGAAGAATCTATATCCCTTGTAGTCAAGCACATTATTCATAAATATCTTAAATGGATATTCGCCATGTGTTTCATCAATCACACGCACATAGGAAGCAAAGCTTGATGGCATTTGTGAGCCCGGATAATTTATCACTTCAAATTTATCAAGCTTTAATTCAAATGGAAGTTGTATAAATTTTGGTCCCCATGAAAGCGTAATAAAGCGATTGCCAAAACGAGCAATTGCCCTTTCACCGCGATTTGACAAAAGCATAGTGTGAGTAATACCATCATAGGTTACTTCAAACTTTGCTAGATAATGATTCTCTCTTTTTTTCGCATCAATCTCTTTGGGATCTATCTCTCTATTCTCATTTTTTGCTTGTTCAAAAAGAGAGCTTAAAGAATAGTTAATAATAGAAACGGATTTAATACTTAAAGGCTTATCAAAGGCTTCTTTTGTATCTAAGCTAAATTTTGAGAATCTCACATAAGGACTAAGTGAAATATCATAACCCTTTTTAAAGCTATCGAGCGGCAAAATATCACTTTGTGTGCCATTCTCCCCGACATCATTACTCACAAGCACATTTAAAAAGTTATCCCTAGATTCTATAAAGCTACTACTTCCCCCATCTTCTAGCACCATATTCCCCTCAAAGCCATAATAACGAGTAATACCAGCCCCCATAATAATCACAATCAAAGCAAAATGGAAAGTATGCACGCTGACTTTAAAGCCATTATATTTCACACTCTTTAGCATACAGCCAAATAGACTAAGCCCAAGCCATGCATTAAGCAACTCAAACCACCATGACGCATAAATCACATCATGTGCGACAATAGAGCCATACTCTTTCTCTACAAAAGTAGCCCAACCGATACAAGCCGCATAAAGCACCATGAGAAAAATGCTAAGGGGCATGGACGCAAAAAGATTATTCAAAAGTGCCTTAAACAATACAGAAAGTTTTGCCATAATATCTCCACTTACAATTCACTACAAAAGAGATTCTCTAAAAGTTTAACCCTAAAAATTTAATTTGCCATGCGTGTATTGCTCTATAAACATAGCCATACGCTTTTCACTATTTTTTTCATCACCATAACCTTTGTTTTTTACAAATTGTAACATGGCATTAAAATAATTAGCATCATATCCATCAAGTTTTAGAATCCTAGTCCCATCACTCTCTAGCCATATAATAAGTGGAGTTTTCACCGCACCATAATATCTTGCTAAATCATCACTTTTTAGACTTTTTTGCATATAGGCTACTTCATGTGTTTTGCTATAACTCGTATTTACATAATAGGTTACAAAGTTATCTTTTATAAGATCATGTAATGTTTGATTATCACGCATATCTTGTTTTAATATCTCGCAATATTTACAATTATTCACACCAAAGATAAGCATAATAGGCTTAGAATCTGATTCTATACGCACATTATTGCTGATAATATCTTCTAGTCCCTTATATCCAGCCACATCGATATTTTCTAGCTTTGTATCTAGCTCTTTTGTGCTTTGTTCTCCATCGCTAATTGAGATATTACCATCTTTACAGCCAGACATAACACAGCAAAAACCTAATATTGCCATACTTAAACTTTTCTTAAAAACTTTATTCATAACAATCCTTTTTTTGTATTTAATAAACCTTTAACGCTTTTTAGACTTTAGTCGCCCTACCCTATTTTATAGAATCTTATTTTGCACCTTTTGCTAAATCCTCTTCATATTCTAAGAATCCAGCCACACGCTCTTTTGGGCTATTATAATTTTTCCAAATATCATTATAAATAAATTCTAATAAATGTATTATCCTTTTCTCCCCGGGGAATCCAGCTACACGCATAATCTCTTTACCATCAGTGCTTACAAACACGATTAAAGGCAGGGATTCTAACTTATAGAGTCGTGCGGTATCAAGTGAGCTTAACCCAGAGAGATTGAGATAGGGGATAGAGTGCTTTTTCTTATCGCTTAGATTGATATAATAGGGCAAGAAATTTAGCGTAATATAGCCTTGTATCACATCATTACCGATTAAACTTGCACTCAAAATGCTACAATGATAGCAATCATCTTTGCCAAAGACTATCATCACAGGCTTATCACCAAGCTGAATGCTTTTACTATTAAGAAAGATAGAATCTAAATCATCATCTATATTCACATTCGCAACTTCTTGCTTTGCCATAGCATTTTCATTATGATTTGCATTTGCTTGCAAGATTCCAAACACACCAAAAACTAACAAACATAAAAGCATTGTGCGTATCTTACATTCCATCTTGATACTCCCTTTATCCACAAAGCATAAAAGCCTATATTCTACAATCTTAAAGGAAATAAAGCTTTAATAAACTTGCTTAGATTCTATGTTTAAAATGCAATAAGTTACCAAACTATAAGGCAAAATCTCTAGCTTAGATTCTATATTTTGAGATACTTCACCTAAGGCGTAGTTATGACAAGAGAAAACATTATCATTTTGAGTTTGCGTAGCAAACGAAAAATCCCTATGCGTGTCATATTGAGTCCTTTTTCCTTTGTCATACTGAGCGTAACGAAGTATCTTGTCTTTTCATTTTATACTTTTCTTGTCATGACTAAAGCATAGGCAAAGTATCCCTTTATATTCCTTAAACCATAATAATACCTAAGCAAATATTACCTTTAATAGCATATCCCACATTGCTTGGATATTCTGAATCTGCTTTGTGTTATTTTCAATCTTATTTTGAATGCCATTTAATTGTTCGTTCAGTATTCTTATAATATCTGTATGCGGAAGGTGTATATTGACTGCTTTTAATGCTGCGATAGTTAAAGCTTGTTGAGTGCTACCAATAGCAATGGAATCTAACTTTTCTTTTCCTTGTGGGGATTTAAACCAATAAAACAAAAATAAGCTTATAATGTTTTTAAAATTTTTAAACCAAGTTAGATTACCATCTTTAAAATAAAACTTTTTATCCTTTGGCACAAGATAGGGAATCCCCAAAGTCCCAACTGAAGTGAGCAGAATATCATTTGCTTGTGGCACTCCAAATTTATTTGCTATATCGTTGTATTTATTTTCATCAATAAATAATTCATTTTGTGGATTATTGCCCTTGCTAAATTCTATAATTTCTTTACTTCTATAAAAGGGGATTCCATATTCTACATATTCGCTATAAAAAATTCTTTTGCTTGAGGTGATTTCTGCAACTTCCCCAAGCCTTACTTCCTACCATTGCTCTTTATGGAGAGATTGTAGAAAATTTTCACAATGCTGTTCTTTTAGATTCACAATCATTTCCCACCTATAATCTCTAAATTGTTTAGAATCTTTTCACTTAAGATCCTCTCTTCTTTGATTTGAGATTCTAGCTCGGCTTTTAAGCGTGTAAATTCTCTTTCAAAATCAAAGTCTTCTTCATCTTCTGCCAAGCCCACATAGCGACCGGGTGTGAGGACATAGCCTAGATTTGCTATCTCTTCTTTGCTTACACTTTTACAAAAGCCTAGAATATCGCTGTATTCCCCATCTTTTTGCTCTTGTGCCTTTTGCCATTTGTGATAAGTCTGTGTGATTTTAGCAATATCGCTTTGAGTTAGAATCCTATTTTTACGATTGATGAGCTCACCTAGATTTCGTGCGTCAATAAAAAGCGTGTTGTTATGGGATTTATTGCGTTTGATAAACCACAGACACGCTGGAATCTGCGTGTTTAAAAAGAGTTTTGCGGGGAGATTGACAATACATTCTATAAGGTTAGATTCTATTAAGTTTTTGCGGATTTGCCCCTCTGTGCTTGTATTGCTTGTAAGAGAGCCTTTCGCAAGGACAAATCCCGCCCTGCTTTAAAAGCTAAGATTCTATATCTTCGCCTAGCTCATAAATCCCATTTTTAAGCACAATCTCATTGCGATTTGTCTCAATTAGCCCTTGTGTTTTTAGCTCTTTTATCACTCTTGTAACTGCTTCTCTAGCACTGCCAATATTATTTGCTATACTCTCTTGACTTGCTTCTACGCGGTTATCTTTAGCATTGCTTAATAGAAATTTTACTACGCGATTTTTAAGACTTTTAAAGGTTACATCATTAATCGTGTCAAAGGCTTGTTTTAGGCGTTTAGAGACTAGTGAGAGATTAAAACGCATAATAGATTCATTTGTGTGCGTAAGTGTCTCAAAAATCTTATTTGGCAGGATAAACACGCTAGAATCTTCCATAAACTCAAGCACCACATCAGCCTTAATGTGCGATAAAATACAGCTTGTAGAGATGATACAGCACTCTTTTTCGCTTATGGTAAAAATGGTGATTTCCTTAGCATTGCTTGATACGCTAAAAAAGCGGACTTTCCCGCTTAAAACATACAAAAAGCCTAGTAACTCATCGCTATCAGGGTAGATTCTATATCCCTTTGTGTAGGCTTTTACAATGCCCTTATTTTGCAGGACTTCAAGGCTTCTCTCATCGCCACATATTGTGGTGTTTATCTGCGTTAAGATGTCTTTAGTGAGTGGTTGCATATTTCCCTTTTGTGATAAAATCGCTTGAATTATAACTTAAAAAGGTTAGTGTTGAATCATGCATAAAGATAGATCTTAGCCATCTGGCCAAACAAAAAAAGGGGATAAGTAAAATTTTAGATCCATTGTATTAAGAAAGCATTGTCTCTTTGCCCATAGTTGCAGATCAAAAACTAAAAATGCTCTACTGCACCCAAATAACAACCGCTGGAATCCAAATCTATAACTAGAAACCACATTACATTGCAATATTTAATCCCCTATCCAAAACCACCTAAAAATTATATCTCAATTCTGCATAGTAGTTTCTACCAAGGGCTGGGGCATAGAATGGGTATTTTTGATAGGTAGCATACCAAGAGTTAAAAAGATTTCGCACGCCGACATTAATTTTTAAATCTTTAATGCTAAACATAGCACCTAAATCACTCAGCACATAGCCACCCTTATTCATAATATGACTTTTTCCCGCTGTGCTACTTGTGCCACTTGTAGAATCAAGTGATTGTGAAATGTAGGTATTATTGAAAAAGAGTGTAAGGCTTAATGTCTCTGTGCGTAAAATATCAGATTCTATATTGAGAGTTGCTTTAAGCCATGGGACATAAGGCACCATGTTGCCTTGCAAATGGGCGTTTGCGACATTTGTTTGCAATATATTCGTATAAAGCATGCCTATACTTTCACTTAGTCTTAGCCATGAAGTATCAAAAAAGCTTTGTTGCGCGCTAAGTTCTGCACCCACTCTTTGTGTCTGTCCTAGATTGCTATATGTATAGGCTGTGCCATGCTTGATATTATTTACAAAAATCTCATTAAATGTGTGCGTATAAAAAAGTGTCGCAGAAATATAGCTAAAGTCAAACTCATCTTTCATGCCTATTTCAGCTGTGATATACTGCTCTGGTTTAATGCCGTTTGATTCATTTCTCTTTAATTGACTGCCATTGTTGCTACTATTTATACTTGAGTTTGGATCGGCATTAATCATTTGAAAAGCACTAGGGCTTATAAAGCCTAACTCTAGCTTTGCATAAGTGCTGCCTGTATCGCTGTATTGATAGCTTGGTGTGATTTCTGCGGCATAGCTTAGATTCTGTGCGTGGTCCTTGAAGTTAAGATATTCGCTAGATTCTGTTGTGTTGCCATTAGTTTTTGTTTTTTGCCAATAGTCTTGTATATTTTGCATCCAGTAGTTAGAATACTCTAGACGCACACCACCACTAAGCTTTATGGAATCTGTAAAGCTAAAGCTATCAAATACATAGAGACTATTTGAGAGCTTTATAGCTGTATTTGTGATGTTTGTTATATAATGCACCATTTGTATTTGTTGCTGAACATTAGGCCTAGGAGGCACGACCACCCCTCCTGCATTCATGGGAAAAAAGTGATCGATATGATTTATACGCTTTGAAGATTCTAGGATATTATCAAGTCCTAGTATAAGTGTATTATTTGTCGTTGTGTATTTTGCCTTTAGATTCAGTCCTGCGGCATGATTTTGGAATCCACTAGGCTTTCCCATATCCATGATACCTGCTGGACAAAATGATCCCGTTGCCTTTGTGCTAATGCAGTATTCATACTCCATATATCTTGTAAGTGAGAATTGATAAAAGGCTAATGCATCAAAGTCTAGATTCTCACTCCATTTTGTCGTGTAGTTGAGTGAAGTTTGCAGGGAGTCATTTTGCGTTTTTATGGTGTATTCATCTGGGTTGTTTCGCTCTTTTTTTATGGTGCTGTCATCTTTTGTGGTGGTTGTCATACCACCACCACTGCCCCTTACGCTAGAAGTATATGAGAGATAGCTTAGAGGGATATTTTGCCATGAGTGTGAGTAGCTTATATTAAAGTCAAACTTTTGATTTTCACTGAGATTATATAGGGCTTGAAAGGCGGTGTAGAGATTTGTCTCATTATCATTGCTAAAGGCTTTAATCTCACTTTTATCAGTAGCCACACCCGCAGCATTACGCGCCCCGGGCGTATATCCCGCACTCACATCGCCTTTTATGAATAGATTCTCACTCAATTTTTTACCACTCGCAATGCTTAAACTCCCACCTTGAAGCCCCACACTCTCCCCACTTATCGCTTTTAATACTACGCGGTTAAAATCCTTGCTTGGCATTTTTGTAACAATATTTATAACCCCACCCCTTGTGCCATTACCATACACTACAGCCCCACCGCCGGGTATTATCTCTATCCTTTCTATATTCTCAATATCTATATTATTATAGGGCGAAACGCCATGAGAGGTATCTAGCAGGGATATAGGCACACGATTGACTAGGATTTTCACCGCACGATTGGAATCTAGTCCTTGACCCCTTAAGTCTATATTATTGCCAAATATACTGCTATTACTATTAAAAGTGATAAGAGGGCTGTATTGCAAAGCTTGATTGAGATTTAAAAAGCCCTTGTTTTGCAACTCTTCTTTGTCTATCAATACAATATTTTTTGCCTCATCTTTGAGTGGTAAATCAAAGCCTGTGCTAGAGGTTACCACGGCATTTAGTCGCTTTGTCTGCGTATCTGTATCACTTTTTTTAGAATCTAGCAGGGCAGCTAGTTTGTCATCTGTCGCTATTTCATTCGCACATAAACTTTGACTTAAAGATATGCTTAGTAATGCAGCGGATAGAATGAGTTTTGAACCTTTTTGTGTTGGTATATTACACATTGAAATACTCCAAATATAAAATAAGAATTAATATTATAATTATATAAAATATTATTTATGATAATTACTTGCATAATTGAATATTAAATATTTTAAGTAAAATATGTTACTTTGAGTAACTATATTTTAGATAGATAGGAATTGTATGAGATAAAAATATTGAGATTATGGAGCCTACATTTATTCATTCACAAGACAAGAAGAATACTACAAAATCCCAAAAGGAATCCACAAAGATAATCGCTTTGATATGATGAAGCTAAAACAATATTTTGAACAAGGCAAAACGGAAGCGGATTTCCCACCTGATTTTTACCCATCACCTTCAGGAGTAAGACAGGCGATAGAAAATGATTTAAACATTAAACCTATAAAAGAATTTGGCACAAACTATGCAGAACATTATCACAGCGGGGAATCTGCTATACAAAAACTCATAAATGAAGCACAAGCACATAAAGAAAGCGGAGCTAAAGGCGAGTATAAAGGGCAAGTAGCAGGGGCGTTTCATCGTAAAGAATTAGGGGATATTGACTTAGTTTGGGGAAATGATAAAATAGGCTTACAAAAGATAGTGGAAAAACATTTAAAAGACTTTGCAGGAAATAATGCTTATGAAAAAATGTCAAATGCAATGAATGAGATTATACAAAATGGCAAATTGCTTACCGAAAATGGTGTAAATACGCTATGGTATAAAAATGGCAATGAGTATTATCTCGTGGGAATCTCAAAAGGATTTAATAAAAAAGGTGATAACAATTGGGTTATAGCGAGTTATAAAAAGACAAAAGGTAAAATACCTGATGAGATTCAAGGCGACACCGCGAACCTGTCCGCTTATAGCGATGAATTTAATCCTTTACTGACTTCTAAAGATGAACCTTTAAACTCTAAAGACATTATACCACAAAATC
>NZ_FZMS01000010.1 GCF_900198365.1 Helicobacter bilis | reverse complement strand
TATATTGAGATTTGTTTAAAGCAAGTTTTGGATAGATTAGCAATAGATAACCAACAACACAGCTATTGCATGTTGTGTGCCATAAAAAAGTAGCTATGCCATTCTCTTTTATAAACCTTATTCTTTTAGATTCTCTTAAACCCATATATACTCCAAATAAAAAGAATTTCTATCATAACACACATAGTATCAAGAAAGCATAAAAAACATTGCACGAAACATCACAGCAAAACAAACTCTCACTCTGGCATAATCTTTTGGACTTGATTATTCAGTGTATTTGGTATCCATAAGGCTTGTTTATCAAGCAAAAATTTTGCTGGGGATTGTAAATCCTCATCGATATCAATCGCATAGACTTTGGCGTTAGTAGAGATTTTATATAGCTTTGTTGCGTTTTTATGTCCTTCTGTAGCCACTATGATGCCGCCATGATTAGTGAGTGCGATGCCACATATTTTTTCAGCAAACTCATGGACTATACTTACTTCCTTTGTTTCAATGTCTATGCGTAAAAGGCGTCCTTTTTTCTGATCTTTATCAAAAGTGCTTGCATAAAGAGCTTTTTTATCTAATGCTATGTTTTGCAACGAACCAAGTGCATTATCAATCGCAACAAAGGTATAATAACTTTTCTTTTTGAGATCTACAAGCAGGACTAACCCCGTCTCACCATCAGCCACAAGTAATGAATTAGAATCTCTAATTGCAATATCATTCAGCATATTAGCACCGCTAATAGGGAGATTTAATACTTGTCTTTTTGTCGTAAGATTAAATCCTTTTAGCATATTCATATCTACGACATAGAGAATATTATCAAGTATTGTCATGCTTTTTGGGACATTTAGGTTTGCTATAAACTGCAAGTCAATGATTTTCCCAGTCTTATCAAGCTTACTGATGAAACCACTACCGCTTTTCGTGAGATTGGGATTATCGCCTAGATTACTTACAAATACGCTGAGGTTTGTCATAGCGATAGCTTGTGGTGTGCTAAACCCTTCAATACTTACAACGCGATTGCCTTGTGCTTGTAGCATTAAAAAACATAAACAGAAAAATGCAGATATTTTTTTCATAAAATAACCTTTGTGATAAATGGATTCTACATTATAGTCTAGAATATATGGATTCCATAGATTCTAGGTTTTAATACAATAAAGTTTTATCTCTTAATACTTGGATTTTCATAAAGCAAGGTTTCAGCTAATATTTTTTCAAGATTTAATTCCTTGCCAAAAAGCTTTTCATAGATAATAAAATTCGCTAATACTCTCATACCATAATACCTTGTCTCTTCTAGTGGGATAAGCTCCATACTAAGCCATGGCTCATACTCTCTATTCTTTAAAAATAGCTCATTTTTCTTTAAAGTCCTGCGTAAAAAGCCCGGTCCGCCATTATACGCATAGGCAACAAAAAGCGGGTGTTTATACTCTCTTTGCAATTGCTTTATAAAATGTCTGCCCATCTCTAATGAAGTCTTTGGGTCAAAGAGATCATTATATTCTATATCAGTGCGTCCCATTTCCTTTGCAAATGGCTTCACATTAGCCGGCATAATCTGCATAATGCCTAGTGCAAAAGATCGTGAAATAAGCGTTGGGATAAAGTAGCTTTCTTGCCTTGCGATTGAAAATACCAAGCTTTGTTCTTCTTTTGAGTTCCATTTAACTAAGCCTTCATAAGGTGTAATGTAGTAATTTGTCGCATGTTTGTCAATCTTTTGCATGAGATAGGCAAGTTGTGGCATAGTATCTTTGTATGAAAAATATGGGATCACTTTTGCAAGTTTTATGGGATCGCTTGTGTGTAGCATGGTGTTTGTGATATTCTGCCATACATAAGGATCTTTAATATCAAATGGCGGATTATCAAACGCAAGGGAAGGAAGTTTTGTAATAATGGTATATTTTGGTTCTTTATTTAGCTTTTGTGCGGCATAAATGCTAAAGATATTTACATGTTTGCTTTGTAGTAACTCTTCTAAATACTTTTTATCTTTACTCACAAGATACTGCCAAAATACTGCTCTATCAATGAAAAATGCGATATTAGATTTCTGCTTTGCTCTTTTAAAGTAGTTCATTGCCTTATCTTTTAAACCAAATCGCAATTCATTAATACCAAGTAGAAAAAGCGTATTATGCGGGGCTTCTAGTATATCACTTGATAAAAGCATTCTTTTAAGATTACTAACATTAGAATCTAGGGCAATAGAATTTAAAATATAATAGAATCCTTGTGTATTATAGGCACTTAATCTGTTTAAATCTTTGTTTGGATCTTTACTTTTTATCCTAGATTTTTCATCAGCACTCAACGCATGATATACCATGCTAAACACGATTGCATTGTCATTAAAAAGATTGCTTGTGCGATCTTGTGTAGCTAGAATCTTAATAGCCCTTGTAGTATCTGGGTTTGTTTTAGCAAGACGACTAATTACCGCTTCTCTCTCTTTAGCCCCCAAGGTCTTGAAAGCCGCCATTCTATTACGCACAGAGATTGCAAGACATGCGTTATCTTCTTTTAATGCAGTCTGTATTGGCATATTTTGACATGTAATATCGCGTGGCATTTTCTCTGTTTTGCCAAGATTTTTTAGCGTTTTACGCAAATATGGATTTTTTGCGTTTAAGAGTTGATAGGCTTCATTAATCTGTGCTGCAGTGAGTTTGTTTTCATTGAGATATTGCCAAATGTAGAAATCTCGCACAATACCCTTTGGTTTGCCTTTAATGTAATAGTTAAAAAACTCTTGTCCTTTGAGATGATTGCCCTTGTGTGTTGGTGTGTTTGAATGGGCTATTGCCTGTGTTTTATGTGTCGTATTTGCAGTTGCTACTTGTGCGACTTTAGTAGGTGTTTGCACACTAGATTCTATTGTGTGATTTACTTTATTATAATCTGTTTTATTTGCTTCATATGGTTTATATGTCTTTGTTTCCTGTTTGCCAAAGTCTATAATGCTATCTGCATAACTTATAGAAAATATAAAAAAAAGTAGAGAGAAATATCGCATAAAACCCCTTTATTTTTATGAAATAATTAATGAAAAGCAAGTAAGAATCGAACAAGCGTTAGGTTAATAAACTGCAATACAAGAATGATTATTAAAGGTGCAAGTTCTAAGCCATTAAATTCCGTTTTTACAAATCGCTTTACAAATGAATATGCTGGATATGTCAGTCTATTTAAAATATCCATGAGTTGGCTATATGGATCAGCGCGCGCAAGGTGTAATATCGCACTGATAAAAATCACCCAGCAATACAATGTAATCACCCATGAAAGTATATTTCCAATCGCATTTAATACTAATCCCATATTATTTCCTTACAATATCGCTTATAAATGGCTTTAAAGCATGATAGAGTTTATCAAGCTCTATGCCGTGTTCCTGTCCGCTTAGAATCATTCTCAAAGGTTTAAAAAGAGATTTTCCTTTATATCCACTTTGGGCTATAATAAAGTCTTTAAATTCATTGTAGTCATAGCCTTGAATCTTATCAAGATTCTCTCTTAATGCCTTAAGGATACCATCAAATTCATTGTGAAACTCTGCGAGATTCTCCCGCTTTTTCTCTATCTCTAAAAATATAGAATCTATATGTTCTTTTAATGCCATTTGTGTGCCTACTTCATTCAAATAAAGAGTAATTAAATCATCAAAATTTTGTGGAGAATGTAGGCGAATAGATTCTAAATGTGTGAAAAGTGGATAGAAGCTAGAAATCTCTCTTTCTCGCATAATATCTCTGCTAATTTGTGCCATTTTTTTATAATCAAATTGCGCGGGGTTACTCGCAACATTTTCAAGGCAGAAATGCTCTATACAAGATTCTAAACTAAACAATTCACCAAGTTTATTCTCTAGCTTTGTATTGCCTAGCAAAATAAGATAGTTTGCAATAGCTCTCGCTTCTAGCCCTTGAAATAGAAGCCATTCTACACTTGATGCCTTATCTCTTTTTGACATTTTTTTATGCTCTTCATTAAGAATGATAGGTAAATGTGCGTATCTTACATTTTCACTAAATCCTAACGCCCTTTTAATGAGTATTTGCTTTGGTGTATTGCTGATATGATCTTCTCCCCTTATAATGTAGCTCATCTCTTTATCATCAATGCTACACGCAAAGTTGTAGGTAGGAATGTCATTTCTCATAATCACAAAGCTATCAATCTCATTCGCACTAAATGAAATCTCACCTTTTATAGAATCTACAAAGCTAACCGCCTCATTTGCCCTTAGTCGTATAATAGGGCTTGTGCTTTTTGCCCCTTTTTCAAGCTCCGCCCATTCATCTTTGTATCTAAATGCAATCTTTTGTGCCTTTGCCTCTTCTCTTTTCTCATCTAAAAATTCTTTAGAGCAATAGCAATAAAATGCTTTTTCTTCCTTTATCAATTGCAGGGCTAAATCCCTATGTAGTGGAAAATTATCACTTTGATAAATCACAGATGAAAACTCTAATCCAAATGTTTGTAAAAGGTTTAGAATCTCTTTGTCTTTTCCCTTTATATTTCTTTCTAAATCTGTGTCTTCAATCCTAATAATAAAGGGTTGTTTTAGCTTTTTTGCCATGATATAGTTAAAAATAGCAGCACGCAAATTACCAATATGCATATCGCCTGTTGGCGATGGGGCGAAACGAAGCATACTTTTCCTTTTTAATAGCTTTTAAATAAATGGGTAATTCTACCTTTATTTTATAAAGTTAAATAAATAAAATCTAATGCGTTTAAGAATAATGCAATCTCTTTTACATAAGATTCCATATATTCTTTATCTTTTAGTGCTGCAATGGCTGCTACTTGTGAGAGATGAGTAATATTTTTTGCATTACGAAGTAAATTTAATGCAGCAATGTTTTGTGCAGAACTCAAGCAATAGCCTATTAAGCAAAGCAATAATCTCACATGAATTCCATAAAAGATATTTTGCTTGTGGCTGACACAAACAAAACTCTTGCCTACACTTGCAGGTATGATAAGAAATTGTAATTTGGCTTTTAATGCATAATATATTTTAGTATCCCATAAAACCTATTTTTAGCAATTGGGTTAATAAACGAATATAAGTATAAGGCGTATTTTTTATGGACACAACAAAATTTTGTTCTAGTGCTTAGCGTTATCTTATAAAATATTATGTCATCAAAGTTTAAAAATTTACAAATAGATACAAAATTAGAAAGTATAGATATATAAAAACTTTGACACAATAGACACAATAGACTCAATAAACATCGCATAAATCATAAATACAAAGCAACAAAAACTTAATAATCTATCCCCTCTTTTTTTAGTCTATCGCGTAAATAACGCATTTGGATATTTTTATCAAAGCACCATTTTGGTGCGATTAAACTCTCATCATGCGCTCCAGCACTAACTCGCTGTATTACAATATTTGGCGGGATAAGTTTAAGCGACTTTGCTATTGCCTCGCCATAATCTTCCAGTGTAATTGGTGTATATTCGCCCTTTTTATACATGCGTGCTAGGGCTGTGCCTTCTACAACATAGAGTGGGTGGATTTTTAGAGAATCTACACCATAACTTAGAATGGTTTGTAATGAGTGTATCATCATATCTATGCTTTCATTAGGTAAGCCATAGATTAAATGCGCGCACACCTTTATCCCTCTTTTTCTTGTTTCTTTAAAGAGAGATTCTACACCCTCCATAGTATGTCCCCTGTTTGTAAGCTTGAGTGTCTCTTCATAGATAGATTGGATTCCATACTCAAGCCATATTTCTTTACCCTCTTTTACAAACTCTCCTAAAAAATCAAGTAGCTTAGAATCTACGCAATCAACTCTTGTGCCTATACTCATGCCCACAACATCAGGCAGCTTCAATGCCTTTGTATAAAGGGCTTTGAGTGTGTCAAATGGTGCGTAAGTGTTTGTAAAGCTTTGAAAATATACCATATATTTTTTTATACCATATTTATTTTTATGAAAGTTTGCGTGATAGTGAAATTGTGTCTCAATCTCCCTTAATTGTGTAGGCAAGAGTGGATTTTGTGTCAATGAAAAATTCATTTTTAATTTAGTAATATCTTTTATGTTTTGTTCTTGTGTAGATTCTGTATTGTTAGAATCTATATTGGAATTCTGCTTTTTTTTCATTACAAGCGATGGTGAAAAAGTCTCATTTTTACAATAAATGCAGCCACCTTTTGCGACCTTGCCATCAATATTAGGACAAGTAAAGCCGCTTAAAGATATTGGAATCTTTCTTACTTTCTCACCAAATCGCTGTTTAAAATATCGCCCAACTGTTAGCATTATTTTCACCTATGCCCCTTTACTTTGATTCTACATTATGCAAGTAGTTACCATCAAAACATGCTTGACAATAGCTATAATTATGTGGTTCTACCGCAGTTTTCAAGCCCTCTAAAGAGAGATACCCAAGATAGTCAGCACCAATAAATTTTTTTACCTCATCATTGCTTTTATTTGCGGATATAAGCTCACTTTTACTCGGTGTATCCACACCATAATAGCATGGCGAAATAGTCGGTGGTGCAGAAATGAGTAGATACACTTCCTTTGCACCGGCTTGTTTTAATAATCGCACGATAGCCTTACTTGTCGTGCCTCTCACAAGCGAATCATCGATGACTATAACGCGTTTATTTTCAATAACCTCTCTAATAGGATTAAGCTTTAATCGCACTTTTAGCTCTCGCAGCTCTTGTGTTGGTTCAATAAAGGTTCTACCTACATAATGATTTCTAATTAATCCCAACTCAAATGCGATTTTACTTTGCTCACTATATCCAATAGCAACAGCAAGACCACTATCTGGCACAGGCATAACAATATCTGCATCAATCTTATGCTCTAAAGCTAATTGTTTGCCTAAATTCTTCCTTACCATATACACACTTTTACCAAAGACGACACTATCAGGACGCGCAAAATAGATATACTCAAAAACGCAAGGTTTTAGAATCTCTTCAAAGACTTTTATGCTTATAATCTTTGTTTCATTATTGCGATTTTTTTCAAATACGACTAACTCCCCCGGCTCAATATCTCGCACAAAACTCGCCCCAACAAGATCAAAAGAGCAAGTCTCACTTGCTACAATATAGCCCTTTGTGCCATCTTTGTTTGTTATCTCCCCTAAGCTTAATGGACGAAGACCAAATCTATCTCTTACTGCAAACATTTTAGAGCGACTTAAAATCACGAGTGAGAATGCCCCCTCAATCTCATGTAAAGATTCCATAATACGCGGGGTTAAATGCTTTTTTGTGCTTCTTGCGATTAAATGGATAATGACTTCTGTATCTAAATTACTTTGGAATATCGCACCTTGCTGCGTGAGTGATTGGCGAATGTTTTTTGCATTTGTAAGGTTACCATTATGCACGAGGGCAATCTCACCTAAGCCATAACGTGCAAAAATAGGCTGACAATCGCCATTAGAATCTGCCCCAGCAGTTGCATAGCGATTATGTCCTACCGCATTAGAGCCTTTTAGCTTTTCTAAGATTGATTTGCTAAAAACCTTTGTTACAAGTCCTTGCCCTTTTTGAGTAGTGATATTTTTGCCATTGCTTATTGCTATACCGCTTGCCTCCTGCCCTCTGTGCTGCATTGCAAAAAGGGCGTAATATGCCATGAAGGCTGCTTCATCGCAGTTAAATGCGCCAACAACAGCACATTCCTCATTCCAGTGTTTATCCATACAAAAGCCTTGGGTTAAAATGATAAATAGGGATTGTATCATAATGTTTTTAAGCTACAATAACAAAAATTTAAAAAGGCTTTGTATGCACCGCATATTGTTGTTACTTTTCTTCAGTATTTTTGTGTTGTATGCAAATGAAAATACACAAAGAAAATATAATCAAAACAAAACTTGGAAAAACATAGATACAAGTGAAGTGTTAGAAAAAAATACAAAAAAGCTAGAAGCCTATTATAAACAAGTCGATAAGCAATCAAATGAGAGAAATTTTGTCCGCTTTAATGGTAAAAAGATTATCTCACACACTGCTTTTAGTAAGATGAATTTAGGGCAAATGCACGGCTATCGCACTTATGTGATTCTATCTATGTTTTATATAGAGTGGATAAGTCAGCATAATGACTTAGATGGTGTGAGTGTGGGTGGGATCTTAGCTGATGAGTTTGGCGATAAAAAAGCAAAAGTAAGATATTTTAAATTCGCTCAAAGATACTATTCTGCATTACATGAAATCGGCAAAGGTGGTAAGGTATTTTCCTATTGTGCTGCACCTTATCTTACAAGTTGCATTTTAATCGGCATTGATGAAGCGTGGTAGATATATACTTGATAACTTGGTTTAACATCAAACAAAAGTATCGCAAAGCTACAATACAAAAGCTTAATATTGTGTTTAGTTTTATCAAACATGAGTCGTTTTTCATATCATCGCGTTATTGATGTAGAATAACAAAAGATTGATTATTTTGGTATTAAATTTGATTGTTTGCGATTATTTAGATTATTTTAGGGTTTTATATGAATATAGAGACTATTCGTCAGTTATTTAATAATAAGCAGTGGCAAACCTGCATTGAAGCGTGTTTAAGGCTTATTATGCAGCAACGCACAAATATTGAAGCATGGAGTTTATGTGCGTTTTGTTATAACAATATAGGGCAGCTGCAAGAAGCGATTAAATGCCTTGAAGACGCACTAAAGATAGCAAAAAAGCATCATAAAGAGCATGTCTTTACACTCTCACTAAACCTTGCGGAATTTTATAGAAGAAATAATATGACATTACAAGCCATAGCACTTTTACAGAATCTTCTGCCAAAAGATGATGAAAACCTACATTTTAATCTCGCAAAATGCTATGGTGATTTACAAGATTATGAGAGATCTATACAACATTACATGATAGCCATTAAGATTAATCCAAAAGATATACATGCTATCTTTAATCTAGCTAATCAGCAAGCCGCCATAGGTAGCTTTAAACTCGCATTAAAATATTATTCACTCGCCTATGAAAGCGGTATGGGTGATGCGGGTATAAATCTAGCACAAATCTATACAAATTTAGATGATCTAAATTCTGCTATCACACTTTATAGAGAGTTAGAGCCACACTACACACAAGATTCTAATTTCTATTTTAACTACGCAAATGCACTTCGCTATAATGATGAGATAGAGTTAGCAAAAGAGGCATATAGCAGGGCGATTAGCCTAAATCCAGATGTAAGATATGTAATAAATCTCGCACATTTATATTTAAGCTTAAATGAGTTTCAAACAGGCTTTGCACTCTATGAGCATAGAAGAGTTATGCTGCCAAAGACTATGGATAGGCATTTTCTTGATTTTTCTTTTCAGGATTCTAAAAGTATATTAGATTTCTTGCAAGATAAGAGAGTAGCACTTTACCACGAGCAAGGCTTTGGAGATAGCATTATGTTTGCAAGGTTTATCCCGCTTCTTTCATGTAAAGAAAAGATAATTTTTGCACCAAAAGAGCTTTGTAAAATCTTTAGATGCTTTAATGCGCCTTGTAGTGAAAAAGTGCATGATGATTATGATATAGCACTCCCCATGCCAAGCCTTGCCTTTTTATTTGCCAATGAAAAGAGTGTAAAAATAGGTTTAGAATCTTTTAGAAATACCTTATTATCCTTTCTTATAAAATCTCAAATAAAAGATTCTAATGGCTTAAAAGATTCTATACTAAGTGATACTTTTATACACACAAATATGACAGAATCTCAAATATCTATAAAAAAAGTTTTAGAATCTTATCAGCATTACGCACAAAAAGAAGAGCTAAAAGATGATGTATTCCTAAGCACAAAAGCACAGGCGAAAAATCACTTTATAACAAATACACATAATACAATAGAGACAAAAAAGCAAATAAAGATCGCCCTAAACTTTAGCTCAAATCCAAATTTTCAAAACGCAAGAGAAAAGTCCATATACGCACAAAAGCTTTTAGAATCTCTGCCGCACAAAAACTTCACATATTATAGTTTGCAGTATGAAGGCATTGATTCTGGTCTTGCGAAAGAATTTGGTGTCATTGATATGTCAAAAGAGATTCAAGACTTTTATGATAGTGCTAGGATTTTATTAAATATGGATTTTGTGATTAGCATAGATTCCGCATTAGCACATTTGAGTGCGACTTTAGGCATTCCTACGGCTGTATTATTGTATAAACGACACGACTGGCGATGGGGGAGGTTTTGCAAACATGATTCTACTATTTGGTATGACAATGCAAAATTATTTATACAAGAAGATTTATATGAATGGCGTGGTGTCTTAGAGAAACTTAATGTATTTTTAAAGCAAACATTTAAAACATTTAAAACATTTAAAGAGTAAATATGCGTTTTATTTGGACACAGGAATTGCCCTCCACGCAAGTATGGCTGGCTGATTATATCCGTAAGAATGATTTGGAATCTATTTGCATAGTAGCAACAAAAAACCAAACAAATGGTATCGGCAGTCGTGCAAACACATGGGATAAAGTATCATGTGGATTATATCTATCATGTGCTATGCCTATTGCTTTATTGCCACAAGATTTGCCAAGGCAGTCTAGCTCGATTTATTTTGGACAAATTTTGCTTGAGTTATTTAGAGAATTTCATAATGATTTATGGTTAAAATGGCCTAATGATTTTTATTTACAAGATGATAAAGTCGGGGGTTTAATCACGCAGTATATAAAAGGCTTTGTTATATTTGGCGTTGGGCTAAATATCTTTAGCGAAGAGAAATCTTCTTTATTAACAGGCAAAATGCAAAATAATTTATCTCAAAAAGATTCTATAGAATCCATAAGCACAGAGATTTTATCTCAAATAATCAAAAAAATATTGCATTTTTTAAGCTTTAACATTGTAGAATTTGCTTTACAAAAAAATATAGATACAACATTGCATGGCATTACTTGCAATGCTTTTTTACAAAATAACATGACATGGTATGAAGTCTTTAATCGATATAAACAAAGTTTTTCTAAAAATCATCGTTTTTATACACATATCAATGAAGATGGAATTACACATAAAGTATCATTGCAAGATGCGTTATTACAAAATGATGGCAGCATAGTGTTGCATGATAAGATTCTATATAGTTTGCGTTAAATATTACAAGAAGAAGGAGATTGCATGGGCGAAGTCATTGGCATTGCAAATCAAAAAGGTGGCGTTGGAAAGACAACTACTGCTGTGAATCTTTCCGCATCTTTGGCATTATGTAATAAAAAAGTTTTGCTTATTGACTTTGATCCACAGGCAAATGCTACGCTAAGCTATGGGATAAAACGCAATAGTATAGAATCTACAATGTATCATGTAATGTCTGGGCAAACTTCCATACAAGATATTATCCAAAGCACAACGCTAAAACATTTATTTATCGCACCTACTGACCAAAATCTAGTCGGTATAGAATCTGAGTTTTACGCAAAAAAGAAAAGTCAAGGGGAAACACTTCTTAGGCAATATATAGAATCTATTCGCATGGATTATGACTTTATTATTATAGATTCGCCACCCGCATTAGGACCGCTTACAATTAATGTTTTAACAGCAGCAAATTCTCTCATTGTGCCTGTGCAATGCGAGTTTTTAGCCCTTGATGGATTAGCCCAACTTATGAATACTGTCAAGGTAATAAAGCAGTCCATTAATACAAGTCTAGCAATAAGAGGCTTTTTACCTACCATGTATAACTCAAGGACAAATCTATCAAAGCAAGTTTTAGATGATTTATTAAATCATGTGAAAACTAAATTCTTTGATGACAAAGAAGGTTATGTGGTCATACCGCATAATGTAAAACTTGCAGAAGCCCCAAGTTATGGAAAACCCATTGCATTATATGATAGCAAGTCAGCTGGTAATGAAGCTTATATGCGTCTTGCAAAAGCTTTATTAAAGAAGTAAAAAAGGAAATAGCATGGCAAAAAGAGCGTTAGGTAGTGGGCTTAATAATCTATTTGGTGATATTAATGCTGTGTATGAGAAAAATTATGCAGATTCAGATACTAACATGCAGATGATTAAATGCGATGATATTGTGCCAAACCCCATGCAGCCGCGTAAAATCTTTAATGGTGAGAGTTTGAGAGAACTTGCGGATTCTATAGAAGAGCATGGACTTTTACAACCCATAGTCGTGCGTGAAAATGAAAATGGTGGATACATACTTATTGCTGGGGAAAGAAGACTTCGTGCTACAAAATTACTGCAAAAAGAGCATATACAAGCCATAGTCATTAGCACAGAAGATTACAAAATGCGTGAATTAGCATTGATAGAAAATGTGCAAAGAGAGGATTTAAACCCTATTGATTTAGCCCTTTGCTATCAAGCACTTTTAAAAGAATATGATCTCACACAGGAAAAACTCGCACAAAAGATTCATAAGTCTCGCACACAAATCACAAATACACTGCGTTTGCTTGAATTAAGCGGTAAAACAAGAGAATTACTCCAAGATGGCAAAATAACGCAAGGACATGCAAAAATGCTTATTGGCTTAACTCCAAATGACGAAGAGATGGCATTGCAAAGCATATTAGGACAAAAACTCAATGTAAGAGAAACAGAAAATCTTGCAAAAAACCTTAAATCAAAGGCAAAGATACTAGAAAATAATAAAGATTCTACAGAATCTCTCTATACAAAATCCTTGCAAAATTTACAAGAGATTCTAAAAACCTATAATATTGAAAGCACCATAAAAAAGAATAGCATTGTTTTGCAATGTGATGAAAAAAGCAAACTTGATATTGTTTTACAGAAGTTGCAATAACGTTGTTCTTACTCTAAACGCACATTTTTTTTGCTTAGGCTTTGTGTGTCTTTAGAGCCTTGCTTGTTATACTTCATTATCAATTATCATGCCCTAGAATCTATTTTGTTATTCTTGATTTTGTTATTCTTGCGTCGTTATTTTGTGCAATATGCTTTTCATTATAATCATTTCTAGGTTTCTCATATTTTCAAATTCATAAAAAAAAGCTTATTTAAAATACTACATTTTTTCTTTTTTTATTGCATTTTCTGTGAAAATAGTGTATTATTGCAGACATGGAAACTGCATATATAACATATTTTAAGGAGTTAATCTTATGAAAAGTGTTGAACAAACAATGAATAGACGCGATGTGCTGAAGGCTGGAACGATTGCTAGTGCGTTGGCTTTAGGTGGTTTTTTATCGCCGTTGCAGGCTGCCGGTACATCTTTTAAGTTGCCTACTAGAGATAAGCCATTATTGCTAAATAGCAATGAGAGTGCGTATGGTTTTTCAAGTCTTGTTAAAAAAGCATTGGACAAAAAGGCAGCAGATTTATCTCTCTATCCTTTCAAAGCTGAAGAGGAATTGCGTTCTAGTATTGCAAGATTTTATCAAGTAAGAGAAGACAATGTATGTGTGAGTAATGGTTCTTCGGCTGCATTACAAGCTGCAATTTATGCTGTTAGTAATTTGGCTAATGAGCTTAATATGCCATTTAGAATCATAAATCCTAATCCTACTTTTGAATTCCCTGCTGTTTATGCAAAACCACTAGGTATTGAAGTTGTGAATTTTGATTTAGACTCTAAGTTTAACATGAATATTGATGCTATGAAAAAGAGTGAGCGAGAGTTTGATGGTATTTCTCTTGTTTATCTTTGCAATCCAAATAATCCAACAGGAAACATTGTATCTGCAAACGATCTGTATTCTTGGGTAAGAAATGCAAAACAAAGCACGATTTTCCTTATCGATGAGGCGTATGCAGAGTATGTGATTGATCCTGCATTTAAAAGTGGTATTGATATCCTAAAAGATGGTGCAAAAAATATTATTGTAACACGCACATTTTCAAAGATATATGGTCTTGCAGGATTGCGTGTAGGATATGCGGTTACAACACCAGAGTTGCAAAGAAGGATTAAAGACTTTTTGCAACTTGCAGGTATTAATGTGTGCGGTGCAGTTGCATCTACTGCGGCACTTGCTGATTTCAACTTTAGACAATATTGCGTAAATTCAAATGTGAGATCAAGACAAATTGTAACAAAAACCCTTGATTTTTTGGGCTTACGCTATGCGCCTTCACATGCTAACTTTATTTTCCATGAAATCACAGGTAGCTATGATGATTTTGCAAAAAATATGAGAAATCAAAATATCCTTGTTGGACGACAATTTGCTAAGTTTGATAACTTCTGTCGAGTTACATTAGGAACTCCACAGCAAGCTGAATATTATGTAAAAGTATTAAAAACTTTTAGACAGAAACGCTATATCTAATACCATTAAGGTTTTGTAGCAATTTATAGAGCTTTAAATTTCACCATTGAAGCCTTTTCCGCCAATCTGTTATATCTGTACAGATAAAATTTGGAATCCATAGATTTTAGCTTGAGCCTATTGAATCTCAAATAGGCAAAGTATTTATTTTTCTGTTATTCCGTATCTTATTTAGTATCGAGTGTCTTATTAATTCTCGGATTTTTTATATTGTAAATCTGCCTTGTGTAGTGAGTTGTTTGGCATATCTATATTTCAACCTTTTCGCATAAACTCAAATTCACATTATATGATCTTAAGAAACAAAAAATAGCGAATACAGAACATCCAAAATGAAATACATATTATTTTTTTCCACAAGCATCAAAAATAGAAGCAAGAACTACAAAAAAGATTCTCATGTAAATTCACCTTGCTATTTACTTTAAGCAAAGTTTTTAGATAAAAGACTTTAGCTATTAATCGCTATGTAATAAATCTTACAACCACCCTTTTTTCTTAAATGCAATAAGTGGTAGTATGGTGGAAATAATCATCACAAGCACTGCAAGTGGATAGCCATAATCCCATTTAAGCTCTGGCATAATCTCAAAGTTCATGCCATAAATCGTCCCAATAAGAGTTGGCGGCATCATAGCAACAGTGGCAACGGTAAATAGCTTAATGATTTTATTCTGCTCGATATTAATCTGACTTGCTAGAATTGTTTGGATATTATCAAGGACATTGAGTTGCGATACATTAAATTCAACAAGCGAGTTTAAATCCTTTAAAACAATGGTAAGATTGCGTTTAATATCGCTATCAATCTTATCACTTTTAATGAGTGAAGTAATAGTACGCCGTTTATCAAATAGTGAATCTCGCACACGCATATTGAGTTCTTGCAAACTTGAAATGCCTTTTAGCATTTTGTCGTAAGTGTATTCATTCTTTTCTTCCAAGACATTAATGCGTAGCTTTCTTGCCTCTTTATCAATCCACTCTAGTATATCAGCATCTTTTTCTACACGAATTTCAAACATTTTATCAAGCACATCATAGCCATCTTCAAAGTTTTTTGGACTTGCAAGAATGCGTGTTTGCATCTCTTCAAAAATCTTAAAATCATTGAATCTAATCGTAAATAAAATATTTTTAGTCGTCATAAAAGTAATTGTTTCATTAATCAGGCTAAATTCCTTGTTTTCTGTCTGCATACGCACGAGAAAATGCGTGTTAATAGTAATTGTGAGATTATCTTCCCAATATCTTGCGCTAAGCTCGATTTCTTCACGCTCTTCTTGCGTTGGAATATCAAGGTTATATTGCTTTGTAATGTAGTTCATCTCATCATTTGTTGGGTGAAGTAAATCAACCCACAAAATATTACTAGGGAGAAGATTATCTTCAATGTTAAATTGTAACTTTTTGACAAGCCCATTATTCGTCTTAGTATAAATATTAAGCATGACTATTCCTTGTGCTTTTTTTTGAATACTTGGTTTTACATATCCGCTAAACATTGTTACAGAAACTACGCATTATAACATATTATTGCATGATGTGTGATCTCCCAAAAAAGCTTGTAGTATATAATTGTAATAAATAAGATATGAACACGAAGATTATATGTTTTTTTTGTAGTTATATTTTTATAGTAACAACCAACTTCGATTGTTTTTTTGTGAGTGTGGGAAAAGAATTGCTTATACTAGCACTAAGCTGAATTTTCTTTAAACATGTGCGTGTTCTTTTATAATGTTTAGAATGATAAATAGTTTTCTTCTATAATCTTTAGGGGACTGCAGGGTATTGAAATACAAATAAGAAGCAAACCTCAATTATACCCTGTAATCCATGTATCCAAAAATCCAGATTCCAAATTTAACTTCAATGTATCTCTCTCCTAGCGTGTTTGTGTGGATTGCTTTGTATGCTCTTCATATTTTTTTACTTGAGAGTCAAAGGCTTTTATCATATTGGGTAGATTTTTTTGAATCTTATATAATGCAGCTAAATGTATTTTTAGTGGATTTGCCCAGATTGGATTTGGCTTTGATACTGCATCAATTTGCTTTCTACACGCATCAACGGCTTTGTTGAGATTTACAGGTAGTGTCCTTAACTGCGTAAGATACTCTCTCCCCTCTTTTATCCTTACATCCATATTGCCCTTGCGGTTTGTAAGCTTTTGATTTAATCTATCTTGAGCTTCCTTTAAGTCAAGTTCTTTTGCTTTTACTTCTTGTAGCTTTTCTTCTAGAATCTCTTTTGTCTGCTTAAGTTTATCTTCAAGCGTATTTTTTGCATCTTGTAGTTGTGCTTCAAGGTTTAGTCTAATTTCTTTAAATTGATCTTCTTTTGCTTGCACTTCAGCGATTTGAGATTCTAATCCCTCTCTTCTGTCTGTCGTCTTTGCGTCCTTATATTTACTCTCCAAAATCTCTCTTTGCTCTCTAAACTCGCTCTCTTTGGCATTTGCGATTTTTAGCCGCTCATCAAGGGCATCTTTTACGGATTTAAATGCGGATCTTTTAAGCTGCACTTGTGCAAGTTGTGTTTCTTTTAACTCCATTTCCTTTAATTGTGCATCTTTTAGAATATTTTCTTTCAATGCCACTTCTTGCATATCCTTTGCTATATCATCGCTTGTTTCTTCGCATACAAGTTTTTGAAACTGCGTATAAAAGCTATCTAATCGCACAAATATCTCATTTGCTGGGACACTTGGCGATGAAGAGTAAGGCACATACACCATGTATTCAAGATTTGGTATCAAAAACGCATACTGCTCGTAGCTTTTAAAGAAAGTCTCTTTACATGTCTTTTCATACTCTTCATCATGGAATACAAAGGTTGGCAACTCATCATTTGACAAACTCGCACAAATCGTTGTCTCAAGATAACGCACACCATCAGACCAATCTCGCAAACAATAATAAAACATACCAAAGTCAATGGGCGTAATCTCTTTTCTATTGTTAATAATAAGATTTACTGCAAGTAAGTGTAAAAAGTCTTTGAATCTTTTGTCAGAAATATTTGAGAGTTGTTTAACTAGATTTTGTTCTGCATCATCTAGCATTGTGATATCACCTACAAGTTCGCCTGTGGGGTTTGCATGAGAGGCAAGAGATTCTATAAAATTGATTGCTTTTGCTCTATTCTCCTCGTCCCAAAACTGCGTAAAATTGTAATCTTGGAAAATTTTTTTCAGTTTATTTGCCTCTGGGGCTAACTGCTTTAGCTTTTCTATTACATTTGTGTTTTTTGGTGCAAAAAGATAATCATAGAGATGCTCTGTATTATTATGATTGCCTAAGCAACAATAGGCGGTATATTTGCTTAATTTATCCTTATTTTTTGAGAGATTTGAACCTGCAGTAATCTTTGCTTTAATGGGTGTTTCCCCAAACAACGCTTCAAAACGCATTTGTATATCTTTAGCATCATCATGTCCATAAAGCAAAAGTGGCTTATTACTCAAGGTGCATAAAAGTGCTAGTCTCACTTCTTCATCTCGCCCATATAAGCCTTGATTGAGAATAATTTCTAGTTTTTCAATAACATCTTTCACAACTACTCCTCAATGCGAAATTCTAGATTCTGTAACTACACAATCACATGTCAAAAACTTAAAAATACTTGAAAATATAGCAAAAATGCACTTATAAATTACTGAATCTAATAGAATCTAAAACCTTAAAACCATGCTTGATAGCACAACTATAAAAAGCATAAAAATATCTATGTGGCTTGAAGTAGGGCATATAGAATAGCCATAAATCAAGGCGCAGATAGAATCACCCTATCATGTAATGGCTGCACATTCCTTGCATTATCTTTAAGGATTGCATGCATTGCATCAATCTGAGCTTGTGAGGCTTCAACACTCTCTTTTAATACTATCCATTGCACTCCCTCATTGCAGGGCGGTGTCGTAAGGCTACCACTAAAGGCATAATAGCCCTGACTTTTAGGCAGTAGCTGTGAGATATATATCATATCCATTTGATGGGCTTTATCTATATCAATGGGAGCATAAGATAAGACATTATTTAGCGTTATATTGTTTTGTCCTTTTCTAAATAGCATGGCAAGAACTAAATAATTATTCTTTTCATCTTTATGCACCATGTGCATTTCCATAGGGTAAGATTTGCCCTCAATCTGTGTTTCTGAAGGTGTGTGAAAGTGTAGCTGGACTAGATTATATTTTCTATTTTGATAGACTAAGCCTCCCGCCTCATTAAAATGCAGGGCGATAGTGTGTCCATTATTTATAATATCCTTTGCGTTTGTGCCATAAAGCAGGTGCAACTCATTTTTAGATTCTGTTGTTTTTTTACTCTCAATATTGACTGATGATTGCTTTAAACCTGTGCTACAAAGCTTAAATTTAGGATCAAGCCTCGCCCACATATCTGGTCCATTATGCTTATCATAACCCCAACGGGCTGCATATACACTTCCTATACTAAAAACCAATGATAAACAAATCTTTTTCATAACTCCCCTTTAATAAATTAGCAGAAATCTACATAGATTCTCAAAAAATAGTCGTAATTTTACAATAAAAACACAAGAAAGGCAACTTGATTTTTATATAAGCTGCATTGGAAAATTCTAAAAAATCTTAAAATGTTACCAAATGTTACCGCATATCATTCACCACTACAAAGTGGGGTAAGTGGCACTCGTATTTCAAAGAATTTGCCCTCTGTGTTATTCGCACAAAGTTCGCCATCGTGTGCCAAAGCGATTTGTCTGCTTAGGGCTAGTCCTAGCCCATGTCCTTTTAGCTTTGTTGTTTTAAAGGCTTCAAAGAGTGAAGTAATATCTTCAATCTCTTTTCCATTATCATAGATCCTGCATAGAATCATATCATCATCTTTAAAAAAGCAAATGCGGATTTTACCACTCTCACACTCGCCCTCTTCAATCGCATCAATGGCATTGCAAAGCATGTTATGCAAAGCGATTTCATAAAGGGAGAAATCTACATGAAAAGCATCATTATGCTCAATCTCAAATATAACTTCAATTTCCTTTGTATAGCCATATTCGCTTATGACTTGCTCTAAACTCTGTTTAAAATCAGCAAAAAAGTGCTGCTGTTTATTTGCCTGCACGCCTTTTGAAAAAAGCAAGGTGCTTTTAATGATTCGCTCAACTCGCCAAATGGATTTTTTCATCTCATCTACAATTTCCATGCTTTTTTCATCTACTCGTTTGCTTAATACCCCTGCAAGTAGAGAGAGTGAACCGATTGGATTGCGGATTTCATGTGCTAGATGTGCGCTTACTTGCCCCATACTAGCAAGTCGCTCTTGCCTTTTTTGTTCTGTGATATTTGTGGCGGTTATGATTTGTTTATGTGAGATTTTTGAGCTTTGCATAAGATAGACATTATTATCAATCTTTACTTCAAACTCACTGCTAAAATTAAGATCAATATCAAGTAAGCCTTTAAGATTACTCGCCTTTTTATTTTGATAAAACAGACTGCCATTTTCATTGAAGACAATTACTGCTTGTGGAATCATCTCTAAAACAGATTCTATTAATACCTTAAAATCTTTAAATTCCTTCTCAATCTTATAGCTTTGCAAAATAAGCTCATGCAAGAGATTAAGCAAAGACTGCGTATCCCCTAAGCCCAAAGTGCTTTGCAACGCAGCATTATCATAGGCTACATCTTCTAGCATAATGCTATTTTTTGTGAGATGTTCTTGCTTGTAGGCTTCTTTTTTTTTCGCATTATGTTTGTTTTTTTTATGCACTTTTTTCATATATAACCCCTTGTTTTAAGACTATTCAAGTGGCACTCTAAACTGAAATCCTTGCCTATCAACAAGGAAATTCATCTGCCCACCATACTCCACAAGGGCTTCATACTCTTTTATTCTCTCTTTTTTAGGCTTATTTGTGCTTTTACCACCAGAGTTATACATATCATATATTGTTCTCATGCTTTGTGTGTCAGAATCTCGCAAGATTCCATCGCCACTAAATGAATGTAAATCGCCCTTTTTACTTGTTCTCTCCCCTGTGATGTTTGTGCCAATAGCTATATCACTACTTGCAAAGTTACGCATATTATCTGCCATTTTGTAGTAAAAGTCATTATGTCGCTCTTTTTTTACTTCTTTGCTTTGAAACTGCTCTAATATGTCCGCATTTCTTCTTTTTGTGGCTTCTTTCTCTGCATCATAGGCGATTTTTTGCTCTAAGAAATCCACTTGAGTATCCTGTATCCTTGTGAAAAGCTCCCGCAATAAATGATTTCTCTCTGTGGTATTACGCGGTTTAAAATGTCGCATATCAATATCATTTATAAAAAGGATTCTATCCCCCTTTTTTAGCTTTGAAAAAGGTCCTTTATTTGGGACTTTTTGCACGATTAAATCATTTGAAATAACAAGATTAAATCTCTCTAAAAAGCTATCTGCAAGTAGCATTCCCCCATATCTCTTCTTTGCTTTTACTTTTATATTCTTTACATTTTCACCGCGTTTAATCTTTATTTGTGCGACTTCATCGGGCATAAGGTTTGAGATAATTAGCTCCAATTCAGCCCAATCTTTTGGTGCAATATCATTAATTGAGATTAAAATATCACCCCTTTTAAAAGGATTTGATGGGAAGAATGGATCTGAAAACTGCACTACAAAAGTTGCATTCTCCGCACTTGCTACATCAAAACGCACACCAATATCGCCATGATAGGGCTGCTGTTGATTAAGAAATCTATCAATATAAGACTTTTCAATAAAGCCATTGCCACCTACGCTTAAGCCATAGATTTTATAGCATATATTGCTTATAACGCCATTTTTTTGCGTTGGAGCAGAAAACTCGGCATATTTCAAAAATCCTGCTTGATGTGTCTGGAATCTGCCCGGCTTTGCTCCATTAACACCTGTGCTTGCTAACTCTCTGCTTAAAGCATAATCATCAATGGCAGATAACTCATAAGCATACTTAGAATCTACTCTGCCACTTACTTGAAATAAGCCTGTGAAAGGATCATATTTTACAAGGTTTTTTAACTGCGGACGAGTTGGATTATAGCCGATAATCTCGCCACTTTTAAGCTTTATGGCATATAAGCCTTTACCTAGATTAAGACTTGCTTGTTTATAGTAAGCGGCACAATGGGCGTAATCTATCTTTTCTTCAGTTTTACTTTTGCCATACAGATCGATTACTTCTAGTTCATTGCTCTCTAAGATTCCATTCTTTTCTCGCACCTGCACTTCTTTAGTATTTACGATATTTTCATCTGGTGTGCTAACTTGAGATGGGGTTTTGGGCTTACTTAGGCTATTAAACTCGCTTTCAAGCACATTTGCATAAAGACTTGTGCTAACACAAAGGCTAAAAACGCTTGAAACAAAAAGTGATTTTATCAAAAAGCCTTGCTTTGTTTTTGATACAGAATCTCGCTGAAGACTATTTGCATTGGGTAAAAATCTAAAAGATTGCATAAGCACTCCTTTAAAATTTAAAAGGATTCATATTTTTTATTTGCTCAAATACATCATCTTGTCTAGACTCTTGCATTTGCTTATAACCTTCATTAATAGCACTAATGAGTAGAATCTGCAATGACTGCTTATCTTGCAATAATTCATCATCAATCTCAATGTCAATGAGTTCTCCAGCTCCATTAAACTGCACATTAATAAGCCCACCACCGCTTTTTGATTCTATAATCTTTTCTTTTGCTTTCGCATCCATTTCTTTTAACTGCTCTTGCACACTGCCAAGCATATTTTGCAAATCTTTAGGGTCAAACATTAATGCTCCTCTACAATACGATTTTTAGAATCTACTAGCACAACTTGTGGTTTAAAATCTTTTGCATGCTTCATTTTCATACTAGCATACGCGATAATTATCACAATATCACCTTTTTGCACCTTGCGTGCCGCTGCACCATTAAGGCATATAGTGCCACTTTTTGCCTTTGCCTTTATCACATAAGTGCTAAATCTCTCTCCATTATTGACATTTACAATATCAACTTTCATGCCTTCAATTATACCGCTAGATTCCATAATACTTTCATCTATGCTAATAGAACCTACATAATTAAGATTTGCATCAGTAACGACTGCTCGATGAATCTTTGCATACATCATTTCGACATAGCAGCCTTTTTTAATTTTATCTGGTTTTATCTTATCTTGTAATAGATTCTTATCTTCTCTTTTCTCTTTTGCCATCTCTATCCCTAAGTTTATGCTTATAATATAGAATCTTTTGTGTAAATAATCTTGCTATTGTAACACATTTTATTTTAAGTTACCACATTTTTACATTCAACACATACTTTTGTATTCTCTTTTGTCTTATGCCAGCATAGCATACCACCGCATTTATCGCATTTTTCATTTGTTGGTTCTGCGTTTGTGATAAATTTACACTTTGGATAGTTCCCACAGCCATAAAAGATTCCGCGTTTAGACTTTCTCTCTAGTAGTTTCCCGCCACATTTAGGACAGGCTACACTTAATTCTTTTGGCTTTTCAAGCGGTTGTGCGTTTTTACACTCTGGATAGCCACTACATGCTAAAAATTTTCCCCTTTTACTCAT
This sequence comes from Helicobacter bilis, assembly GCF_900198365.1. Lineage (GTDB taxonomy): Bacteria > Campylobacterota > Campylobacteria > Campylobacterales > Helicobacteraceae > Helicobacter_A > Helicobacter_A bilis_B. The sequence goes on along the minus strand of NZ_FZMS01000010.1, from coordinate 17,797 downwards.
TTTTACTATCATAGGACGACCGCATTTTTCACATATCTCATCGCTTGTTTCTACTTCTTGCTTTTCTTTTTTTATGAATTTACATTGTGGATAGTTAGAACATGATACAAACTCGCCATATCGCCCATTGCGTATAACAAGCTCGTTGCCACACTCTGGACATAACTCACCTGTTGGCTTCATAACCTTTTGAGATTCTATGTCTGTTTTACCTTTTGTGATTTTTTCGATAAAAGGCTCATAAAATTCCCATAAAACCTCTTCCCATTCTAGCTTATTTTCAGCAATATCATCAAGCCTAGATTCTAAAGCTGCACTAAAACCGCTATCAACGATTTCTTCAAAATTTGCTTCAAGCATAGCAATTACATTAAATGCAATATCTTGGACTATAAGCTGCTTTTTCTCTAACTCTACATATTTTCTATCAATTAAGATTCTAATCGTTGGAGCATAAGTGCTTGGGCGACCTATACCCAAACTCTCAAGCGTTTTAATAAGCCCTGCTTCTGAATAGTGCGGTGGCGGCTCTGTTGTTTTTTGTATGCTTTGAATGTCTTTAAAATCTATTGCTTGACCCTCTTTAAATTGTGGTAATAATTTATCTTTATCCGCATTGCCTAAGATTTTATAGAATCCATCAAAGACTAATCTTCTGCCTGTAATCTTAAACTCGCTCAATTCTCCCATAACACTCACACTAAGGCTTTCAAAAATAGCATCTTTCATTTGTGAGGCTATAAAGCGATTAAAAATAAGTGTGTAAAGCTTTAACTCATCATTGCTAAGATAGCCTGCTGCAATCTGTGGTGTGAAAGAGAGATTTGTAGGGCGTATCGCTTCATGTGCTTCTTGTGCGCCTTTTTGTGTCGCGGTATAGATTTTTGCCTTACTTGGTAGATACTCTTTTCCTATGCTTGTGAGAATAAACTCTCTAGCATTATCTAGGGCTTCTTTTGCGATATTTAAGCTATCTGTTCGCATATAGGTTATAACCCCTGCTAATCCATCTTTTGTCTTTACACCCTCATATAATTTCTGTGCGATACTCATCGTTTTTGTCGGTGAGAATCCAAGTAGATTTGAGCTTGTTTGCTGCAGGGTTGAAGTCATAAAAGGTGGTGGGGCTTTTGTAACTCTTTCTTTTTGCTGGATAGATTCTACGCGAAATTTTTCTTTTTGCAGTATTGCTAGTATCTCTTCTACTTCTTTTTTATCTTGCAATACTAGCTTTTCAATCTTTTTATCTTTAAAGCGGACTAAATCAAAGACTAGCCTTTCTTCTTCTTTTGCTTTAGAATCTGCTAAAAAGTAGGCTTCAATAAGAAAATAATCCTGTGGATTAAAAGCTCTTATCTCTTTTTCCCTATCTACTAGAATTTTCAATGCGCTAGACTGCACTCTCCCGGCACTCAAACCCCTGCCAATCTTTTGTGATAATAAGCCACTGAGCTTAAAACCTACAATCCTATCTAAAAGCCTTCTTGCCTGTTGCGCATTCACTCTATCCATATCGATTAGTCGAGGATTCTCTAAAGAATGCGTAATGGCTGATTTTGTAATCTCGTGAAACACAATGCGTGGGAATTGTGATATATCGCCATTTAATGCCTCTACAATATGATAGCCAATAGCCTCACCCTCTCTATCCTCATCGGTTGCAATATAGGTAACTTCTGCATTCTTGTGTAGGTCTTGCATTTCTTTTACCAACAACGCATGATCCTTTGAAATATCATAAGTTGGTATAAAATGTTTATCTTTAATTGTGATTCCAAAGCGGTGTTGCGGTAAATCTCTAATATGCCCTTTTGAAGCAATCACTTCATAATCTTTACCTAAGAAAGTCTTAATTGTTCTTGCTTTTGCGGGAGATTCTACTATGATTAGATTTTTAGTGCCACTTGATTTTTTACTAGTTGCTTTTTTGCTAGTTGCTTTTTTATTGCTTGTTTTTGTATTTTCTTTTGTAGTCGTTTTCTTTGCTTTAGCGGTAGCCATAAATACACTTGCCTTTATCTTGGTTGTGAAAATAACTTGCAATTCTAGCATATATTTCAAATATTTTTTATTATAATACGAAAAAGATTCAGTTCAAGGAAAAAACTTGCTATTTGGCTCACGCATTACAACTCATTTTGATTATGTCTTAATTCTTTTAATTTTGCCACTTGTTTTTACAAGTTTGTATCTCTTAAGTGAGACTTCACAAACACTTCTCATACGACAATCAAGCTATGCGTTTTTGGGAATCTTTATATTTTTATTTATCTTTTTTATCCCTTTTCGCTATCTCTATAAAGGTGTCGTGGTATTTTATATTATTTGTATCTTGCTTTTACTTGCTGTGGAAGTCATAGGGACTACAAAGCTTGGAGCACAAAGGTGGATAAATATCGGTGGATTCTCACTGCAACCAAGTGAGCCTGTAAAGATTGCTGTTGTGCTATTTTTAGCACATTATGTGCAGAAAAACCCACCACCACAAGATGGATATGGCTGGATTGAGTTTTTAAAAATTAGCGTATTTATCCTTATCCCTTTCTTTCTTATATTAATTGAGCCAGATTTAGGGAGTGCTATCATTGTGCTTGTTATGGGCTATGGTATGCTTTTTATTATTGGAGTGCATAAGAAAGTATGGCTTACTTGCATTATTGCTGGTTTGCTTTTCTCGCCTATCGCATTTAAGTTTGTATTAAAGCCCTATCAAGTAGATAGAATCATGAAACTTGTAAGTGGTAATACAAGCTCTCAAGTGCAGCAAAGCCTTATTGCTGTTGGTAGTGGTGGTTTAACCGGAAGAAATTATGAAGATGCAACACAGGCAAATTTGAAATTTTTACCCGTTGCTACAAGTGATTTTATATTCGCACATTTTGCAGAGCGTTTTGGCTTTCTTGGATCATGTGCCTTGATTGCTTTGTATTTATTTATAGTGTTACATTTACTTTCTTTTTGTTTTTTAGATTCACAAGATTATTTTTTAAAGGTTATTGCAAGCTGTCTTGCTATGCTATTTTTTGTCTATACTTCTGTAAATATTGCTATGACTATTGAGTTAGCCCCAGTCGTTGGGATACCACTGCCACTATTTAGCTATGGTGGAAGTAGCTTTATTACCTTTGTGATACTCATTGCTATGTTTGAAAATGCTACAACTTTTCGTTTTAGCTTCAGCAACTTTAAAGAGACTACACCATTTGGTAACTTCATGCGTATTCCTAAGAGACGAGCAAGGCTTTAAGTTATCAAAGTTTGTTGTTGTGTTTGATAATTGAATTTTACTTTCTCGTTTGGTTGCAGAATTTTAGTCGGTTCATTATGGATAGGTTAGATTTCAAATGGTTAGGCATATCTAAGTCAGTAGAATTTGGTTTATGATAATCCCCATAATTAAACAAAGTTGGACACTTGGGATATGATTTCAAAGAGATATTTTCACTTCACATTTAATTTGGCAGATAAACTTTCAATCTTCTATTTCATGTTACTTTTATTTTATAGCAACCTGTCTCATAAACTTAAAAATTTATTAGTTTTTGATATAATAACCACTTTATTTTTTAGAATCACTTTTGCAAGGTTTTTGGTTTGGCAGATACTCGTCTCTTTTTTCTTGTTACTGCATTGCTTGGGATAGCTATATGTATGAGCTATTCTCTCTCATCTTATGCGGTGCTATATTATGGCTATGGGCAGTTTCATTTTCTTTATCGTGAGCTTTTTGCAAGTTGTCTTGGCGTTATGCTTATGTGGGTCTTATCCTATTTTAATGCAGAAAAACATTTGCTTGGCTTTGGGTTGGTGCTACTCATTTCATCGTTTATAGTCATTATTGTATTACCATTTTTACCTGATAGCTATGCGACAAGTGCGGGTGGGGCGAAGCGTTGGTTGCGTTTGCCAAATATTTCACTTGCACCTTTAGAGTTTTTCAAAATTGGCTATATTATATTTGTTGCGTGGAGTTTTAGTCGCAAGTTTAATAATCCAAGATCGTTGCCATTTTTGGAGCAACTTGGGATCTTGATACCTCACTTATTCCTGTTTATGTGTGTTGCGGCTCTCATTTCTACATTGCAAAATGATTTGGGGCAAATTATCTTATTATCCCTTGTGTTTATTGTTATGCTGATTTGTGCTGGTGGGAGATTCTCACTTTTTACACTAGCGCTTGGCGTTGTGTCTGTCATGGGGACAATCCTTATTGTAACAAGTCCGCATAGGATAAAAAGAGTGCGTGAATGGTGGATAAATATCGAAACGCTTATCCGCTCGTATGCCCCAAACTTTTCACTACTTAGCGATGGTGTTGATGCTGGTGGGCAGGTGCAGAATGCGACTTATGCCTTTTATAATGGTGGGCATTTTGGCGTGGGTATTGGTGAGAGTATTGTAAAGCTTGGCTTTTTGGGTGAAGTGCATACGGATATGATTCTAGCTGGGATTAGCGAAGAGCTTGGGCTATTTGGGCTTTTAGTATGCGTTTTACTTGTATTTATGATTGTTTTTAGAATCTTTAAAATCGCATTTCGTTTGCAAAAAAGCTTTTATTCACTCTTTTGTGTTGGTATAGCAGCCCTTATTGGCATTAGCTTTCTTATTAATGCGTTTGGTGAAACAGGTATTATACCTATTAAGGGCATGGCAGTGCCATTTCTAAGCTATGGGGGGAGTAGTTTGCTTGCCTTATGTATTGGCATTGGCTTAGTGTTGGCATTATCAACAAAAGTAGATTTAGGTAAATAGATTCTATAAGGATATAATATGCAGGCACAACCACACATTCCCCTAGTTTTACAAGTCAGTCAGCTAACTATGCAAATAAAGTCGTTGCTTGAGAGTGATTTTAGCTATGTTGAGGTTGAAGGTGAGGTGAGTGGATTCACACATCATAATAGCGGACATATCTATTTTAATCTAAAAGATGAAAATGCGACAATCGCTTGCACTTTTTTCCGCCATAACGCACGAAATAATCCCATTAAATTGCAAAATGGCGATAAAATTATCGCTAAAGGCAATATCAGCGTATTCCCACCGCGTGGGACTTATAATCTCAACATTGTAAAATGTGTGCATAGTGGTATAGGCGATTTAAAAGCACAATATGAAGCCCTAAAGAAAAGATTAGAAGAGCGAAATTATTTTTGTAAAAATAAACCATTACCACGATTTCCCAAAAGAATAATCCTGCTTACAAGTCAAACAAGTGCCGCCCTGCAAGATATGATAAAAGTAGCAAGCAAGCGTTATTGTCTATGTGAATTTATCCTTATTGATACTTTGACGCAAGGGCGTGAGGCAAAGCACTCTATTACTAAGAATCTTGCCTATGCTGATAGGCTTGGTGCGGATATTTTAGTGCTTGCAAGGGGTGGCGGGAGTATCGAAGATTTATGGAGCTTTAATGAAATGGAGGTGCTAGAGGCAATCTTTGCGTGTAAAACCCCAGTGGTATCTGCAATCGGGCATGAGATAGACTATCTTTTAAGCGATTATGTTGCTGATATGAGAGCCCCGACACCAAGTGCTGCTATGGAGATGATTCTATGTGATAAGAATAATCTCATCACGCAGTTATGCGATATGGAATCTATACTTACACATACAATGCAAACACATATCACGCAAAAGAAATCAATATTAAATCACTTAGCACAAAGCCTTGAGATTCTAAATCCATTACAAAAGATAGCACAACATAAACTGCTACTGCAAACACTCACACAAAACCTGCAAGATTCTATACAATGGTTTTACACACAAAAAAAGCATACCTTATTACAACAGCAAGAGAAACTAGAACTTGCAAAGCCAACGCAAAAACTGCTTACAATGAAAACGAATGTAGAATCTCTAGCTAAAAAACTTGATAGTGAGTTTTCATATATTATAGAGCAGAAAATAAATCAAACAAAGCAAATAGAGCTTGAGCTAAAAAATGCCATGCTTCAAATGATGACAAGAAAAAGGGCAATGCTAAACTTTAACCTTGATGATTCTATGCAGAATGCCCTGCGACAAAAAAGACTTATGCTAAATAATCTAACTGACATACTACACGCCCTAGACCCTAGCAAAAAAGCACAATATGGATTTGCACAAATTTTAAAAGACGACAAACTAATACAAGTAAGCGAACTGCAAGAGAATGATATTATTGAAATCATAGATTCTAGTGGGATAAGAAACGCACGCGTTTTAGGCTAGAGGGTTTAAACTCGAAGCTAAGTTTTTTATCTAGGCGATACTAAAATGGATTTAATATGGGTTTGCATGTTTTATTTTCTAATATGCAAAAAATAATTCAAACACCTCATTCACATGGCTTAACAGAATCCATATCCAAAACCCACGCTTTCATGCTAAAATTACAAAAAAATTAAAGGTATTAATATGTCATTTTTTAAACAAACTTGCAATGAGTTTGAATCTTATCTGCATGATAATCAACCAGAAATATCAGGCTTTCATCCGCATTTTGAAAAGGCATTTTGGGAGATGGTCCTAAATGGAGGCAAAAGATTTCGTCCTAATTTATTACTTAGTGTTGTGTGCGCGGAGGCAAAAGAACAAGCAAAAAATGCGTTTGATGTGTGCCTTAGCATTGAGTGTTTGCATACCTACTCACTCATACATGATGACCTGCCTGCTATGGATAATGCGGCGTTACGGCGAAATCATCCCACGCTTCATTGCAAATACGATGAGGTGAGTGCTATCCTTATAGGCGATGGGCTTAATACTTATAGCTTTTATTTGCTTGCAAACGCACATTTTGCCCCAAGCGTTGTTGCAGAGCTTGTCTCGTGCTTGGCTGAAAATGGCGGTATTGGCGGTATGGTGCTAGGTCAAGCCCTTGATTGTTATTTCGAGCATACGACCCTGCCGCTTGATAAATTGCAATTCATACATACACATAAGACTGCTAAACTCATCGCTGCAAGTCTAAAGATGGGGGCAATTATTGCGAATTTATCGCTTGATATGCAAAAATTTCTCTATGATTTTGGGCTAGTTTTGGGACTTTATTTTCAAATACGAGATGACATTATAGATTCTATACAAGATGAAAGCATATCAGGCAAAACCGCAAATAATGATACCAATAAGAATAGCTATGTGAATCTTATGGGGCTAAATGGGGCAAAAAACGCCTTGAAAGAACATGGCGATTTATTGCAAAAAGATTTAGAAAAGTTGCAAACATTAGGCTATGATAGATTGTATGCAAATTTAAATGAGCTTTTAGAATCTTATCTAAAGCCGCTTGATTAAAACTTAGCCATAAAAAAGGGCGTGAAATGCATGAGCAATTTAAACAAAATATCGCAAAAATCGATGCACTTGCTATAAACTTTTATGAAAAAGATGTAATCCGTAGCGCATACTATAATCATTTAAATAACATTCCCATAGCAAATCATGCTTTGTCATTGTTAAAGCAGCATGGCATTACTTTTTTTAATGGTGAAATGCGTATTAATAATGATAGAGAAGAGCGTAAAAAGCTGTATAAAAGGCGGGAAAATAGGACAATAAATATTAACACTAGCAATACTTATCAAAATAGCTTTTTAGATAAAAATAAGCCAAATGCTAATGTTTTAGAAAAAATGCTAGCAGAAGCAGAAGTAACGCATAATGAAACTAAAAAGTTAATTGAAGATTGCATAAGGCTTACAAATGAGTGTTTTACTAAAGGCGAGAGATCATATAGCATGACACTAAATATGATTGAAACGCTAGATTCACACACGCAGACAAGTATGCAGGCATTATCTAACTTCGTGCAACCTTTTTTGAATCTTTTCACAGGATTACAACCACAAGCCCAGAAAGAAATCCTAGAAAAAAGTAATGTTCTTATAACAAAAATAACACAAGCAAAAGATACAAGTGCTGCTTTATGTATCAAGCTATCCACAATAAAAGCCCATAAAGACATGCCAAAAGAAAAAGATTTTATACAATACTTAGAAAACACGATAGATAAATTTGATAAATATGTGGAATGAAATGCTGTGTAGCATTGAGTTTGGATTCTGGAATTTGCTTTTGATTAATGCTAGATTAAAGGTGTTTTCTGTATGGCTAGATTCCAAACAGCATTTTCGCATTACTTGTAGTTTGTCTTATAATCTCATTGGTGGTGGTATTTAGGATTTCACTAAGCTTTTCTGCTATATGTATGAGAAAGCTTGACTCATTTCTTTTTCCTCTGTGTGGTGTGGGGGCAAGATATGGGGCATCAGTTTCTAACAGGATTTTTGATAATGGAATCTTTGGCGTTACAGAAAGCAGGTCATGTGCATTCTTAAAAGTGATAATGCCCCCTATCCCATAGTAAAAAGATTCTCTAAAATTAAGCAACTCTTCACATGCGTTGTAACAATGAAACACACCGCGAATCTTGTCGCCCCTTTGTATATAATGCGTTAGAATCTTAGCGACTTCCCTGCTTGCTTCATAACTATCTTTAGAATCTCTTACATGCAAGATTAAGGGCAAATTATATTTTATCGCCCATTCTATTTGTGTATGAAAAACTTGTATTTGCATATCTATCGCGTTTGTATCATTTTTTTCAATGTGATAAAAGTCGAGTCCGCATTCCCCAATGGCTTTGCATTTTGGCGAATTGATGGAATCTTGCAGGGATTCTAGCACATGATTATTTAAGGTTTTGCTTGTGGTGTCTAAATACATTTCATCTGCATGGCAGGGGTGGATTCCCACTGCATAATAGATATTATCATGCGTATTTGCAATGCTTTGTGCGTCCTTTAGCGTATGAAAGGAAGCGGCAGGTATTATAAAAGATTCTACATTATTACTCTTCGCTCTCTCTAGCACTTGGGCTAAATCATTACTAAAATCTTTAGAATCAAGATGAATATGTGTATCAATCATAATCACTCCAGTTGTAAAAATAAAGCGATATTATAGCTACCAAAAGTTACATATTGAATCTATTTTTACGTTTACTTGTAAGCTATTTTTGGATAAAATGTTGTTTTTAGTTTGCATTTGGAGTATTTTTATGGTTTTAGAAGTCATTCATTATCCAAATAAAATATTACGCACGATTTCAAAAGAAGTTCAAGTTTTTGATAACGCATTGCATGAGTTTTTAGATTCTATGTATGAGACTATGATGGAGCATAATGGTGTGGGATTAGCCGCGATACAAGTAGCAAAGCCCCTGCGGGTGCTAATTATTAATATACCAAGAGAAGAGGATAATACGCAGTATAAAGAGGATTTGCTTGAGATTATTAATCCTGTTATTTTACATGCTGAAGGTGAGATTCTATGGAATGAGGGCTGTTTATCTGTGCCCGGATTCTATGAAGAAATCAGTCGTTTTAGTCAAATAAAAGTCAAATATCAAGATAGATTTGGCGTTACGCATGAGAATATATTTAATGACTTCATGGCAGTTGCCTTGCAGCATGAAATGGATCATTTAAATGGAATCTTATTTGTAGATAAATTACCTTTACTAAAACGAAAGAAATTTGAAAAAGAGTTAAAAAAGAGTAAGAAAAGTGCATAATTTAAGCCGTATATAAGTCTTTATAAGATACAATCAAAACTTTATTTTTAATAACAAGGATATTTTATGGCACGAAGATGTGATATTACTGGAAAAGGCGTTATGGTTGGTTGCAATGTGAGCCATGCGAATAATAAGACTAAAAAAAGAAGTCTCCCAAACCTTAGAAGTATGCGTTTGAAGCTTGAAGATGGCACTTCTATCCGCATTAAAGTTGCAGCTTCAACATTGCGAACTTTAAAGAAAAAGAGTAAATAATTTCTATTGTTAGGTTTTTACATTGTAAGCAATTTTTAGACATGCAACAAGAGTTTATGAGTATGTTTAAGAATCTCTTTATATTGCTTTAGATTCCAGGCAGTTAGCTTTTAATTTGACTTCTGTTTGGCAATAAATGGAGTTTGTAGAGAAAGTTTATTTAGATTCTAAGATAAAGACAGACAGCATATTGTCTTTAGTGTATATTGGACCTTTTTAGCTATGGCGATGATTCTAAATAGCATGCTTAGAGTGTAAGAATATGCTAGGATTTTTTACATGATAGCAAGTAATGTAAAAATATTTTCATTATATTTTTTGCTGTCGGAATGGTATTTTAGAATCTAAAAATATTTGGGATTAGGGATAATGGCAGCAGCACAGCTTGATGACATATATGAAACGCCGAAAAAAACTAAGGGTGTTTTTAGAGTTTTTAGCATATTTTTTTATGTTTTTCTCGCATTATCTGCGGTTACAATGTGTGTAGTAGGCTATTATGGATACCAGCTTTACAAAGAGTTATCGCCACAAGTACATGCGATGATTGACTATCATCCAAATGAAGTTACGCAAGTATTTGATTCTAAAGGTCGTTTAGTCGCTAATCTCTTTGATGAAGAGTATAGATTCTATGTGAAATATGATGAGATACCCGGTCGCGTTATAGAAGCGTTACTAGCGGTTGAAGATACTATGTTTTTTGAGCATGATGGTGTGAATTTTGATGCGATTATGCGTGCTGTTTTTAAAAATGTGGTAAATATGCGCTACATGGAGGGGGGCAGCACACTCACTCAGCAGCTTGTGAAAAATATGCTTTTAACAAGCGATAGAACGCTGGATAGAAAGCTAAAAGAGTTTTTGCTATCTATTCGTGCTGAGCAGGTATTAACTAAGGAAGAGATACTAGAAAGGTATCTTAATTATATCTTTTTAGGGCATGGATACTATGGTATAAAGACTGCGGCACTTGGCTATTTTAAAAAGAGTCTTAATGAGCTAACGCTAAAAGAGATTGCGATGCTTGTTGGCTTACCAAAATCTCCAGTAAAATATGATCCGACAAAGCATTTAAAAAACTCACTCAATCGTGCAAATGCCATACTCAAGCGTATATATGAGCTTGGTTGGATCTCACAAGCTGAATTTCATCAAGCAGTAAAAGAAGTCCCAAAGGTATATAATCAAACGCTAACGCAGAATCAAGCCCCCTATGTAGTTGATGAAGCGTTGCGTGAATTAGCTGATATTAAGGATTTAAAATCGGGTGGATACAAGATCTATCTAACCATCGATCTTGACTATCAAGAGGCTGCACGAGAAGCCCTGCTTAAAGGATATGAAAACATTCAATACAGAATCATAGAGCGAGAGCAGAATGTAAGAAGTTGGCAAAAAAAACCACAACTAACAGATTCTGACATAGATGAGCTAAAGGAACAAAGTGCCACAACGCTAAATGGAGCAATTGTTGTTACAAACCCACACACAGGTGAAGTTTTAGCAATGGTTGGCGGCATAAATCATAATAAAAGTTCATTCAATCGTGCCACCCAAACAAATAGGCAGTTTGGTAGCACCATGAAGCCTTTTGTATATCAACTTGCATTTGATAAAGGTTATTCACCTGCTGAGATTGTCATCGATTCTCCAAAAAGGTTTGGCGGTGGCTCTAAGCTATGGCAACCAAATAATGACACGCGTAAATTTTTAGGACCTGTTACTATGCAGACTGCACTTGAAAAGTCATTAAATATCCCTGCTATTGATACCGCGTTAAAGATTACCGAAAATGCGTTATATGCAGGATTAGAATCTTTTGGTTTTGAAAACTTTCCAAAGGATTTAACCGTTGTGCTTGGAAGCCTTTCTTTATCACCCATGAAAGCTGCTATGCAATATAGTCTTTTTTCAAATGGAGGCACGATTGTAAAGCCTTATGTAGTCGCAAAGATTATAGATCCGCAAGGAAAAGAGATTTTGTTTCAAACCACCCAGCAGAGTGTTACTACACCACAGCAAGCATTTCTAATTACATCGATTTTGCGAAACACCGTGCAAAAAGGCACAGGTTATCGTGCTAAAGTGAATGGCTTACAAATTGCAGGAAAAACTGGAACTTCAAATCAATCTAGAGATGTATGGTTTTGCGGCTATACGCCCGATTTGCAAGCAATAGTGTGGTATGGTAGAGATGATAATATGCCAATTGGCGGTGGTGCGTATGGGGGAAATATTTCTGCACCAGTTTTTGCTGACTTTATGCAAAAAGCCTTAGAGATTAATCCGGGTATGCAAAGAAGTTTTAGAACACCAAGTGGCGTGTATCAACAAAGAATTGGCGATGAAATCATCTACTATACAGATACTTCACGCATTAATTATGAGCAAATAGAACAACAAGAGCGTCTAAAAGAAGCGGATAATATTATATTTTAGGATCTGACATCAGAGTATTATTGCATAATAAAATAGGTTGCCAATATCAAGGGGCTAGATCTTACATGCCAAAATCTTATAGGTTTCTTTTAGATTCGTTAGTATTACGATGTAGTTTTAAGTATGGTATAGCTTTGCTTTTTGCCATCTCTTGTAAAAATATCTTTTGTGCCGTTTAGAATCTTTTCATGGCTTTAATTCTTTCTTTTTTCCCTTTTGTGTTGTTTTTTGCTAAATCCATCTCCACCTTTAAGCAATGATCTAGCCACATTATATTCCATAAATGATAATTCTCTTGCATCGCCTTTTATGTTGAAATTATTTAAGTCGTTGCATATACTTTATGTGAGCGTGTAATTTTAGTTGCTATATATCCAAATCACACAAGGAAATAGAACGCATTATATACACACTCTCATAGACATGCTATAATAAAAATAAAAATGGATTCTACATGATAACGCGTATTTTGATCGATAAATCACCTGCATTTTCACATATACAGCTAGATTTGCATAAAGGCTTTAATGTTATAAGCGGGGTAAGTGGTAGCGGGAAGTCTGTATTTTTACATGCAATGCTTAGTGCCTTTGGGTTGAAAGAATCTCATGCAGCATTGGTTGAGATAAATCTTACATTGCGATTGAAAGAGCTTGGCATTTGCTTAGAAGACTTTGGTATAGCAGGAGATCTTGACACAGATGATTTTGATATAAAAGATTCTAATGTTAAAGATTCTGTAATACAGGCAGACTCTAATAAGCAAATAGAATCTAAAACAAATAAAGATTCTAAAATGCAACAAGTCTCTAGCACAAATGAAGACTCTGCATTGCAAACAGATATTAATGTGCAAATAGATTCTAATGTGAAAGACTTAGTAGCACAGACAGAATCTAAAACACAACGAGATGCTACTGCAAATAAAGATTTATCATTACAAGCAGATTCCAATCAGCAAAGAGTTTCGGCAATACAGGCAGACAATGATATACAAACAGATTCTGCCATACAAACAGAATCTAAAACAAATAAAAACCCTAACAAACAAAAAGATTCTAAAATAAGCAACAATTCTAAGATAAGCAAAGAATCCGCAACACAACAAGATTCTATACTACAAACAGACATTCACATGCAAATAGATTCTAACAAGCAACAAGCTTCAACAACACAAGCAAACAAAGATTCTACCAAGCAAAAAACCCCCAGCAATAATCTCGTTATCTCCGTCCTAAAAAAGCAAAATACAAGATATTTTATCAATAATCAAGCGATTTCAAAAAAGAAATTAAGCGAGATAGCACACCATTTTATAAAGTATATAAGCATTAAAGACGGCAATGAGTTAGAAAATGACTACATGCTACATATACTAGATTCTATCACCATGCAAAAAGATTCTACATTTAATGAGATTTTGCAAGAATATAATCAAACCTTTATCGAGCATAAGCAATGCAAGATAAAATTGCAAGAATTAGAAGAAATGCAAAAAAATATTGAGAACTTAAAAGATTTCGCGCAATTTGAGATTGATAAAATCACAAAGGCACAGCCCCAAATTGGCGAGTATGAAAAGCTTATGAGTGATAAAAAGCTATTAAGCAAAAAAGAAAAGGTTATGGAGACTTGCAATAAGGCTTTAGTTGAGCTTGATAGCCTAGATTCTATATATAAAGCTTTTGAATTGCTAAATATTGATAATGCGAGTTTTCTCTCTCATATAATGGAGGCAAGGGGGCATATAGAAAATGGCTTAGATGAGTTTAATAGCCTTGATATAGATATAGAATCTTTGCTTGAGAGAATAAGCCTATTAGCAGATATTATCCGCAGATATGGCAGTGAAGAAGACGCGCTGAAACACCTTGCCATGCAGCAGCAAAAATTACAAGAATATGAAAGCATTGAGTTTGATAAAACAAAGATTGAAGAAAAGTTTTTAAGCCTTACAAAAAGATTGGAGAATCTTGCAAATACCCTGCATGAAAAGCGAAAAGATTGTTTGCCTATATTTGTAGAAAAGCTAAATTACTATGCAAAAGAGTTGCGATTAGAATCTGTAAGCATAGACCAAAATAGGATTGAATGCTATCAGTATGGACTAGATTCCCTGCAAATCTATCTAGCTTCAAAACAAAAAAGTGTCCTATCATCAGGGGAATATAATCGTATGCGACTTGCTATGCTTTGTGTAGCGGCAAGCTACAATACATATAGCGAGGGGATATTAATCCTTGATGAGATTGATGCAAATCTAAGCGGGGAAGAAAGCGAGGGCGTGGCAAAACTCTTGCAATTTTTATCAAAGCATTATCAAGTCTTTGCTATCTCCCATCAGCCCTTTATGCCTTTATTATGTGATAGGCATTATCTTGTGAGTAAAGAGAGTGAAAGCACAAGCACAATAAAGCTTTTAAACAAAAAAGAGCGTATAAAAGAAGTAGCACGCATGATAAGTGGCTCAAAGCTAGATAAACACGCCCTAAGCTATGCAGAAACGCTTTTGCAACAGCAGCAAAACTCATACTAATATGTTTATATATGCTACAATAATGGCTTTATAATAAGGATAAACTTAATGGCTAACACGACACAAAATTTAGTTGATTCAAATAACAACATTATATATAAAGAGTTTCCGCCCTTATGGGAGCAGATTAAAGAAGACTTTCACACACCGCAGAAAAAAGACCCAGCCTTTAATCATTTTTTAGAGCTTTTTTTGAATTACCCCGGACTAATTGCAATCGTGCATTACAGAATCGCACATAGATTCCATAAAAAAGGATTCAAGCTAATAGCCCGTCTCATCATGGGCTGGACGCAGTTTCTAACAAATATTGACATTCACCCTGCAGCCTACATTGGCAGAAGAGTGTTTATTGACCATGGCATTGGCGTAGTGATTGGCGAAACCGCACAGATTGGCAATGATGTAACGATCTATCAAGGCGTGAGTTTAGGCGGTGTAAGTTTAGAAAGGACGAAGCGACACCCTACAATCTTGCATAATGCTATCATTGGAGCAGGAGCAAAAGTGCTAGGTGATATTGTGATTGGCGAACATGCAAAGATTGGCTCAAACTCTGTTGTAATCAAAGATGTGCCAGATAAAAGCACTGCCGTTGGCATTCCTGCTAGAGTGATTAATAAGGAAGAAAAAAGTGAGAAGAATGAGAAGTCAACAAGGACAAAACTGCCAGATATAGACCAAAGCATGTTTGAATACATGCTATGCAGGATTAAGATTCTAGAAGATATTCTCACAAACATGCCAGATGATAACACAAAGTGCAAGGACTTTTTACGCAAGAGAAGCGAAGAGTTAAGCACAAAGGAAAAAGAGCTAGGAAAAGCGTATGAAGACTTTTTACAAGCATTAAACAAAAGGGATAAAACAAACTCTTAAATTTAGATTCTATATGAAAAACTTGCAAGACAATATTAAAACAACTTGCTACATAGTGATTGATATATAGTGGAATAAAAATTGCTGAATCATTGCGTATTTAAGGATATTGCATAACAAAGGATAGAATATGGCAATCGATTTAGGTGAAGTAACAGGCTCAACAGCCGCAAGAGAAAAGAAAAAAGAAAGCGCACAAATTGCAAATGGACTAGACAAAGATGCGTTTATGAAACTCTTTTTGGAGCAATTAAAGAATCAAGACCCAACTTCTCCTATGGAAACTGATAAAATCATCACGCAAACCGCACAACTTACACAAGTGGAAATGCAAGAAGAAAATAAAAAGACTATGAAAGAAGTCGCTCAAGCCATGAAGGCTTCACAAGAAACGAATAAGGCTTTACAAGAGTTTCAAAAAGATATGAAAAAATCGCTTGAAATGCTTAATATGGGTATGGAGGAAAACACTCATGCCACAACACAAGGTGCAAAGGCAAATACGCTTAATGCAGTTTCTATGATCGGTAAAATCGCAGAAACAGACATTATGGGATTAAATGTTTTAGGCGGTGGTGAGAATCATTTTAGCTTATATTTTGACAATAAGATTAATGCGTCTCAAGGTAGTCCGGTGATTGAGATTCTAAATCCAAACAATGAAGTTGTCCGCACGATTTCTTTAGCCAATAAAGACGGACAGCAGGGCTATATTGACTTTAATTGGGACGGAAAAGATTCTAAAGGGAATCTTGTAGAGCCCGGAAGCTATCAAGTCAAAGCACACTATAATCTAAACCCAGAAACAAAGCAGTATGATGAAACGCGTATAGGCAGGGGCGAGGTCCAAAGTATTATTTATGATAAAGGCACACCACTTATGCGATTAGGTGATAATATTGTGCCTGTGCAAAATGCCCTAGAGTTTTATCCAAAAGGCGATAGTGCGACACATAAAACAATAGAATCTATCAAAGCAGATGCAAATAAAGCAAGAAAGGCGTATGAAGATGATCTAAACACAGAATCTCTAAGTCAAAAATATGAAAAAATCATTAATGACAGAGAAGCAAAACTTGCCGCTGAAATAGAGGCAAACAAAGATGAAGAGACCTTGCAAGCTGAAGCAGAAGAAGCAAAACGAATCGCAAAAGCAAAAGAGATGAAAAAATATGAAAAAATGCTTGATGCAGCAGATAAAGGCAGACAGCTTGATAAAGAAGAGCTAGATAAACTTTCTGTAAAACCAGAATCCAAAGGCACAGAATCTGCGGCAAAAGAAGCAACACCAAATGCGACAAATAACGCAAATGCGATGAATACAAATGCAATAAATGAGAATAATCCACTCGCATCAATGCTGCAGCAAACAGCACAAAATAAGCAGATTCCAAACATGCCACAACAAGCTAACCCGTTTAACATGGTAAATGAAATGCAAGCAGATAGTGTGAATAATCCATTTAACGCGATACCACAACAAAATGCAAATTTTCAAAATGAAAACTTAATGGGAAATAGCCCTATGAATAATAATATAATGAATAATAGCATGGGTGCAAATATGGATAACATAGGCAATATAGGTAACACCCCTATGCCACAACAAGCTAATCCATTTAATATGCAAACACAAGAACCAAGCTTTGTAACACAGGGATAATGCTGTTATAATCACAGAATCTATGAGACTTGAGTTTCTCACAATCCGCTAAAAGTACCAAAGAGACAACGCAGGAATTAGACTCTATTTCAGCAATCTATTAAAGATGTGCTGGATGACATAAACAAACAAGAAAAAGCCAACCATAAAACAAGCACAGATGAGTTTTTAAATGGATTTAGCCATATACAATCAATAAAGAAGGACAGCCGACAAAAGATTTTATAAAAGTTTTTCAAACTGAAAAGGGAAATAAGTTTTATGTATTAATAACGGCTAGAGATAATGAAAATTTTCTTTTAACGGGAATGCCAACAACTAAATTAAGAGAAATAAGAAAAAGAATAAATAATGCGGAAGCTATACAAGCACGAGATTCAGGCGTGGTTTCGTCCGCACAAAGTCCTATTAATAATACGCCAACTCCAGCGAACAATCCTACCCAAAAAACATT
>NZ_FZMS01000053.1 GCF_900198365.1 Helicobacter bilis | reverse complement strand
ACAAAAGAGATAAAGCTATTAGCATACAATAAACCTAGTGAAAATAAAGCAGTGGAAGTGGATAGGTTTAGTAATGCGTTAGATTCTAAACTTATGAAATCAAATATTATTGATCGACTTGAAAGCATTCAAGCAGAGCCAACACCAAAGCAACTTACTCAATCACAGATAGAAAATGTATTGCAGAGATTTGACAATATAGATAATCTCATGCAACATTTAAATACACGACATGATAGTAAGGCTAGACTTGGATTATTTCATTTATTAGATTCCACAATGCAAAATCCACATATCCAATACACAAAGGATTCCAAAGATAAATATCTCAAAAAGTTTATAGATTTACATAGCAATAAAGACCCATTTTTCTACTTACTTGTAACAAAAGAAAATGATAAAAGATTTGTAACACATTTAAAAACAAGAGATATGGATTACTTAGCAAATGAAATAAAAAATGCAGATGATGTTATAAAAGGTGCTGACATTATAGGAGTTCTTAGACAGCAGGCGGGCGAAATTCAAAGAATTATAGAAACTCCAGCCCCCAAACAACAGAATCCTACCACAAAACAGGAAATAAGTAAAGATGTGGAAACTAAAGCCACTACATCAAGATCGGAAAAACGCAAATAGTAGGTACAAAACAGCAAGAGTTTATTCATAACGCTTACTAAAAGAGTTTAATTATTATGTAAAGCTTAATGGGGGGGGGGGGTGCAATTAAACAAGATTAAAGAAGCAAGAGAGTTCGACAAAGATATATTTTCTCAAGGGAGGCATAATCACCATAAAGTTTTAGAAGCAATCAAGGCAAAAACAAAGGAGAATCAAACAATACAAGTGCTTAAAACTTTGCATGAAGATGGGAATATAAAGCATTATGAGTACCGGAGCATGTTAACGAATTTAAAGACATAGGCCTACAAATATATCAACAAGCCATTATAGAAAATGTAGGAGAAAATCAAGCTAAAATCTTTGACATTGTTGCTAGGCTCAATTCAAGGTTTTTTAATGCATTTGAAAAAGAACTTTTATATGATGTTTTTCGCACATCATGGAAAGGTAATGCAAAAGCATGAGACAATAGAATCTACATCACAAACCACAAAAGAAATAGAAACGCCATTCAACAAAGACAATAGCCCTTATGACGCACAAACAACACAAAGAAAAAAGAGTTAGTAGATAGTATTTTTCAATATGTGATAGAACATGATGCGTTAGAAGATAGCCAACATTATATATCAATGGCTGACAATAGAGAAAAGGAACAAATAAAAAAAAAATAAAGCCTTACCCCCCCCCCCCCTACCTTAACAGAACAAAAGTTTATTGCATGCCATTTTGTCTTCATTAGGAGTTATTTTAAGAAAAATCTTAAGCTTGTTTCTAGTATTTATAATGGGAAATGGAAATTGATTAATCTTTATGATTTACACGAAATGGCAAATTCTTTTAATGGATTATTAGAGAAATTTAAAAATTCTTTAGAGAATAAATCATATGGTGCATTGGATAGCCTAGCACTTTTAAAAGATAGCAAGATGTTAGATGAACTGAAAGGAGTATTAACAGGGCCAAATGAATATTTGCAAAAGGAGTATAAAAAAGCAAGTAAAAATATATTACATACCATGAAGAAAGAAAGATAAAAGCAGAAGAAGCTTTGAATAAAGCCAAAACTATTTTTTGAAGAATAGGCAGATGGAACTCTAAAGGGCTTTGTATGTGCAAGATGCCAAAGACAGCAAGAACTGCTTAATAACAATAATGAAATGCTGCAAGAGCTTTTCAATCTTGATAAAGGACTTACCAACTTAAAAAAACGCTTGAAAATAGTTTTCATGGTATGGAGTTTACAAGCTTTTAAACGATATAGCTGGCTCAAGGGATAAACCCGATATGGCTTTAATCCTAAAAGAAATGGCAAGAAAGGATATAGAATAGAATTAAACATTAAACCCATAAAAGAAGTTGGCACAAACTATGCAGAACATTATCATAGTTGGGAATCTGCTATACAAAACTCATAGTAGAAGCAAAGGCACATAAAGAAAGCAAACACTAGTTTTTTAGCTTATCTAAACCTTATTTCAATGAAATATCGGCTAATTTGCGACCTATCAAATAAACAGGTATGCTCCAGGGGGCAATAAAGCAAAACAAATTTTAAGAGAGCTAATTCACACAAAGACAGAAATCTTACATCTTTTAAGTTCTTTGAATTCTGTCTTACTTTTTAATATTTTTGCCGCAGACAAAAAGATACACAAAGACACATTCATCACGCAAATTTTGACACACACATATATAAGCATTCTATACCTTATTTTGTGAACTTTGAATTGAATCTTATCTCTTTTAAAGTAATCAATCTTTAGTGTCTTACGGAGATGTAAGATGGATACTATCGGTAACTTTTCTATACAAACTGCAAAAAATAGTGTAGAATTACGACTTGCATAATTTTTAGATATTATGTGCTACATTATAAATCGCTTAAAGCGTAAGATTTGATATTTGAAAGTAAGGAGAAAGACATGAACAACATGATGAAAAAAGGACTGCTAACATGTGCGATATCGCTTGGTGCAGCACAAGGGTTAATGGCAAGCAAGATAGATTTAACGACGCATGGTAGGCTTAGTGCTGGTTTCTTTGGATATAGTGCGCCAAAAAATGGCTCAAGTAATTTCAATAACCTTGGTTTAAACGCTTATGTAAAAGCTGACTTTGGTTTAAATGAAAATTGGAATGTAGGTATGGGTGCGGCTGGTATTTGGAATATGTTAAGCATTTTCCCCATAGATAACAATCTTTTGCCCTACACTTCAAATGGTGATGTCGCAGATATCTACATGGTGTATAAAAACAATGGATTAAAGGTTGTAGCTGGTCGATATAATATCGATACAGGTTCAACAATCGTGCGTAGCAGTGCGTTTGTAAATGGGCATTTGCAGGGTGTAAGTGTGCAGTGGAATCCTAGTGGCAACACTTCCGCATATAAAGTTTGAGCGCATTACATTAACTCATTTCTTGACAATGGCTATTTGCCCGGTAGGATAGGCTCTGATCTTGCTATGCTGAATCCATATTTTGATAGTGGTAAGGCAAAGATTGGTGGTGAAGTGTTCTTATTTGGTGCAGATTATAGTAAAAAAGAATCTTTTTATCACCTTACCTATTAATCAACACAAAAGCACCAAATGGCACGACAAAAATGGGCTTTAACCCTGTTTTTCAGATTGGAGCTTCTGCAAAATACACATACAAATTTAATCCAAATTGGCATTCAATCACAAGTGCAAATCTAATGTTTCAATATGGCGACATGGCAAACAATAACGCTGCAGCCGACAATTTCTTAGGTCTTATATATGCAGATGAAGAGGTAAAATATGTCCGCTATGGCACAAACAAGGCAGGCAAACAATATGAAATCTATTCTATTAGCTTTGGTGGTGCAAGAGCGGTTTTAGCAAACGAGCAAGGCAGGGTTTTCTCACTTAATGATAGGACGAGATTCTATGGTAAGTTTCTCAATGGTGCTGGTATAGGTCAAGGTGGCACTCGGACATTGTATCTATTTGGTAAAATGAATCACCGACTTTTTGAAGCACAAGTTTTAGCTGTGGTGGGACTTATACAGAGATTAGTGCTGTTGGTTTATGGAAAGCATATAGACAAAATAGAAATAGTGATGAGGGTTCATTCTTAGGGTTTGATGTTGGCGGTGGCTATGTATTCGCACATGGTGCCGGTGCTGCTAACCATGGTTTGATGGCATTTGCTAAGCTTTCATATTAAGATATGGTATAAGCATTTTATGCTGCCAACCATCTGTTGTTGGGTTGGCTATGGATTTTAGTAGGCAATATTTTTTTGGAACTTAGTGTTTGCTATGTTTTATTTCGCTGTGTATAACAAACGCTAAATTTAATACTCTTTTTGATGGTGCTGATTTTTGCACTTTGGCGTTACCCAAACTTGTGCTTTTTCTACATAAAAAGTTTCATGACCTAAAAAATTGCGCAAGGACATCCCTATGCAATCTCATACCTCTTTCTAGAAGCAAGTCTTCAAAACTCACCCAAAATGTGGTTCTAGTTTGCGTTTTGCAAGTAGGTGAAAATGCAGGTGTGGGACTTCTTGTCCGCCATCACTCCCGATATTAGTTATTAGGCGATAACCGCTTTCACGCACACCAAGAGTATCCACTACACGCAGGATAAATGCACTCATATTTCCCATAAGGTTTGGTGTAACGCCATTAAAATCTTTTACCCATTTTTTTGGGATAATAAGCACATGTATGGGGGCTTTTGGGGCAATATCATGAAATGCCATGAACTCATCATCTTCTAATACAATATTTGCAGGAAGTTCTCTATCAACGATTTTTTCAAAAATGCCTTTTTCTGCCATGCTATATCCTTTTCTAGTTTTATTTGCCATAGTTGTATTTTGAATGCATCATTCTAGCAAAAAAATACATACTTTGTAGCAAAAATCCATTTTCTTTAGATAGAATAAAGCTTTCACAGAAAATATTACAAGACAAAAACCAAAGAAACACTAAGGGCTTTGCATGTTGGAATTAAAACAATGTATAAAAGACACGCTTACAAAAATAACACAAGCAGATAATAAAGAGATTCTAGAATCTTTACGCATTGAAATGAGTGGTAAAAAAGGCTATATTACACAAGCATTCAGTAAGCTTGGCACACTTCAAGGCATTGAGAAAAAAGAAGTAGCAGCAGAATTAAACACGCTTAAAAAAGAGTTTGAAAATATTTTTCATATTAAAAAAGAAGAGATTAGTCTAAAAGATTTAGAACAAAAACTAAAAAGTGAAAAGATTGATACAAGCCTCTTTAAAAAAGCTAACTTTGCAAGTAATGGACACCCTGTATATCAAATGCGTGATATTATCATTGATTATTTTGTAGGACTAAATTTTTCCCTGCAAGATGGTCCTTTTATAGAAGATGATTTTCATAACTTTGAAGCGTTAAATTTACCAAAATATCACCCCGCAAGGGACATGCAAGATACATTCTATTTTAAAGATTCTATGCTTTTAAGGACACATACTTCACCTACGCAAATACGCACAATGGAATCTAATAAGCCACCTATACGCATGATATGCACGGGAGCTACTTTTAGGCGAGATTATGATATGACGCATTCACCTATGTTTCATCAATGTGAGGGCTTAGTGGTAGAAAAGGGAGATCATATAAGCTTTGCACATTTAAGATATATTTTGGAAGATTTTGTAAAGCATATCTTTGGGAGTGATGTGAAAGTGAGATTTCGCTCATCTTTCTTTCCTTTCACAGAGCCTAGTGCTGAAGTCGATGTGAGTTGTATGTTTTGTAAAGGTGAGGGGTGCAGGGTGTGTTCGCATACAGGCTTTTTAGAGATACTTGGTTGTGGGGTAGTAAATCACAACGTATTTCGTGCAGTAGGCTATGAAGATGTGAGTGGTTATGCCTTTGGCATGGGGATTGAGCGGCTTGCTATGCTGAAATGGGGGATTAATGATTTACGCAGTTTTTATGAGACAGATTTGAGAATCTTGGAGCAGTTTTAATGATAGTTACAAGTGAGAGTTTAAGCCATTTTATTCAATTAGGTGGAATCGACTGGAAAGAGCTTGTGCGAGTGCTAAGCAGCATAGGCTTAGAAGTTGAGAGAGAATATGAGACTACAATCCCGCAAAATGTTGTCGTAGCAAAGGTGCTAAAAAGGACACAGCACCCAAATGCTGATAAGCTAAGTGTATGTGAAGTGGATATTGGCACTGAAGTATTACAGATTGTATGCGGTGCAAAGAATGTGTATGCAGGGCAGTATGTAGCCTTAGCGCTTATAGATTCAGTTTTGCCTTTTGGTAAAGAAGGTAGCACTACTATTACAAAGAGTGAGATAAGGGGCGTTGAGAGCTTTGGTATGCTTTGTTCTAGCACGGAGCTTGGACTACCTAAGCTAAATGATGGAATCTTAGAGCTTGATTCTAGCATTGGTGAGCTTGTGCTAGGTAAAGAGCTTTGCACTTACTCAATATTTCATCAAAGTGTGCTAGAGCTAGGCATTACCCCAAATAGGGGGGATTGTCTATCTGTGCTGGGTGTAGCAAGAGATATTGCCAGTGTGTTTAATCTTATTCCTAAAAATATTGTCGCAAATGAGCCAAGCATAGCACTTGGTGTGGGCAGATTCTTACAAGTTGTGCCGCATGGAGATTTGCATTCCTCACTTTTATATAGAATCATTGAGATAAAAGAAGGTTATACACCACTTGCCATTGCCCTAACACTTGGGCTAAATGGCAGATATAAGCAGTGTCCTATGAGTAACTTTGCAGAATATGCGACCTATATGACAGGTGTGCTATTTAATGTATATCCTATGGATTCTAATAATGTCTCAAATAATGGGAAAGAAGCAAAGCTTTTAATAAAAGCAGATGAAAATGGCTTAGAATCTGTCTATGCAGAATTTCATGAAAACGAGACTACAAGGCATACCAAACTCACAAATATTGGTGCGACTTTCTATGAAGTTGAAAAGCATGATTATCCACGAACCTTCATATTAGAAGCAAGCTTTATAGATTCTGTATTAATTGCAAATAATACCTATGGTATGGATAAGACAAAGCTAACACAAGAAGTGCTGCATCGCTCTGTCAGGGGTAGTAATCCAGATTTAGAAGTAGGTATGAATTTTATGTGTAAAAGTTTAGAATCTCTTAATTCAAATCTTTATTCCGGTGTGCAAGAGATACTCAGGGCTTATCCTCCAACAAATATACAAATGACTTTTGAATACATTTCAGATTGCATTGGAAACACAATAGAAAAGGAAGAGATAGCCCTTTTACTCAAGCGATTAAATTTTAGAATCCAAGCCACTTGCGATGAGAATTTCTTTATCGCCCAGCCACCAGCTTTTAGGAATGACATTAAAAGTAAGCAAGATATTGCTGAAGAGGTGCTGCGTCTATATGGCGTTGATAATATACAGCCAAAAAAGCATATTATAGAGCAAATACCACAAATCACACAAGCCTATATCACACACCAAAAGACAAAGAAGCTACGCACAAAAGCATTAGCACATGGCTATATTGAATGTGTGCATTATGTATTTGATGATTCTAAAAAGCTAGAGAATTTAGGCTTTGAACCTTTAAATGAAGATAAAAAGCTTTTAAATCCTATCACAAGTGAGCTTGATACATTGCGACCCTCACTTATCCCGCATATTTTAGAAAGTCTATCAGAAAATAAACGCTATGGATATGAGGGCATACGACTTTTTGAGATTGGATATGTGTATGATAGGGACAGAAACGCAAAACAGAATCTTGCCTTTGCAATGAGTGATTATCTAAAAACGCCAAGCTATCCAAACCCTAAAGGTATTGGGCTTGATTTCTTTAGCTTCGCACAAAATGTGAGTGAGATTATCGGTAATTTTGAGTGCATTAATACCGCAAGCAAGTTTCAAAAATCAAGACTTATCCACCCATATCAAAGTGCAAATATGCTGCAAAATGGCGTGATTATCGGCGTAATGTCAAAATTACACCCAAATATTGCAGAAATGTATGATTTAGGAAATGTGTATTTTTGTGAGATCGATTTTGCCTTACTACTCGCACAACAGCAAGATGATAAACTTGCAAAAGAGTTTTCAAAATATCAGGCAAATAAGAGAGATTTAACGCTTTTACTTGATAAAAATGTAAGCTTTAGTGCGATAAAATCAGAGCTTGAAAAGGCAGCATTGCACGATATAAAAGAGATTCTACCACTTGATATATATCATGAAAATGATGATAATATAGCCTTAAGTATTCGCTTTATGTTTCAATCTATGCACGACACACTTACAGAATCTCAAATGCAAGAGAGTTTGCAAAAGATTCTAGACATATTAGAGCAAAGATTCCATGCGAAACTAAAGCTTTAAAGGGCATGGAATCTTTTTTGCTACATTGACTATATTTGAGTCAAAAAAAAGGAATATGAATGAAATTTGCTAAAATTACTGCTATTTTTGGGATAAGTGTGTTTTCTTGTATGAGTGTGTATGCTAGTCAAAATCCATTTATGATTAATGCAAATCAAAGGGATTTTCAAGCACAACAAAATAATAAAGGCAAAAAGCATTTAACAGCAGAAAGTGTGCAGCTCCCAAGTAATGCAAGAGAATTAAAAAGTGTTACGCTTACTTTTCAAAATCTTGATGGCACGACTGAGAGCAAACAGCTAAAAGTAGATAAAACAATCGATTGGCATTATCCCATTAAAATCACACAGCAAGAGGCTATAAGAAATATTTCCAAGCGATATTTTAGCTTGAATGATTTTGAGTTTTACATGGAGGGCAAAACCTTTGTGATAAGCTCACCAAAGCATAGAATCTTACGACACTTTTTACTCGCAAATCCTACGACTATTGTAGTAGATTTTAGCCGTGATAAAGGTGCAGCCTATGATGGCAATATCGGCACAGGTGAAAAATATTATGCAAAAGTTGGCGTAAATGCAAAAAGCAATCTCTACCGCGTAAGCATAGAACTCGATGGAATCTATCAATACACATTGAAAAGCGCTAAAAATAACACACATACGATACAGCTAAGATAGTGTCCTATGTTTTTACTTTAAATAATTGTGTTTAGAATAAAACTTAATTTTACTGCTTAATGTCACGCCAATAGTGTTGAAATACCACATAAAAAGTACGAAAAATGGTCTAGTTTCTAATCCACCTACCCAAAATCACTTAATTTTTGTTTTTTAAATTCCTGCCATGTTTGATTCATTATTGCTTGTCTTGAATCTTTTAAAAGCGTAATGTAGAAATGCAAGTTGTGGATACTTGCAAGGCTATGATAAGTAATCTCATTTGCACGGAATAAATGGTGTAAATACGCCCGTGTAAAATTTAAACAAGTAAAGCAATTGCACTTAGAATCAAGCGGTGTGAAATCATTCTTATAACATGCTTTTTTGATATTTAGTCTGCCTTGATTTGTAAAAATACTCGCATTTCTAGCATTACGCGTAGGCATAACACAATCAAACATATCCACCCCTCTATCAATGCCCTCCAAAAGATTCTCTGGTGTGCCAACCCCCATGAGATAACGAGGCTTTGTTTCTGGTAAAAAATCACAGGCATAATCAAGGCATTCATACATTTCTTGACTACTTTCACCAACGGCTAATCCACCTATTGCATAGCCATCAAAGCCAAGCTCTCTAAGCTCTTCTGCACTTCTTTTACGCATTTCATAGTCTGTGCCACCTTGCATAATCGCAAAGATTTTATTCTTTAACCCATGTTTTTCTTTCTGTATATTGTGATATTGAATGCTCTGTTTTGCCCATTTTGTTGTGCGTTTTACAGAATCTAGAAGTCGCTCTTTTGTCGCTGGTAAGCCTACAAGATCATCTAAAATCATCATAATATCAGAGTTTATGGCATATTCTATATCAAGCACTTTTTCAGGGGTAAAAAAATGCTTACTTCCATCAATATGTGATTTAAAAGCGATACCGCAATCTTCATGTCTAACATTTTCACCTAAGCTAAACGCTTGGAATCCACCGCTATCGGTCAAATAATTACCATGAAAATTTGCAAAATTATGTATCCCGCCTGCCTTTTTTAGTGTCTCTATGCCCGGTCTAAGACAGAGATGATAGGTGTTTGCAAGAATGAGATTTGTTTGCAAGATATTTTTAATATCAAGGGAGTTTAGTCCCTTAATCACGCCTTGTGTGCCAACAGGCATGAAAATGGGCGTCTCTACCTTGCCGTGCGCTAGAGTAAAGCTGCATGCCCTTGCCTTGCCAACTTTTGCTTGGATTTGAAACTGCATAAAATCCCCTTGTGATTCCTAAATATTTGTGGATTTATAAAAGTGAGATTCTAATAAAAAAATGAGAATCTTTTAAGTAAAAGCTTGTAAAATCCTTGCAAATACATAGGTTATGTTGTATAATTTTGGCTTACCGAAAGTAAAGGAGAATATATGCAAAACACAATGACAAGACGAGAATTTGTAAAAATCGCAGGTATAGCTGGTGGTGCAATGCTATTTGGACAAAGCCTATTGAATGTAGCATTTGCTGCACCCCGTGTTGATATACAAGGTTTTTTTAGCACACAAAAGTTGTCTAATGGCGTAGAGATTCCACGCTATGGGATTGACTCATGTGTACATGCTTTAGGTGGCACAAAAGAAGGCGGACAAGTTATATTAGAGGCTTTAAGAGCTGGTTTCAAATATATAGAAGCACATGGTGCGACAAGTGAGGCTGGAGATGGATATGTGCTTAGTCAGATTCCACGACAAGATGTATTTTTATCATTGCAATTGCCAAAGGGCATTTCAACAGAAAGTGAAGTGCTAGATGCTTTCAACGAGGGACTTGCAAAGATGAAGACAGATTATCTTGACCTAGTCATTGTTGAGGTTGCAGAGGCAAAAGGTAGGGCTTCATGGTTAGAGGTTACAAGAGAAGTGTGGCGTGCGGTTGAGAATCTATATAAGCAAAAGAGAGTGCGATCCATCGGCATTGCAAATCTTAAAGTAGAGCAATTTGATGAGTTTATGGAATCATGCGAGATTAAGCCTATGGTGAGTCAGCTTAATATCAGCCCATTTACACTAAATCATGCAAATAAAGTATTAATAGAGAGATTCCAAAATAGAAAAATTGCTGTAAGCACGACAACAGCACTTGGGGACTTTGAAGGTTCTGTATATGACCCAATCTTGCAAAAAGTAGCACAAAAACATAATAAAACAGGTGCTCAAGTTGCTTTGCGTTGGAGTTTGCAAAGTGGTTTTATCACATTACCACCAGCAAGTAGCGTAGAACAAGCAAAAGAGTATGCTGATATTTTTAACTTTAAACTTGATGCAAGAGATATGAAAGCTATATCTCGTGTGCATGAGAAAATGAAATAGAGATAGTGCCTAATGTTCGTTATGTGTAGGGTGAACAAGGGTCTGCATATGATCCCCCCTACACTCAAGTTCAAAGCGGCAATCTAGATTCTGTAACAATTGCATATGTTAAGCAAGGCAGAAGTCTATCATAGAGTTCTATAAGCGATTTTTTAATATCCAAAATGACAAGGATCTAGATCAAGCGGACTTCATTTTTTAGCTTTACATTCACTTGCTTTTTCATTCTAATTCTATAATTAAAGATCTTTTATGAATACGGATAAAACTCATACAATATTGCGTATATTAGATGCAAATCTCAATAGATTACAAGAGGGCATTCGCGTAGTAGAGGATATATTTCGCTATGTATATGATAACAAGGAAATAACCTATACGCTAAAGCAAATGCGACATAAAGCTATTTTACAGCATACAGATTTGCTATTACAAGCACGCGATGTTGAATGCGATATTGCAAAAGGCAGCATTGACACAGAGATTGAAAGGCTAGATTTAGCAGCAATACTTCATGCAAACTTCCATAGAATCTGTGAAAGTGCAAGAGTGCTTGAAGAGTGTCTAAAGCTAAAAGAATGTCAAAAGTTTGGCAAAAGTCAAACTTTTAAATCTTTGCGTTATGAAGCGTATAATTTGCATGTCATTGCAAATAAAATAATCGTGGATAATGCTTGCAAATAAAAATAAAATAAAAAGCAACACAAACTCTAAAGCCTAGCAATATCATATTTAAATCTTTTTAACCAAGTTGATATGCCTTGATGACTGAATAAACGCTTAGAATCTCAGATAACAATCATTGCACTATGTAATATTGCAACAAGATTCCATGACACGATATACAATAATAAAATGAATGTGATCCTAGCTATCTAAATCTCAATATATATTACAAAAAGAATGATATAATACGCCTTTTTATTATAATACAAATAAATCTTTTAGAATCTAAATCAAACGAGTTTAATTATAGAAAGGCAATTATGAATAACACTATACAAGATTCCACTATAAAATCCACACAGAATCCACGAACACAGCAGACTTACCATGAAGTGCTAATAAACATAGAATGCAAACAGCAATATTTGCAAGATATTATCACGCAAAGCATTGCAGATATTATTTTGGAGCATGGAGATGGCGTAGAATTCATGGATAACACTAAGATTACGCTAGATTCTATTGAGAATAATGCTTAAATGGAAATCTTTGTGCGACAAAAGATTCTTATTGTCTTATTTGTCATGCTTGTCTGCTCTATGCAAGCCGCACCGCTTCTACCTTTCATTCAAGCAAAAGCAGATATTAATGAAGATAAAGTAGGCTGGGAGGTGGATCTAAACCGCATTGCCCTAAATTTTACACAAAGCTCTCTTAGCAATCAAAAGTTCTACACAAGCTTTTCTGATAGTAACCTAAAGGGCAACTCTCAACTTGCATTGCAATTCTTTTTTACTCTAAATGGCAATTTCTATGCTCCACGATTTGTAGTCTTTAATACTGCCTATGCAGAATATGGCTTTACACAAATCACACAAACAAACAAAAGCGTTGTTACCAACAAAAACCTTGATAAAATGGTATTTTCAACAGACTATACGCAAAGAATGTGGGATTTTGACTGGGGTTTTGAGATATTTGAGATGGGTCCTTATGTGCGGACTTCCTATCAAACAGAGTTTAATCCAACGCCAAGTGTGGGTCGCAGACATATCATAAACTACATGGCAGGGGCAAAGCTCTTTGATGGTAGATATGTGAAAAATCTTTATTTTGACTTCTTTGGCGAACATGATTTTAACCCCATGACAAAGCTAAATGGTGCAGGTTTAGAAGTGGGCGTATCGCTAGAGTATAGCCTAAATAAACATGTAAAATGGACTTATACGATGAACTATAAAAAGTATATTTTCAATGCAAAAGATTCTAGAATCTCACCTGATTATCAGCTTCTACTTGAAACTCGCATTGATGCAAAGTTATTTAGAAGTTTAAGTATCGCACCACTTTTGCGTTACTATATGCTTAAAGCAAATGATATAGACTTGCCTGCATCAAACTTTATGGTTGGCGTATCGCTTAATTTTGGTAAAGTTTTGCTTCCACCGCAACAAGCATTAAAAGATTATGAGTTTGTGTATTAGATTTATAATGCAGGGCTAAGTTATTAGCGATTTTATGCTTTAATTGTATCTTAATTATTTCGTAAGGACGAGAATTTATGAGCAATACAAAGCTAAATGATGAGATATTGACACTCTTAGAGCAATACGCCACACAAAAAAGATTCTATGGTAAATCTTATCCTAAGATCCCATTTGTATTTTCACATAATGAGAGAGATTTTATCGTAGAAGAGATTCCACTCTATCCTTTTAGCAATACCGGGGAGCATAGAATCTTAAAAGTGAGAAAAAAGAATATAAGCACACTAGAATGTGTGAATCTCATCGCACAAGCCCTACATATCAAAGAAAGGGATATCGGCTATGCGGGATTAAAGGATAAACACGCCCTTACTTATCAGCACATTTCAGTCCCAAATAAAGCATTTAAAGCCTATGAAAATAATCTACACAAGATAAATCAAATAAAGATTCTAGAATCTTGTTTGCATGGGAATAAAATAAAAATAGGGCATTTAAAAGGCAATAAGTTTTTTATCCGCTTAAAAAAGGTTGCACCGCAAAGCTTTGAGCGGCTAAAAGAAGAAGCACTTCTAGCACAAAAGCAGGGCTTTCCAAACTTTTTTGGCTATCAAAGATTTGGTAATTTTGGGGATAACTATATGCAGGCATTACAGATTAAAAAGCCCCCAAATAAACAAAATCCATTAGAGCAACTGCTTATATCAAGTCTGCAAAGCGTGTGCTTTAATCTATGGCTTGAAGAGCGACTAAAGATAAGCAATATCATGCAAAGTTTTAGTCCTAAAGATTCTATGCAGGCACTCTCTCATCTATATAATATAACTATGGATAGAGAGATTTTTGAGATATTGCATAAACACGCTTTGCCACTCACACCACTCATAGGCGATGTATGTATGCACTATCCACATGGGAAATTTTTCTACTTTGGAGATAAAAGGTCAAATGATTTAGACAGCATGGATAATACTCAGACTATATTAGATGATATAGAGCGACTAAAGAATGGAAGCATTAGTATCACGGGACTATTGAATGGTATGGAGTGTAAAAAGATTCTAGATTCTAAAAATTACGCCCTAAACCCCACAACCCACTTAGATTTAACACAGAATCTAGAAACTAAAAATTGTCATGCTGAACGCAGTGAAGCATATATCATGGAATCTAAAAGAGATTCTATACAACACAAAGAATCTAAAAGCACTCAAAATAGAGTAAGACTAGCAAAACAAGACGCATATATCATAGAGCAAAACTTTGCCTATCCCATTATGGCAAATGGAGCGAGGCGATATGCGTGGGTATATCCAAGCGATTTATCTATCAAATACAACGCAGAAAAAGCACAAGCAGAAATCGCTTTTACACTCCCAAGCGGTGCGTATGCCACAAGCTTTTTATCCTATATCAAAAACGGCGATGTGCGAGAATTTTAATGTAAAAAATAATTTCAATAAAGGAATAATATGCAATCTCTATATATACATATACCTTATATTTGTGCCATTATTTGCTTATTTATTATGCTTGTTTTATACAGGCAGAGAATAAAGGCTTTACGCATAAAAGAAGCATTGAACGAACAAGCCATTTTGCTTACAAATAAACATTATGAAGAAAAAATACAAGACCTACAACACACATTAACAGCCACAAAAAGCGAATATCTAACACAACTAGAATCACTTAAAAAAGAACACACACTAAATCTAACAGCTGCCTTGCAAGAGAGGGAAAATGCCCTAAAAACTCAATACACACAGAAGCAAGAACTCATGCAAGAGCTACTACAAACAAACCAAGAGAAACACACCGCATTAATGACACAAAGATTCTGTGAAATAAGCGAGCAGTTATTAGAAGAGAAAAATCGCCAATTCCAAGAAAAGCAAACCGATAGCTTAAAGCCACTTTGCGATGAGATTATGCGATTTAAAACAGAGATAGCACAGCACACAAAGGATAATCAAGAGCGACACATTGCCTTGAATACCGAGATTAGACACTTAAAAGAAGCAAGCCTTAAAATATCAGCCGATGCGACTAATCTAGCAAACGCAATGCGTGGGGATTCTAAACTGCAAGGGCAATGGGGCGAGGTGATTTTAGAGCGATTGCTTGAGTCTAGCGGTTTGCAAAAGGATAGGGAATACTATACGCAGGTATTTGTGAAGAATGAAGCAAAAGAGATTTTGAGACCTGATGTTGTGATACATTTGCCAAACAATCGCTTTGTAGTTGTGGATTCTAAAGTGAGTTTGAGTGCGTATGAGAGATTTTTTAACGCAACAGATTCTAAAGAAATGCACCTAAATGCACATATTGAGAGTGTGAAAAATCATATAAAAAGCCTTTCACTCAAGCAATATCAGCACTCCATTGAAGGGGGACAGCTTGATTTTGTGATTATGTTTATGCCGCTAGAAGGGGCGTATAGTGCGATTTTACAGCATGATATGCAGCTATTTTTAGATTCTTATAATAAGGGCATTATCCTTGCTGCTCCAACAACTCTTATGGTGATTTTGCGGCTTATCCATCATATTTGGAGTAATGAAGCAAAGGATAAAAATATCACAAAGATTCTACAAGAGTGTGTAAAACTCATTAAAAAATTTGATGGCTTTACAGAGAGTATGGAAAAAATTAGCCGTGCTTTAGAAACCGCCCAAAATGCGTATGAAAAAGCCGAAATTCAGATAAGAGGTCGCGGCTCACTTGGCAGTTATATCAAGAATCTAGACAACTACATGTCCCAAATCACAACAGATACAAAACCACAAACAAGCCCAAAGAACAATAAAGCATTAGAATCACATATTAACAAAGAAGAAGAACATATACAAAATGACACTATGCCAGAAACCACAGACGATGAAAAAATCGCATTGTAGATTCTAGCTTTCTTATCTCTCTTTTACACACATGAGCACGGGGAAACTATAGCACTTGGAGTTTAAGTTTGTGAAACAATGTTTCTATCAAGAATTTTTAATTCCATATAAATAAAAAGGAATTGAACCCAAAAATTCAGTATCAAACGCATGGGTATAAGGAGTTTTTAGGCGGATTTCTACTCACACAAACTAAGTAAATTCCGAACTTCAAACATCCCAAGGTTATGCTGTGCTTATTTTTTGTGTATTTGAGAGTGTAGAAACCAAATACATAAAACTTGCTTTCAGCTACCTCGAGATGATACGCTATTCAATTTCTTAGAATAAGGTATAAGATTATTGACATACAATTCACATTAACAATAAAAGATCTATATGTAATTTTGTTTATACACTCGTAAGGAGTATGGCAAAAACAATAAAAATACCCTTACAACTTAAATATACTATCCAGTCGTAAGAAAAGATTTGGGTGTGCCAACTTAATATTCTTTGCAAATGCTTTTGCATCAATATCTTGAATATTTCCATTTGATTGCTTGTAGGAATGAAACTCATGCAATGCTACTGCCATTGTATCTTCTAAATCAATTGGCATAAGCTCTCTTATCTCATATCGCAAAAGCATTAAAAACTTCTCTTCATTATGCTGCTGAATGTGTCCTAAAAGATTCTGTAGGGCAAATTGTGGCAGGGCGACAAATTCCTTTCCTTCTGTGGTCTTTAGAAACCACGCTTCATTTTCATTAAAATCCCCCTCTACAAACTCAAGCAGCCATCTAGCATCATCTAGCTTTGCCATATAGGCTACATTGCTCAGAGTTTGCAGGCTTTCTACTAGCTTTTTCTTGTCGTATTTTGTTCGTTTAGCCATACCATTACTCCTTTTTGTGCGTGAAGTCTGTTGTGCGCTTCTTCAATAATCTTGCTTTGTTTCCCATCAATTACTTCTTCACTCACCTCTAATCCACGATATGCAGGCAGACAATGCAAGAAAATTGCATTTTCATGCGCTAAAGACATCACTTTAGAATCTACTTTATAATCCTTAAAGTCCCACATACGCGTCTCTTTTTCGTTCTCTTGCCCCATTGATACCCAAGTATCTGTTGTGATAACATGCGCGTCTTTTGCAACGCCAAAAATATCATCAGTGATGACTATTTTTGCACCACTCTCTTGTGCGTTTTTCTCTGCGATTTCTACAATATCTTTGCTAGGCATATACTTCTTAGGACAGGCAAGTCGTATCTCAAAGCCAAGCTTTGAAGCAAGCATAAGCCATGAGTTTGCTATATTATTCCCATCGCCAATATAGGCTACAATGGGCTTTGCGATACTATTTTTTGCTCCCACTTCATACAGTATAGAATCTGGCACAAATATACCGCATTCAATCATCGTGAGATAATCTGCTAAAAGCTGCATAGGGTGAAACACATCGCTAAGCCCATTAATCACAGGCACACTTGAAAACCTTGCAAACTCTTCTAGCCTCTCGTGCATGTGTGTTCTCACCATAATCATATCCACCATAGAGCTAATCACAGCCGAGCTATCGCGGACAATCTCGCCTCTACCAAGCTGTAATTCATTATTTGACAAAGAGATTCCAAAGCCACCTAACTGATAGATCCCCACTTGAAAGCTAACGCGAGTGCGAGTAGAGCTTTTCTCAAAAATCATGGCTAGAGTTTTGCCTTTTAAGTATGGTATCGCAATGCCATTTGTATATTCAGTTTTAATTTTTATCGCAAGTGCAAGCATTTCTAGAATCTCATGCTTTGTAAAATCATTGATAGTTAGAAAATGTCGCATGTTTATCCTTCATATCGCAATAAAATAAAAGTGTAATATTACAATAAAACGCTAGAAAAATAGCTTTTTATAGAGAATTTCAAGGCTTTCTTGCCAGATTTATGTTGGATTCTATTTTTTTGCCAAAGCAAGTATAAGGTTTTATTCTTGTCATCAATGCTTAGTGTTAAGACGACTAAAATTTGACAAAAATAAGTCGAAATTGCGACATCAATTATATTTTTGTATCCTATGAGTTCATACAGAAAATCCTAATATGCAAAATAATTTTACATTATTAAACCAACTCAAAATTCGCATTAACACAAAATTTATCCCCATTTTTCGTAGCTATAAAGCTTTATGCTACAATATGTTTTATTTGAGTTTTAAGGGGAATGTATGTCGATTTTTCGTGAATATGATATTCGAGGTGTTTTTGAAGTTGATTTAACAAAAGAAGCGGTAGTAAAAATTGGCTATTTACTTGGGGAAGAGATTAAAAAGCATGACAATAAAGTCGCCATTGGATATGATGCAAGGACACATAGTCCTACTCTCTTTGAATGGCTTAGCTATGGACTACAAGCAAGTGGATTAGAGGTCTTTAATCTCGGTATGATTCCCACGCCTGTTGCGTATTACTGCACTTTTAGCACAGAGATTAAAAGCTCGATTATGATTACAGGCTCGCATAATCCACCGCAATACAATGGCTTTAAAATCACAATCAACAAAGCCCCATTTTATGGAGAACAGATTCAAGCATTTGGCAGAAAAATGGCAAGTATCAATGTGCCACATATCACACAAAAAGATTCAGTAAAGCTTAATGTTTTAGAATCTTACATAGATTACATGACAAAAGAGTTTGCGATATTAAAGGATTTAAAAGAGACTATTATATTTGACTGCGGTAATGGTGTAGCAGGTATTGCTTTAACAAAGATTATAGAGAATCTAGGATTGAGGGCTATCCCCTTATACTTTGAGCCAGATGGCACTTTCCCAAATCATCATCCAGACCCAAGCGAAGAGCATAATCTAGTGGATATACAAAACGCCCTAAAAACGCATAATGCTCATATTGGTATCGCATTTGATGGCGATGCTGATAGAGTAGCCCTAATCTCACAGAATCACAACTTTAAAGGCGATGAGTTGGCTATACTTTTTGCACGAGATATTGCAAAAAGTATCACGAATCCAACGATAATAGGCGAGGTTAAATGCTCTCAAGTCATGTATGATAGCATTAATACAATTGGTAAAAGCGTGATGTATAAAACCGGACATAGCAATCTTAAAGTCAAGCTAAAAGAGCTAAACGCACAGCTTGCATGTGAGATGAGTGGGCATATATTCTTTAATGATAGGTATTTTGGCTATGATGATGCGATATATGCGGCTTTAAGGATTCTGGAGCTAATCTATAAAGAGAAGCAAACTCATAAGAATCTAAAAACGCCCATTGAGACATTAGAAGAAAGCATAAAATCCCTGCCAAAAACTTATAGCACACAAGAAGAGAAAATAAAAACAGATGAAGCACAGAAGTTTCACATTATAGCGAGTTTGCAGGATAGCTTACAACAGATTCTAAAAGAACAAAAAGCAGGCAAAAATACAGATTTTCCAGAGATTGTAGAGATTATTAGCATTGATGGTGTGAGAGTCGTATTTAAAGATGGATGGGGACTTGTGCGTGCGAGCAATACGACACCCACACTTGTTACGCGTTTTGAAGCCTATACAGAAGAGAAGTTATCACTCTATAAACAAGCACTTTTAAGCTTAATCAAGCAATAATGTAAATAAAAGGAATGCAAGATGAAGCAACCCTTAAAAAAAGATATAGAATCTAAAAGCAAGGACTTATCAGTAAGTAATACAGAATCTAGCTTTGATTCTAAAGTAGCACAAGATTGTAAGCACTTAGATTCTAATACGGGACAGAAAATACAGAATCTAGATTCTACACCAAAAAACCACGCAAACAAAACCACAAATTCTAGCAGTTGCTCTATGGCTTTGGGTGAATTGGAGGGCAGGAGTTATCTAAATGATAATGACTACCCCTCTAATTCGCTCAATCGCCCAAATTGTATAGACAAGGGCGAAAATTTAGCGAATCTATATTCTAAAGATTCCACAACCCATACACAACAAAGCATAGAACAAGACTTGCAAGCATTAAGACAAAATATTGATTCTATCGACAAAGAGATTATACAGCTACTTGATAAAAGGCTAACTTTCGTGCAGCAAATTGGGTATTTAAAGGTTAAAAACAACGCAAGTATTTATCGCCCCGATAGAGAGAGAGCGATCATACAGAATCTTTTATCAATCACAAAGGAAAAAGGGCTAAAAAATCTCAATAAATCAATCATTGAAGCCATCTTTTATGAGATATTTGCCATTGCTAGAAACATTGAGACGCCTCAAAAGATAGCTTTTCTAGGACCTATTGGTAGCTACACGCATCAAGCCGCTGAAAATCGCTTTGGTCCCTTAAGTGCGTATTTACCGCTAACAACCATTAGTGCGGTGTTTGAAGCGTTGCAAAGGGGGAATGCAAAATATGGAGTAATCCCACTTGAAAACAACACAAATGGCATGGTAGGCGAGACAATCGACAATCTAGCAAAGCATAATTTTAAGATTATAAACGAGATTATCCTGCCGATACACCACAGCTTTGCGACAAAGGAAAAACACATTAATGATATAAAGAGAATCTATTCTAAAGACATTGCATTTGGGCAGTGTAGTAACTTTTTGCAAAGCTATCAACTGCATGAAATCGAGCATATTTCTGTGAGTTCCACAGCGTTTGGAGCAAAACTTGCAAGTAGTGAGAGTGGTAGTGCAGCAATTTGTTCTGAAATCGCCACAAAGCTATATAATCTCCCCATTATGTTTGCAAATATTGAGAATCATTGCACAAATCAAACGAGATTTGTAATCATCAGCGACTTTACAAACGAAAAAGGGCAGAATGATAAGACTTCTATTTTTGTAAGTATGAAAGACTTTGGAAAAGCGGGGGCATTATTTGGTCTTTTGCAAGATTTTAAAGACGAATCGATTAATATTACTAAGATAGATTCTAGACCGATACAGAGTGATGGGGCGTTTCACTCTGGATTCTATATGGATTTTTACGGACATAAAGATGATGAGAGTGTAAAGAGATTGTTTGATAAAAGAGGCGATGAGATAAAATGGCTTGGCAGCTACCCTGCGTTTGTGTAAAAAAGTATAAAATATCGCTCAATAAAAAACTATAAAATGCACCTTGAAATTATATATTTTGTTAAATCGCTATAAAAATATCACAAAACAAATAGATACTAGAAACTTTTATGATACTATAACTTCATATAAATTTAAGGTTTATTATTGATGGCAAAACACCCTTTGACATATCAAAATACTAAACAAGATATATATATATATATATAT
>NZ_FZMS01000029.1 GCF_900198365.1 Helicobacter bilis | reverse complement strand
GACAAGATAAAGCCAAAAAACAACAAGATATAGAAAATCTTATAGAAAAAGTAAAAGAGCAAAAAAGCTTTGATGATTGTAGTATTGCGATATTGGTAGAAAACTAACAAGGCATTCTATTTGGATTACTAAAAGATCGTGAAATAAAAATCTATTGCATGATGTATTACAACATGTCTATACGATAATATAGGAAAACTATAAAATAAACTTTATATTTGCCGCAAAATGCCTAAAAGCAAGTATTTGCATGGGAAATAAAATAAAACTTAACATAGAATAATTTCTTTGAAACTTACTCATTGGAAACAAAATGCCCCCTTATGCAACCACAAAACAATATATGTTAAATTTACAAAAACAATATAGAATCCTTTGCAAAAAACCTATAAAAAGGAATGCAATGTTTCGCAATATGCTTAAATATTATCTGCATGTTGTTTTATTTATCATGTTTATAAATACAAATTATTTATTTTCGCAAAATTATGGTGGAAATTATGATTGGCGTATGCTTGGTGGGGGACCATTGCAGCTTGTATCATTTCACATTGGCACAAATACAAGTATCAATCGCAATTCCACAGGCTATAATATCGGTGGGAGTGTGGGCTGGAACTATCTATCGAGTTTTTATAACGCATTTGATGGCATTGATCATATTTTTGATATGGGCGTAAGAGTTAAATACATGTTTAATGATTCTATTATTAAAAGCCATCTTGTTGGGACGGAGCTTTATTTTCATTTCCCATGTAGCACGACTGATCTTTTTCGTCATGCACCACAGCCCCTTTCGCTTATTATCGGCGGTGGGGCAATCTTTGCAAAAAATAATACTCAAGCACAGAATCTATCTTTAAACGAAACAACAGGGTATTATGTAGAAGTGGGTGTTGGGCTTTTTAAATACTTTGTTATTAATGCAAACTTATTATATCGTGCGAGTTTTTTTCAACCAAATGCTTTGAATATACAGCCTATCGAGCATAATTTCCTTGTGGAATTTGCGATTTTTTAGGGATTATAAGTTTAATCACTTACTTATTAAAAGCGGGTGCTATCAAAGCAGCTGGGATATAAATCGGTAGGGCAACAGCCGTTATAGCAGCAGCTGGATATACCGCAAATGAAAAGCGAAGTGAGAGCTGCACGGAGTGTTGCGTAGGGGCATTTGTGATAAAATCGCTTCTAAATATGAGTGAAGCATGCACGGGGCTACTTGGTAAAATAAGCAGACCAGCATCTATATATGTCCCACCATTTATACCCATATTATCAAGTCTGCCACCAACCCCAAATACTACACTTGCAATTTGCCAACCTTGAATGTTAAACAGAGGCGGATGATAATATGTCTCAATGCCAAATCTATGTGTGCCATAACTTCTTGCATCAAAGCCATACTCATATCTACCCTTTACACCAAAATCTAAGATTCTACAAGATGACCCGCCAATCCCCATCCACCCTATATCAAATGCAAGATGATGGGCTGGAAGTTGTCTATCCATCATAATAGAATCTGTGCTATGTGAAGATAGACTAAAGCCATATCCATATTCTGCTCCAAAAATATTACTAATAGCACTCAAATAGGTCATATTTTTAGAAAAAGGCATGTTTTCATTCAACAAATCCCCATCGGATATATAACGAATAAAAGATTCACAAGCCCTCGTGCTATTGCCTATAAAGATACTTATGATAAGAATGTATAATATATGTTTATAGAGTTTATTATAAAGTAGCATAAATGATAACCCCCATAGATTTGAATCCGTCTATTATAGCATTTGTTTGTTTTAAGAGAATGGCTTTGTTATAAATTAATCCGTTGTGATTATAGCAGGCAATGTGCTTTAGATTCTAATAGAGAGATTCAAATATGAGTAATTTAAATAGGGATTTATGCAAAACACTTGCATTGCGAGTTATTTTATAGTAGGATTTCATAGATTTTCTTAGAGAAATACTATTTGCTTAAATCAATGTAAGTTTAGAATCTTTTTTTGCTTAGTCGTTCCATAGTTTTGCAAGCAAACCGCTGTATTTGTGAATATTTTTGACATATATGTGTAAAATACAGAATGATATATTGATTGGTAATTGGATTGATATTTTGGAATCTCTTTTGCTTGTATAGGCGTTTAGTTAGTGTATTTTAGAATCTAGTTATTTTGTTGGTTGGAGTGTGTTGTGCGTTGCTGTAAAGTGCTGTTTATGTGTTTATGTGTAGTCTCTTTGTTGTTTGCTGAAGGTGATTTATCTGTGGGCGAAAAAGCTGATGTGGAACAGCTTGAGCTTGCTGGTGGAGATTCGTTTGAATATGATATTGACAATAAAATCCGTAGGGCAAAAAGCAGCGTGCA
This sequence comes from Helicobacter bilis, assembly GCF_900198365.1. Classification (GTDB taxonomy): domain Bacteria; phylum Campylobacterota; class Campylobacteria; order Campylobacterales; family Helicobacteraceae; genus Helicobacter_A; species Helicobacter_A bilis_B. The sequence goes on along the minus strand of NZ_FZMS01000029.1, from coordinate 58,537 downwards.
AGTTGGCGTGGGTATAAACTTCACACATAATGTTGACACGAAAGCATTGCAGGTAAATGCGAGTGTAGCACTTGGATATAGCTACTTTTTTCATAAGACTTTTGGCGTAAGGCTGAATGGCATTTTTGATAATACGCAGACAAGCTATTTTGGTGGGGTTGGATTGGATGTGATGTGGGATTTTATCCAGACAGAGCCATTTGGCTTTGGTGTGCTTGTTGGCAGTAGTGCTGGATATACAGAGCGGTATGGCACTTATAAGAATGGTGGATTTTTGGGATACTTTCATGTGGGGCTAGGCATGGTGTTTGATGGTGGTAGAAGTAGGCTTGATGGTATTACTAGGATACCATATAATACTATTGGCACAGCAGGACAAATATCGACAGATATTACTTATGTACTCATGTATTCCTATACTTTTTAATTATTTATTTTGCATTAGAAGACTTTGTGGTTCTTGCAATAAGATAGTGAGAATCATAGAGTGTTTTTTTTATTTCTCTATTTTGTATATATTTTCAGAATCATATATAATTACTATGCTTTGAGTTATCAAGTTAAGATAGTTTTGGAAAATAGATTCTAATTAAGGTATATGACTTAAAATGACTTGGATTCCCTGCATTAAATATGTTTGGAATCTATATTGACAGATATTATGCGATTAGAAAGATGATGACAATGAGAGCAATGGAATTAAAATCTTTTAATTCCATTAATGCAATAAAATTTATAAAAAAGCTAAGTCTTAATCTAGATTAAGACTTTGAGAGTTACACAGAATCTATACTTACTTGCCTATAAGTGTTTTAATGTATTGATCTGCTAAATAAAGCCCATTGCTTTGTTCGCCGATAAGCTTTATTTTATCCACTATGCCACGAAACAATGCCTCTTCTTCATGCTGCTCTGCTACATACCACTGCAAAAAGTTAAAAGTTGAATAATCCTTATTTTCTAGCATAAAACTTACAAGATCATTAATCGATTTTGTGATCGATAGCTCATGTTGATAAGTTTTTTCAAACACATCAAGTAAATTTTTGAAGTTAGATTCTGGCTTTTCTATCGCTTGTAGCTCCACAACAGAATCTGTTTCGTTAAGATAAGTGATTAGCTTTTTAGCATGGTCGCTTTCTTGTCCTGCATGTGAAAATAAAAACTGCCCCGCACCATCTAATCTGTTATGAAAACACCATGAACTCATACTTAAATACAGATTTGATGCAAACATTTCTTTTGCAACTTGCTCATTTAATTTTTTTGTAACTTCAGCTGATAACATACTATGCTCCTATATAATAAAATATTTTGATAATTTGATACAATTTCAAATTAACTTTATCATTATAGTATATTAAATGATAATAAGTCAATATGTAATCCACTTTTTACTATAATATTTAAATTATAAAAAAATATTGTAGAAATGTTTTGATAGATATGCGGAATACGCATTGTGTAAAAATGAGCGCAGAGATTAAATGACATGGAGTCTGAAAGAAACACATTGTATTGGACACAGCCAAATCAAGCATATAGGTTAGTTTCTAGTTATTATGATTGGCAAGTTGCTTGTGTGGGAATAAAGTTGCCAATTGTTTTACAATCATTGCTAGCGTTACCGCTATGGCAACACCCATCATGTGCGATGACTTATCATAGGCCGGTGTGTCAGCACGCATGAGATGGCACAATCAGCTAGATTATTCACCACAAACATCGAGGTATTTATCATATATTGTGTAATTATGTCTGTTATACCATACTTCTTGGCTTGTTATAGGTCTGTCAGATAGTAGGCTAATCCAAATAGCATCCGACTCGGAATGATATATGTGCGAAAAATCTGAGAATATATTGCTTATTCTAATTATATCTTTTTGTTCGTCTTTTGTTAGGACTTTGCCGTTTTTACATACGGAGAATTTAAACCCATGATAGAAACTTAATGGATACAATGAAAATGACTTCTAAGCCTATTTCCCCTTTCTCATTATAATATTTTGTCCCTATTTCATCTTTTTTATACTCTCTCTCACTTAAAAGATTCCCATTGCTATAATATGTTTTTGTAATACCCACTCTCTTGCCATTCTCATAGTTAGCCTGTGATGATAGATTCCCGTTTCTATAGTATGTTTTTTCTATGCCATTTTTCTCTCCATTTATATATGCACTCTCACGCAACAATGCCCCATCATCATAATACCACTTTTCTACACCATGCCTTTTATCATCTTTATATGTTGCAGAATACGCGAGTTACCCGTTTTTATAATACCCTTTTGTAATACCTTCTAATTTACCATTCTTATATTCCACTTCACTGCGTATCTTTCCCTCTTCTTCTAAATAATACTCTTTTTCCATGCCGTGTTGCTTATCGTCTATATAAGGGGTTTCACGGATAAGTATGCCTTCCCCAACCAACGTCCTTATATAATCAACACTATACACTTTTTCTATGCCATGTTTTTTACCATCTTTATATGGTGTCTCAGAACTAGAGCCTTCTCACCTATTTGAACTATGTGATTATTTCTAAACCATTTTTTATCATTTTTGTATAATACCTCAATATCAAGATTTCCACTCTCATTAAAGTATTGTATAATCCCTCTCTTTTGCCATTATGATAAGGCACTTGAAATCTTACAATAGCACTCTCACCAATTTCTGTCAGCCAATACATTTTCTCAATGCAGCCTCTTTGCCTATGCGTATCACTGACACATTCATTCAATACTTTTGCGTGTAGATTTGCATATAAAAGCGAAATGCCAAAAAATGTGCTAGTAAATAAAACGCTCATAAATTCCCCTTTTGCCATATAAAATAGTAAAGATTCTAAAGTGAAAAAATGAAATTGTGACTTTAGCATATTTTCCTATAGTTCTTATATTTTACCAGACTCTTAAGGCATGTAAGATTGTATGCAAGTTTGCTACACTAGGCATAAAATCTAGCTATTAACATAAGATTCAGATTCCATAAACGACTACATATTTACTGATATTTTTATTATTCTAGAAACTAAGAGTGCATTTTGATATGCGTTTATTCAAGCAAAAGTTCCATATTTTGAAATACTTGTGTAAAAATGCCTTGCTAGATTCTAAATAAAAAATTAAAAAGTATGCAAAAAAGAATTATTTGCATACGCAAATATTTACAAAATCAAGCTAGAATACAAAGTTTTTTATTGAAGTATAGATAAATAAAGCATTTGCAAAAGGAGTAAATTATGCAAAAAGGCATACAATCATATATACAACTATTCTATGTTTTTTACACACAGGCAAGATATAGAATCATAAAAGCTAACACAATGAAAGCTTTTCAATTCTCATTTATGATTTTCTGTGTGATTATGCTTGTAATGTTTGTAGGCTGCAAGGATTCCACACAACAAGCACAAGAAATCCCAGCCTTGCAAGTCCAAGTAAAAAATATAGAATCAAAAAATGTAGCCTTAAACTTTGAGTATCCAACACGACTGAAAAGTATCCAAAGTGTGAATGTATATGCAAGGGTGCAAGGCACACTTTTAACAAAGAATTTCACAGAGGGTGATATTGTAGAAAAGGGGCAGTTACTCTTTAAGATTGATGCGGCACGCTATCAAGCAAGGGTGAATCAAGCAAAAGCACAATATCATTCCGCAGAGGCAAGTTTTGTAAAAGCAAATCGCGATTGGAAAAGAGTGGAAAGCCTGTATAAGCAGGGCGTATATACCATAGATCAATACGATACTTCAAGGGCAAACTACTTACAAGCTCAAGCAAATCTAGCCAATACAAAAGCAGCCCTTGAAGATGCTAAGATTGATTTAGGTTATACTGATGTGGTAGCAAGTATTAGCGGTAGGGCTGGTATGCGAAAATATGATGTTGGGAATCTTGTCGGCACAAGCGGTCAAGATGTATTGACGACTATTACGCAGTTAAGCCCTATTTATGCGGAGTTTTCTATCCCTAGCAGAGATTATTACTTTATGAGAGGGTTGGAAGATAGTAGCATACAAGTTGAGTTTGTGTTAGGCAATGGTAAGGCTTATGGCAAAGTTGGCAAACTAGATTTTATCGATAGTGTGCTAGATTCACAAACAGCTACAATCAAAGCAAGGGCGATTGTGGATAATGATGAACACAAACTTATACCAAATGAATTTATGCGTGTGAGACTAAAAGGCTTTGAAGCACAAAATGCCATCACAATACCACAAAGTGCACTTTTACAAGATAAAGATGGAAGCTATGTATTTATCGCAAAGGACAATAAAGCAGAGATAGCAAGGGTAACGCTAGGACAGAATCTGCCAAATAATGAAGTCTTAATCCTTGATGGGCTTAAAAATGGCGACTTGCTTATCATCAATCAATTATCAAAAATCCGCCCAACTATGCCTGTTAATGCAAGCACACAAGATTCTAAAGATACAAAAAGTGTGAGTTTTATGCAGCATAATATAGAATCTACTTCCACTTATCATGTTAAACATAGCGGAATATCCAAGATAGAATCTCAACAAGATATTTCGCCTTTTTCAAAGGCTCAATATGACAAGTATATAGAATCTAGCAAAGCAGATTCTATATACGGATAAAGGGGGGATTTGATGTCAAAGTTTTGTATCAATCGCCCTATTTTTGCTATGGTTTTATCCATAGTGCTGACACTTGTTGGTGCGATCTCTATCTATATTTTACCGGTGGAGGAATATCCCCAAGTTGTGCCAAATGAAATTGTCGTGCAGGCAACATACACAGGTGCTAGTGCTGAGGTTGTTGCAAACACTGTGGCAAGTGTGCTAGAAGATAGCATTAATGGTGTTGAGGGTATGCTGTATATGAAGTCATCGTCATCATCAAGTGGGGTTGTAAGCATAAGTGTATATTTTAGCAATGACACAAATGCAGATATGGCAATGGTAAATGTCAATAACCGCGTGCAGTCTTCACTCTCAAGGCTTCCTGCAGAGGTGCAAAGAGTGGGTGTAAATGTCTATAAAAAATCTTCAACACTACTTGCTATCTATGCTATGTATTCTGATAATGCAATCCATGATTCTACCTATGTGGCAAACTACGCCTTACTCAATGTTGTAAATGAGCTAAAAAGAGTGCCGGGCGTGGGTGATGTCATCGTTTTTAGCAATCGTGATTATTCTATGAGAATCTGGCTTGACATTGATAAACTCTCACAAAATAATCTTTCACCAAGTGAAGTAGCACAAGTAATCTCTGAGCAAAACTCACAATTTGCAGTAGGTTCATTCGGTGCAGAGCCGCTAAATGATAAAGTTGCTTTTACCTATTCTGTAAGCACGCATGGAAGATTTATTAGTGCGAATGAATTTGGCAATATTATCATTAGATCAAATGCCGATGGTAGTGCATTGCGTCTAAAAGATGTGGCAAAAATAGAGCTTGGAGCAAAAGATTATAGCGTTAGCCCACTATTTAAAGGTAAAGAATCTGTTGGGTTTGGTATCTCAGCTCAACCGGGTGCAAATGCGCTTGATGTGGCAAATGGCGTTGCAAAAAAACTAGAAGAGTTAGCAGAAAACTTCCCAAATGGGATACAATACAACAATGTGTATGATACGACTACATTCGTTAGAATCTCAATCAAAGAAGTGATTAAAACATTCGTAGAAGCCATTGTGCTCGTTATTATTATCATGTATTTTTTCTTACAAAATTTCCGTGCGACTATTATCCCTGTTATTGCTATCCCTGTGTCTATTGTAGGGGCATTTGCGGGTATGTATGCACTTGGATTCTCAATCAATCTTTTAACACTCTTTGGACTAATACTTGCCATTGGTATTGTTGTAGATGATGCCATTATTGTGATTGAAAATGTAGAGAGAATCTTACATACAGAAACAAATGAAAATGGAGAAAAATATTCAGTAAAAGAGGCGACACTAAAGGCTATGAGTGAGATTCAAGGACCTGTTGTAGCTATTGTATTAGTGCTTTGTTCTGTATTTATCCCGGTGGCATTTATCGGTGGATTTACTGGGGCAATTTATAAGCAGTTTGCAATTACTATTGTTATTTCTGTGGTTATTTCTGGCTTTGTTGCATTGACTTTAACCCCTGCTTTATGTGTGTCTATTTTAAAGGCAAAAGAGCCTAAACCATTTTATATCGTAAAAAGATTCAATGATGTATTTGACTGGCTTACCTTTAAGTTTGGAAAACAAATCGCAAGGGCGTTGCGTAGGGGTGGGATTCTCACACTTTGTTTTATTGCAATCATTGGCGTTACTTGGGGATTATTTAAAAAGCTACCAACAAGTCTTGTCCCAAGCGAAGATAAAGGTATTGTCATAACTTCATTGCAACTACCACCTGCTGCTTCACTCTCACGCACAATTGTAGAGGGTAAAAAGGCATTATCTTTCTTAGGGCAAGATCCAAATATTGATTATAGCTTTTTGATTGCAGGTTATGACATGCTTGCTGGTGCAGCAAGGACAAGTGGGGCTATCATCTTTACAACCTTGAAAGACTGGAGCAAGAGAGAGCAGAGTGCAGCAAGTATTGTGGGTAAATTCTATGTCCTATTAAATAAACAACTTGAAGCAAATGCTATTGTATTTGGCGCACCTGCAATCAGTGGTTTATCCCTTGCAGGTGGGTTTGAAATCTATGTGCAAGATAGAAATAATGGCACGATACAAGACCTTGAGAAATATACAAATCTCATTGTCGCAAAGGCAAATCAAAGACCAGAGCTTACACGCGTAAATAGCATGTTTAATCCAAATATCCCGCAATACTTCATCACCCTTGATAGAGAAAAAGCAAAATCTATGGGTGTGAATGTAAGCGATGTTTTCACAACTATGCAAAGCGTTTTTGGGCAATATTATGTCAATGACTTTAACCTTTATGGGAAAACATATCAAGTGAATATCCAAGCTGAAAGTGAGTTTAGAAAATCACCAGAAGATTTAAGTCGCGTATTTGTAAAATCAAATAAGGGTGATCTAGTCCCAGCGAGTTCTTTAGTGGAATTTGAACGCGTTACAGGGGCAGACATTGTAGATAGATTCAATCTCTTTATGAGTGCGAAAATCACAGGACAAGCAAAGGGAGATTACTCAAGTGGCGATGCGTTGAGGGCTATTGAAGAAGTAGCAAAAGAAGTATTACCGCAGGGTTATACAATAGCCTATTCAGGCTCAAGCTATCAAGAGAAAAATGCAAGTGGCACAGGTGCTATTGCCTTTGTATTTGGGCTTATTTTTGTGTTTCTCATTCTGTGTGCGCAATATGAGCGGTGGCTTATGCCTTTATCGGTGCTTACCGCAGTGCCTTTTGCAGTTTTTGGTGCAGTCCTTGCGACCACTTTGCGTGGGCTTGATAATGACATATATTTTCAAATCGGGCTTGTTATGCTTATCGCTTTATCGGCTAAAAATGCAATTTTAATCGTGGAGTTCGCACAGCATTTGCATGAAAGAGAAGGAAAAGGTATTATAGAATCTGCCATAGGTGCAGCAAAACTACGATTTCGCCCTATCATTATGACCTCTTTAGCATTTAGTATTGGCGTATTGCCTCTAGCTTTAAGTAGCGGGGCTGGAAGTGCAAGCAGACATGCTATCGGCACAGGTGTTACTGGTGGTATGATGGCAGCAACTTTTATCGCAATATTTTTCATTCCGCTTTTTTGGAGTTATGTAGCAAGACTAAATGAATGGCTTAATAAGAGAAAAGAGCAAGAAAATTAAATAAGATTCCGCCATATTCTATGTGTTTGGAAATATAGGGCTGTGGTTTTTTGTTACGGTTTCTATTCACCTGCACTTGTGCTAATACAGATTTATTTTTCTATAGACAAACACAAGACTTGTGTGTAATGTGGTTTTGGTTTTTATAAATTCTCGCATTGTATGCGATCATTTAAGAACAAACATAAAACCCATGAAAGCAACATAAGCTACATGAAAAAATATCTGTCGATAAAATTCTGTTTCTACTTGCAGTAAAATCATATTCTAAGTGTATGGACTACTAGGTATATCCAAGCGATATTAATGCTAATGCAAAAAATGTCTTTTGCCAGAAAAATAAAGTGCGATATTATGTTTATCTGCTTCTTGTATCACCTCATCATCTCTTATGCTTCCACCCGGCTCAATAACTGCACTTGCTCCCACACTTGCAGCAAGTTCTATACTATCTTTAAAAGGGAAAAATGCCTCACTAGCAAGCACACAGCCCCTTAAATCTAGCCCCATTTCCCCTGCTTTTTTGATAGCCGCATGACTTGCATCAACACGGCTTGTCATACCCATACCAATGGCAACAAGGCTGCCATCTTTTACATAAGTTACGCAGTTTGACTTTGTAAGACTTGCGATTTTATAGGCGATTTCTAAATCAAGCATTTGGGCTTGTGTCGCCTTTGCTTTACTCACGCATTTAGAATCTCTCACTTCATTTGGCGTGATAAAATCGCTATTTTGATACACAAAACCACCCTCAATATGTTTGAAATCCCACATATCTCGTGGAAAATAAAGTCTAGTGGCATTCGCTTCATTAGCACAGGTAAAGATTTTAATCCGCTTTTTATGACTAAAAGATTCTAGGGCTTCAGGGGTTACATGGCTTGCTACAACGACTTCAATATAGTTTTTTAGAATCTCTTTAGCAAGCTCTAAATCTAGCACACCATTAATCGCTACAACACCACCATACGCACTCACACTATCACACTGCAGGGCATGGCGATAAGATTCTATAAGATTTTCTTTGAGGCTAAAACCGCAAGGATTACCATGCTTTACAACACACACACAATCTTTATCACCAAACGCACTTGCAATCTTTATAGCTGCATTCATGTCGGTGAGATTATTAAAACTTGCTATACCTTTTAAGCTTTTAAAATGCTTTGAGTAAAACTCATTGTATTCATAGAGACTGCCTTTTTGATGCGGATTCTCCCCGTAGTTTGTATCCATGACTTTTTTACCAGTGATAAATACAGAATCTCCAAAGCCATCACAAAAGCGACTAGACATATAGTTTGCTATCATGCAGTCATACTCAGCGGTATGGCTAAAGGCCTTCATCATTAAATTTCTGCGAAACTCTAGCGTATTATTACTTTTTAGATTCTCTAAAATATAGCTATAATCCTTAGAATCTACAACGACTACTACATGCTGAAAGTTCTTAGCTGCTGCGCGTATCATGCTAGGACCGCCTATGTCTATATTCTCAATGATTGTATCAAAGCAATCAGTCTTTTCTATCGTTGCTTTAAATGGATAGAGATTCACACATACAAGAGAGATATTAAAGATTCCATGTTTTTCTGCGCTTAATTTATCTTCTTTATTATCTCGTCTATGCAAGATTCCACCATGAATCTTTGGGTGCAACGTCTTTACCCTGCCATCAAACATTTCTTCACTCTGTGTATAGCTACTCACCTCGATAGATTCAATACCATTTTCTTGTAAGACTTTTAGAGTCCCACCTGTGCTTAGAATCTTATAATCTAGCTCTATTAACCCCTTAGCAAAAGGGATAATATCAGTCTTATCACTCACGCTCAAAAGTGCGTATTTTTGTGTCATTGCTTTTCCTTACATAAAATAATGAAGCGTATTGTAGCCAAGTAACAATAAGGTTTAAATAATAGCCCATAAATTACTCCCAAATATCAAGGCTATTGATATAAAGCAATGGGCGTATTTTAGGAGGGATATTTTGGATTCTATATTTCTCTCTCACTTGTTTTGGAATCTTTATAGAATCTTTTTCTATTAAGCTATATAAATGCTCCATATCACAAGGAAAATGTATATATTTTTCCCTTCTTTTCTCTAAAAACGCTTTTATAAGCCATCTAATCTCAATGCCTACAAATATAAAAGATTCATTCTTTGCAATTACGATTTTGCCACCCATGACACACGCCCCATTTTTTAAAAGTGTGTGTTGCAACTCATCTTTTTGTTTGCCACTCATAATGTAGCCAAGTCGCTTTGTAAGCATATCTATCGTGTGAATCTCATGTATATGACTTTTACATATAAAAAGATTATAATCTATGCACACCATAACATGCGGATAAAGCCTAGCCCTCTCTTTCTCTAAATACACAAAGCTTTTTTTGATACCATTTGCAAAATCCCTATTCATTAGCCCAGAAAGCTGCTGTCTAAACAGATTGCGTTTATAGCTTGTATCGCTATTACTTGTATCGATGAAGTATTTAATATTATTTGTGTGATTGTAGTTTAGAATCTCTTGCTTTGTGTAAGTGATAAATGGACGCACAAGATAATATGCCCTGTTGTTTATCATGCGTTCTGTTATATCATGAAAACCTAGCAGGGTATTTAGCCCAGCACCACAAGAAAGCTGCATGAAAAACCACTCAAGCCTATCATCAAAATGATGGGCTGTGATGAGATTGTGATAATTATGTGTGATTATAATCTTATGAAAAAAATCATATCGAATGTTTCTTGCATTATACTCAAAATCTTTTGTAATAGATTCTGAAATGAGTGTATAGCATTGCTTTTTATACTGCTTTGCAAGGCTTTTAGCATATAGCACTTCATCTTTACTTTGAGATCTTTTGCCATAATCAATAATTGCGATATCAAACTCTATTTTATACTCCATTAACACAAAAAAAAGCGCGGTGGAATCTACTCCACCAGAAAAAGCAAGTAAATTTTTATTTTTACTTAAAATGGCATATATATGCGGCGAGATTGTAAGGGTGTGTGTATCTTTGTGTTTCATTGGTGTTCTTTGTAAATGAATTGCGGTGTGTAAATATAAAAATATGATAGTATAAAACCCTATCAATACGATCTTAACCTAGCGATTTGTAATTGTTTCGGGATATAAATCATGTAGCCATAAACGCTTTTTTGCCATTTTTGCATACACACTTTTTTCTTTTCCATAATTTACATAAGGATCTATGCTTAATCCACCCCTTGGTGTAAATTTACCCCAAACTTCAAGATATCTAGGCGATAAAAGTTTAATTAAATCATCTGCGATTGTATTTACACAATCTTCATGGAAACCGCCATGATTGCGGAAGCTAAATAGATATAATTTAAGCGATTTTGATTCTACAATAAGTTTGTCGGCTATATAGCTAATGTATATGGTAGCAAAATCTGGCTGTCCTGTGATGGGGCAGAGTGAAGTAAATTCTGGGCAGTTAAACTTAATAAAATAATCCCTTTGTGGATGTGGGTTTGGCACAGATTCTAAGACATTTGGATCATAGCTGAAAGTATATGTCGTCTCTTTGCCTAATTGCTTTAAATCATATTGTTTTTGCTTTGCCATACTTTTTCCTATTTAGATTCCACATTACTGACAAAATTCTTTCAATAAAAGTTTTTGCGTATCCATTACGCCAATGCCCTTATCAAGCATGTCTTGTGCTATCTTTTGTGCATTATGAAGAGAGTGCATTTTTGCTGTGCCGCATTGATAAATATTTAGTTCTGGAATCTGCTCCTCGCTTGTTAAACGCAAAATATCACGCATACTTGCTTCCCACGCCTCTTTTACCTCATATTCGCTAGGTGTGCCAATCACGCTCATATAGAATCCAGTCCTACAACCCATAGGAGAAATATCAATGATTTCTGTATTTTTGCCATTGAGATGATCTCGCATAAAACCTGCAAATAAATGCTCTAGCGTGTGAATACCTTTTTCATCTAATATCTCTATATTCGGCTTACAAAAACGCAAATCATATACAGAAATCTTATCGCCTTTTGGTGTTTCCATGCTTTTTGCAAGGCGGACGGCTGGGGCAGGCATAATTGTGTGATCGACTTTAAAACTATCAAGTAATGGCATAAATGCTCCTTAAAAATATAAAAAATTAACGCATATTATAGCAAATTATTGTAGAATATCCGCTTTATAGAATCTATTTAGTTTAGTCAAAAACTTGCAAGGAGAATACAATGTCTTTTAAAATAAAAATCTTAGGTATTGCGTTAGCAGCTATCATGCTTAATAGTGGTTGTGCCAAAAAAGCCGAAGTAGAACAAAAGAATATCGCGCAATGCGAAGTCTTTAAAACTTTTGCTAGTGCTACTTTTGAAGTAGAGGGTGATATGGCAGAAGCGATTGAAAAGACTGCTAAAAAGGCTTTGACAAAAAGTTGTTTTAAAAAGTCTAGTGATAGCAATGCAAACTTGCGTATAAAGCTAGAAGCAAAAAAAACATTGCAGACAGAAAGTGGTTTTATACAGGACAAGCATGATAATAGCTTTGATATTACCATACATGCAATTATGCTTATCCCAACAGACCAAGGCGGCCTGACAACACTTACAAGCACACAACACGCAAAGCTTAATCTAAAATCCTCGCAAATTGCTGACTTAGGCAGTAAATCAGAGATTACAGAAAAAGACATAAATGACTTAGTAGAAGAAAATGTTTTAATAGCGTTAAAGAATCTTTTTAAAGATATGCCTTAAGGACTCACTCCATAATTATAGCTAAATGCCTATTTTAGCTATAATTCACATTTAATTTTTAGAATCTAAAACCTGTCAATGAGGAAATATGCGAGAATTTACACATAATTTACTATATGCAAAATCATATAGCACATATCTTTTTGCTTTATGCTTTGGCTTACTTATAGCTTTGTTTGGTTGTAGTGATACTGATGATAATAAGACAAGTGATAGCAAAACAGAATCTTATGATTTCACAAATATAAGCAACAACACAACTGCAAAGATTTCATTGCAACATATCAATAACAGAATACAGCTACATATTACAAACACGACAAATAAGCAAAGCATGCTATCTAGCAATGCAGTTAAATTATTTGCTTTTTTCCCAAAAGACTGCAGTATGTGTATGCCAACTTTTATCCATATTAACAATTTATTGCATCGTTCAAAAAATTTGCAGGTATTTATTTTAAGCAAACAGGCAATACATGCTAATAGTTACAGAGATTTTCCAATTACGCTTAGTCAAAATTTAGTGAATCTTGTGGATACAAATAATAAGCTTGATTTATTTCTAGATTCTCTAAAACGCACATTAAATATTGAGATTAGAGACTACCAAGCACCATTATTTATACTACAAGACACTCACAATAATATCATACAAAGCATTGAAGGGGCGGTGTTAGAAGAGATATTTGAACAAATGATAACAGATCTTTTAACACAAGACAATAAAATAGATTCTAACAAGCTAGATTCTAACACGACAGAAAAGACACCAAATAATACACTAAGTCAAAGTGCCCCAAGCAGCACAGAATCTCTACAATCTAAATAGCCCTAAGACAAGGAATAAACATGTTTTCATTTTTTAAGAAAACTTCAGAAAATATAGCACGATTTTTAGGACAAAAACAACAAAAGATAGAAAAAAGTATGCTAGAAGAGATTCTAATAGAATCAGATATTCATTATGAAATCATTGAAAAAATGCTAGATAATCTCGATGAAAATGTCAGTAGAGATGCCTTGCGTGTTGCTATTGAGAGATTTTTTCGCGGGGAAAGCTATTATGATAAGATTAGATTCCAAGAGATAGAAGAAAATCCTATCGTCTATCTTGTGTTCGGTGTAAATGGTGCGGGAAAAACCACGACAATCGCAAAACTTGCAAAAAGATTTAAGGATAATAACAAGAAGGTAATACTTGGTGCAGGGGATACATTTCGTGCGGCAGCTATCGAGCAGTTGCAGCTATGGAGTGAGAAAATCGGCGTAGAGATTGTTACCACAAAACACGCTCATGATCCTAGTGCGTTAGCATTTGATACAATTAATGCTGCAAAAGCACGGAATATGGATTATGCTATTATCGATACAGCGGGGCGACTACCCAATCAAACAAATCTTAAAAATGAGCTTATAAAAATCTCAAAAACATGCAGCAAGGCTTTGGAAAACAAGCCTTTTCATAAGATTTTAGTGCTAGATGGCACACAAGGCAGCTCAAGTATAGAACAAGCCAGAATCTTTCATGAAGCCTTAGGACTTGATGGCGTTATCATCACAAAAATGGATGGCACAAGCAAGGGCGGTGCGATTTTAAGCATTATTCATGAGTTTAAACTGCCCATTCTATTTTTGGGTGTTGGTGAAAAGGCTGATGAACTCATTGCATTTGAAGAAAAAGATTTTATCAATGGACTTTTAGATTCTATTTTTGAGAAGTAGATTCAGAGTGTTATTAAAAATATAACAATCGCATGGTTTTGGTGTGCTATTATGAATACTGCATTCTACAAAGAGTCAATACAAAACTAAAGAAATAAAAATATTAAACGATAAACAAGAACATAAAAAGATATTTCAAGCAAAATGACAAATGATAGAGAAGCCATTTCTACAACAAGAAAGGGCGAAACAAATACCAACTGCATACATTTGAAGCAAATACAATAATCTAAAATTAGAAAGTCAAATCGTAGAATCCGTGTAAGACATTAGATTCTACGGCAATCGCATATTATAGCGACACGGCATCTCACGCAGAGACTTAAATCACATTTCCCATTGCCTATTATCTAAATAGACATCTTTAAAAGCTATCGCAATAAAAAATTCATCTTGCAAGATTCCAAACTACTTCTTAGGATTACCTTTATGACCACTATTGTTACTTCCTTTAGAAGCATTGGTGCCAGTTTTTTTAGATTCTGGATGCACTTTTTGATATTCTAGGTGAGTTGGATTTAACTGATTTGAATGATTATCAAACTCCGCTTGTGTAGTCATACGATGATTTTTTTAGCCATATCTATTCTCCCTATTCTAAACCATATTGTCTTACTAATGCACCATTGCCACTTTTTAAAAGAGCATTCTTAATATCTGCCACTTTCCATTCTGCAGAATCTACAAAACATGTTGTTTTGTGTTGTTTTTTTGCCTCCCCTGCAGCTTTTGCATACTTTTCAGCTACTTGCTTATCCGCAAACTTTACTATTAACCTATCAATAGACATACCGATCTCCTTGTAAATAAAATATTTGTCAAAAAAATATGACGGAGTGCATTCTAATATATATAGTAAATGAAATAAAATTTTTGGACTTTTAGTAGTTTGTGATTTTAAACGATTAATCCCATGCAATACTTTTTAAAATGCTATAATAAAGCAAACTACAAAAAGGAAGATTATGCAAAGCTATGAAAAGATTATAAGCGGGGAGCAGGGGCTGCTTGAGTGGATTGTAGAAAATGCGACACAAGAGGGCTTAGATAAAGACTTGCCAGATGATGATAGTCTGCATATTGCTATGCCAGAGATTGCGGGGCTAAACTTTATGCCCGGAATGTTAGATGGCATTATGGGAAAAGATGAGAAAAATGGTGCAGATACGCTACTTACGATGTTTAGGCATTTTGCGGAAGTGGATTCTGATGCATTAAGCGATGAATTGATAGATAAGCATTTAGGCGGGATTTATATGTTTATTATCCAGCATAGAACGCTTGGGTATATTGATGGCTTTTTAGAAGCACTAATCAATGAGGCGGATAATAATGCGAGGCTTTTGCATTTCTGTATCACTGCGGCTAGGCAATTTCTGCGTAGCGGGGTGCATAGAGAGGCGATTAAATTTGGCATTGCCGTGCTTGGGATTTGCAATCTTGATGAAAAAGAGATAGCTATGCTTTTATACTTGGGCTTGGCAGATGAGTTTGCGAGATTTGTCGCCGTGGCGTTAATGCGTAATGAGAAAAATGATGAAATCTTTTATCTAGCAAAACGCACAAAGGGCTGGGGGAGAATCGCCTATGTGGACTATGTGAAAATTGATGATGAGAAAAAGCGAGAGTGGCTGCTGCTTGAAGGCTATCAATGTGAGATTGGGATTGATCATATTGTGCTTGAGTGTTTAGAAAAGGGCGATTTGCTAGGGTTTATAAAGGAGCGGGGATTTGATGAAAAAATCTACACAGCAACGGGACAAATGCTAAAAAGCTTTTGTGGCTTGAGTAAGGTGCATTTTGCAGACTATCCACATTCTAAAGAACTAGTCGCGTTGTTTATTGAAGAATCTAAAAACAAAGTGATGAATATAGAGCGATTTGCCATTATTTGTGCGTTGATTAGCCCGATTGAAGAGGAGCTAGAATATGATGAAAAGCAGAAAAAGGAGCTGCTAGATATTATCAATACTCTAGCCTTTCATAGCGGGATTGATTGGGAGGGGCAAATCCGTGCTGATGTATTTAACTATGATGCAAGGAGCATTGCTAGGCATCTTGGCATTGATATATGGGAGGATATGTTTAACATCGCTAGGGAAAATACGGAGTTTAAAGAGTGGTATCCACTCACGCTTACAAATTCTAAAGATAGATATAAAAGGCTTTGTGCTTTAGCAAAGGAGCGATTTGACTTGAAGGCTTTAAAAAGTGAGCCAAAAGATGAGCTAGGACTTGGGGCGGAGTTTAGGGTGTATGATGAAATAAGCTTCATCGTGCAAAATCTTAGAAACTTTGATGAGATTATTGGGCTAGAGTTTGTAGAAACTGCCCTGCAAAGCCATGTAACTCGCTGTCGCAATATGGCATTAAATGTGATTGAAACTTACAAAGAGATTCCACAAAGCATTATTGACATTATGGAGAGAAATAGCAAAAAAGAGCCAAATAAAGGCGTGCTAGAGCGATATGAAAAGCTACTACAAAAGCATAAAGAGCAATTAGAGCAAAAAAGAAATATTAAGCCCTGTGGCGATAAGTATTGCAAGCATAAATGGCATTTGCAAGTGTGGGGGGAATTTTATAGTAGTGGGATATGGAGTCTTTGGAGTGATGAAAAGCAAGAAAGAGAATTTCCAAATGTTGGGTATGAACTTTTGGGATTACCGCAAGATTTAGCGTGGAAATTTACGCAGTGGCAAAGGCTACACGATGAGTATGGGCTGTATTGGTATAAAGATGATGCAGATGAGTTTCTAAAAAAGCTGTATGCTGCCTTTAATGAGCAAAAATTAGAACTTGCTAAGGCGTTGAAAGCACACTTTAAAGGCGATGCGTATATAGAGACTTATGTTGAGAGTGAAGATGATATAAAGGAGATAAAGTATTACTATGTGTTAAGTGATTATGATTGTGGATTGTGGGATGAAGAGGCTTGTGCGACTTTGCTTGAAAGTGTTTTGGAGGATGACTTGGGGATTGATATAACAGGCAATAGGGAAGAGATAGAAAAATTTGATGAAGAATTGAGTAAATGGGCGTATGATTATTTTGAGCTTGAATTTGATGGAAAAGGCGGCTGGGTGGAAGTAACCGATAAAGAGATTATTGAGAGAGGTAGAATCCTAACAGAAAGAGTAAAAGAAATTCTGCCGCATTACTGCGTCGTGGAGTATAGGGTATAGAATCTTATGAGATAAAAATGATTTTGAATCCAAACTCATTAAGATTTTGAGTGAATAAAATCTAAACCGAACCTAGTTTAAGAATCTCGCCTATAATATCGCCACAAATGCAATAAGGAGAGTGTAATGCTTATTTTGCTGGTGTGATATCTTTTGTTTCACACCCTAAATCTACACCCAGCCCATTTGGAAGAAAAGCCTTTTCGTTCATTTAACACGCATATTTTTGGGGGGGGGTGGGCATGTGAATTAATTGCCGTTTTGCCCTCTTTATGCGTTCCATTATTATTGACTATTTACATTCTTTACTGAAATACACGAGATTTTCACTCATGCTTTTGACAACTTTATTTATAGCTTATGGGTATATATAGTTTAAACATGCTAATTGTCTGGAAGAAAATCATCAAGTGTATGAATGAGTGTATATTCACCCTTATCTAATTCCGCTGAATTTTCATGCTTTTTATCCCTGCATAGCAAATATCGCTTTGTTATACCTGCATTTTTGGCTGCCATAATATCAGTTAATCTATCACCAACAAGACAAGATTTACTAAGGTCTAAATCTAAATCATTCATGGCTTGTATAATCATGCCACTTGCTGGTTTGCGTCTTATCGTATCATGTAGTAGCGGACAAAAATAGATTCTATCAAAGCGAAAGCCCAGTCGCTCTTGCATGTAATCTTGCATATAAGAGCTTAATGATAAAAAGTCCTTGATCGTGTAGTAACCCCTTTCAATTCCCGATTGATTTGTAACTACAACGAGCTTATACCCTTGCTTTTTAAAATGTGTAACACAAGGAAAGAAATCATCATAGAATCTAAAATCTTCCTTTTTATACACATAAGATAAATCCACATTAATCACACCATCTCTATCAAAAAATACTGCTTTATTTTTTGCCATAACTTGCTCCATAATGAAGTTTATTTTGCATTTCAAATCTGTTTTATCATTCACAATTACCTTATAATCATAGATTTTAGCAATCAGCATTTATAAGATTCACTAGTAAAGAGATTTAACCCATTCCTTTACACTTAACACACCAAACAATCCCTACATTTCTAAAATCTGCATGAGTTCGCCAGATTCTATAATCTTAATGCCTAATTCTTGTGCTTTGTTAAGTTTTGATCCAGCTTTTTCACCTGCGATTAGAAAGTCTGTTTTAGAGCTAATGCTGCTTGAGACTTTTGCACCAAGTGCTTCTAGCTTTGCCTTTATAGAATCTCTGCTTAAGCTAAAAGTGCCAGTAATAACGCAGGTCTTTTGATAAAAAATAGAATCTGTGTTTATCTGTGTAGTTTTTACTTGTAATTGTGGCTTTAATATCTCTTGCATTTCATTGATAAAATCTTTATTATGGATACAAAAGTCATAAAAGCTTTGTGCCATATCCTTGCCAAAGCCCTCAATCTCTTGTAATTTTTCTATATCATAATCAAAGATTTCATAGCCATAGTCTGCTAGTTTTTTACTTGCCACTTCGCCTATATGTAAGATTCCAAGTGCGTGGATAAACCGCCAAAATTCCCTATTTTCTACACTATCTTTAATCGCATTGATAAGATTTTGTGCCCTCTTCTCTTTGAATCCTTCAAACCTTAAAAAGTCTTCTTCCTTTAAGCTATAAATGTCTTTACACTCTTTAATCACGCCATTATCGACTAAAAGCTCTATAATGCTACTGCCTAGCCCATCAATATCCATACATTTTTTTGAAGCAAAATGTATGAGTTTTGCCTTGATTATCGCATCGCAATTTGGATTTGTGCAGTAGATATAAATATCTTCATAGCTTAACTCATGACTGCATATTGGACAATGCGTAGGCTTTACTATCTTTATTTCATCGCCCTTTCTTCTCTCATGCAATACCTTTGTAATCTTTGGAATCACATCGCCACTTCTAACAAGCAGACAATAATCGCGTATGCGTATGTCTTTTTGCTCAATCTCTTTATAGTTATGTAATGTCGCTCGACTGATAAATGCACCATCTAGCGGTGTGGGCTTAAAGTTTGCAACGGGTGTAATGATACCAGTCCTGCCAACTTGTGGTGTAATAGATTCTATATTTATTACCACTTCTGTTGCGGGGAATTTATACGCACAAGCAAACCTTGGGGCTTTCTGTGTAAAGCCTAATTTATCCTGCAAGGCTAAATCATCTAGCACAATCACAAAGCCATCAAGCATAAAGGGATAGTTATCCCTATCATTTAGAATCTTTTGATACTCACGCTCAATAGATTCTGCATTCACTCTTTCTAAATATCTAAAGGGACTAAAGCCAAACTCTGGTAATAACATAAGCATATCATAAAAGCCTATATGGGTTTTCTTAGCATATTTCTCTAGCTCTTTCATATCAACACTGCCTATACCCCATGCTACAAAGCTTAGATTACGCTCTTTTGTGAGATTAGGATCTAGCTGTCTCATACTCCCTGCAGCGGCATTGCGTGGATTTGCAAAAAGGGCTTTATTATTCCTTTCTTGCTCTTCGTTTAGTCTCGCAAAATTCTCTTTAGATAGCACGACTTCGCCTCTTATCTCTATGCTGCCTTTAAAGGGGATTGTATGTGGGAGAGAATGCAGGGTCTTTGCATTTTGTGTTACAAGCTCACCTATCTCGCCATCACCTCTTGTAGTCGCACTTTGTAAGATTCCATTTTCATATAAGAGATTAAGACTCATGCCATCATATTTTGGTGAGATGCAAAAATGCAGGGTGTTTATATCTATAGAATCTGTCTGATCAATATCTGTGTCAAAAAGTGTTGGAGTTATGCTATTTTTTTGGATTCTAAGTATTGCATTGGACAACTTTGTAAGCCATTCACACAAATCATCATAGCTAAAAACATCTTCTAAACTCCACATACGCCTTTTATGCTTATTTTTACTAAAATCTTTTAGAATCTTATCGCCTATTCTTTGCGTTGGGGAATCTTTTGAGATTTTATCCATATTATTTTCTTCATAAAGCTTCACTGCCTTATATAGCATATCATATTCAGAATCACTAGCAATAGGGTCATCTAACTCGTAATAATGCTTTGCATAAAGGTTTAGCGTTTTAATAGATTCTAAATATTCTTCATAGCTTTTAATCTCTTGCATAATAATCCTTAATCTTGTGTCTTTTGTATTAATACTCTTGCAAACTTTTTCTTACCTTTTATATAAGGAAAATATTGTTCTTTTATAATGATTTTGAAACCACATTCTAACACACCATTTAGAATAGGATTTGTTGATACTGCAAAAGGTCTATCATAATCATTTGGTATATAGCTGCGATCTACTAGCAATACACCGCTATCATCAAAGATTCTATACACATCTGGAATCTCTTCTAAGGGCATAAACTTTAAGCGGCTTTTAGCAGGGCGATCTTTTATAGGAAAATTTGTAAAGAAATGTCCTGCTGCCCTCACCGGGATTCTTTTAGGATTGAGATACCAATATACACTAGTATATCCTGCCCATGCTTTTTTATCCACAAAATAAGGAATAAACGAAGGGGTAATACAATTTGTAACATTTGAGATAATGATAAATTTCTTTTGACTTCTTATTAGAATCTGCCAATAATCTGCCGCACGAGAAAAGGGCGGATTTGTGCAAACAATATCTGCTTCTTCATGTAGAATTCTAAGAGATTCTAACTCATCAAAGCTTCCTGTATAATTAAGCGGGTTTCTATAAAGCTCATGTGCCCCTTCTTTTGTAAAGATATAGCCTTTTGTCCCTGCGTTAAATAAATCTGCTCTACTTCCATAATGAGTGCATATAAGCTTTAATCGTAAAAAGTGTTTAAGAAAATAGAGTGCAAAGGCTGAAGAGTCTGTATAATCTCTATTGCTTCCTATCGCATCATCGCAATTACAAAATACAACTTTATCTTTCCATATTTTAGTGGGATACATTGAGAGTTCTTTCTCTACATCTTCTATGCGTGTATAAAACTCATCATTTTTTACCCTTTTAGCTTGTTCTAGTAGCAGTTTTCTTGTAACTCCCCTATCTTGCATAGTGGGTTGTGGGCTAGATTTTGCGGGACGCATTTTTTTAGATTCTTTAGACACAACTCTTTTAATAAAATGCGGACTTTCAAGGATAAAATTCACATACATTTCAAAAAGGTTTGGATTATAAAAGTAGATTTCTTTATTGTCTCTCTCTCGCAAAAATGAAAACTGCATTTTAATATCATTTTCTAATGCTCTCATATTACTCACTTCAGCGGCAAATAATAGGCTATATGTATTTTCAGCTGATATACCTGTAATACTATTATATTCTTTCAATCTCCGCTCTAAATCATTTGTGATTCCAATCTTACATTTGCTTGGCTCTTTACTTGCTTGAATAATATAGAGATATTGTTTCATGATATGCCCTTATTTATCTAAAGTCTTAGGGGTTAGTCTGCTCTACTTCTGTAAAGACATTTGTCAAACCAAAATATTGTAATGCTGCCATGATTTCTACAAACTGCTGCACATTTGCATCTTTATCAGCTTTAATAATCACGCTAGTTTTAGAATCTAGGCTGCGTAAATAGCCCTGCATTGCCACTTTATCAACTTGCTGTGAGTTTATATACATTTTGCCATCTTTATCTAATGCAATATGAATGCGTTTAGATTCTAAGCTATTTTGTGTGCCTTCATCAACTTGTGGTATTTGAATGGGTAGCTGAGATGAGACACTAAAAGAAGCTGACATTAAAACAATCACAAGCAATACAAGCATAATGTCAATAAAAGGCACAAGGTTTAGTGAATCTATCTTTTTCATGCTAGTCCTTTTTGTCTGCTGTGCTAGATTCTATATCTTTTATCTCTATTCGCTTTGCTTTGTGTATGCGGTCCTTGAGATTAGAATCTGTTGTATAGCTATATGGCTTTGGTCTTTTATCTTCTCGTAATTGATTGCTTGTTAGATCTTCTCTATAATCAAGTCGTGGGTTATTCTTTGTATTTGTGTTTGGATTTGTGAAAATATCCCAATTTGTTAGAATCACTTCTGCCTTTCGCACTAAAAGGTTATAAAATACAATGCTAGGTATCGCTACAACAAGTCCTAATGCAGTAGCTCTCAACGCCATAGCAAGTCCCACCATAATACCCTTTGTATCAAGCATACTATTTGCCCCAATGCTAGTAAAGGTTAGCATAATCCCAATTACAGTGCCAAGCAAACCAACATAAGGTGCATTTGAGCCAATCGTAGCAACGAGTGTAAGCCGCTTGTGTAAATCAAGCTCTAACTCCCTTTTATCGCTATAATCATCAAGCCGAATGATAGAATAAAACCAAAGTCTCTCAATCCCAATGGCAATAACAAGCAAACTCAAAAATACCAAAAAACCAAAGATTCCATAATCTATATACAGCGCATAATCTGCTACCTTTTCCATAATAACCCTTTAATATGTATGATTTTTCATATTTGCTCTAGCTTCTCTATCTAGCTCTTTTCTTTTAATTGTCTCTCTTTTGTCGTATTCTTTTTTTCCCTTTGCAAGTGCGATAAGCATTTTTGCATAGCCTTTTTTATTAAAATGCACTTGCAATGGCACGATGGATAGACCCTTTTGACTGACTTGCCCAAAGAGTTTGTCAATCTGCTTTTTATGTAAAAGCAGCTTTCTTGGACGCTTTTCATCGGGTTTAAAATAGGGATTTGTAGTGTGATGATAGGTTAGGTGCATACCGAATACAAAGGCTTCATTATTTATAATACGCACAAAGCTATCTTTAAGATTCGCCCTGCCATTACGCAAGGATTTGACTTCACTCCCTGCTAATACAAGCCCTGCTTCAATTTGTTCTAATATAAAGTAATCATGATATGCTTTTTTATTGCGGATAATACTACTCATGATAACTCCTTTAGATTCTTAAAGTAGCTCCTTTGAAAGCACTTTGCCCCTTGTGTCAAACACACCTTGCTTTGTTATATAGACATAAGACAATGCAAAATTGATAGGAAAAGATTCTGTGTGATTACACAAACACCTAATACATTCTACTATATCTATTACGCATGGCAAACTATAGAAAACTAGTCTTGAGAATCTTGGCTAGATTTTCTATCTTTGTTCTGTGAGTTTGTGCTATATGTGTCTAAAAACTTTGTATATACTATTTCCCATAAGTAATTTTTGCACTATCACGCATTTTTTTCACTTTTTCTTTTAGCACTTCTTCCATTTTTTGTTGTTTTAAAAACTCAACAAGCTGTCCTTTTACAGAATCAAAAGATTGTGTTGCTGGTTCATCAAGCTTTTTAAGATAGATTATGTGATAACCATAACGAGTTTTTACAGGATTTTTTGTATAAGTTCCTGCACCCATTTTTAGCACTTCTTGTGCGAATTCTGGTGCGATTGCTGGGCTATTGATAGGTAATTTCATAAGACCACCATTTTCTTTTGAACCCGGATCGATTGAGAGTTTTTTTGCAAGTTCGGCAAACTTATTTTCAGTATTTCCTTTTGGCACCTTATTAATCTCTGCGATGATGTTTTTTGCTTCTTGTTCTTTTTGCACTAGGATATGTCTTACCTCAGCGTTTTGCGTTACAAACATTTTTGGATTCGCATCGTAATATTTTTGTGCTTCCGCAACGCTTACATTAATCGTTTTTGAAAGGCTATCAACTTGCTTTTTGAGCCATAAGCCAGATAGCATTTGTAAATTTGCCATTCTATACTCTTCGCTTTTATCAAGCCCTTCTTTTTTTGCTGCATTCGCTGTAACTACACCATCAATGATTTCATCTAATAATTGCTTTTTTTGTGCTTCAGGCAATGCGTCATAATTAAAACTTGGGTTTTGCTGTTTTAATGCTGAAAAAATAGAATCAGAAATCTCAATACCATCAACATTAACAAGAGCCTTTGCATTCAACGCCATTGGCATAAGACAAAGACTAGAAATCGCTGCTACTTGTGCTACACGCTTTAAAACAAAACTTTTCATCACTACTCCTAAACTTAGAATGTCAAAAATAAGCTATAATTATAGCGATTAATTGTAAATTGCTTATAAATACCCTAATATCACATTTGAAACACATAATAAAGGATTTAAGCATGTTGAATGGAGATAAGGAATACTATAAGGTTGTTATAGATTTGCTCAAAAACATTATTACTGCTTTGTTTGTAGCAGAACTTGGATTAATTGGGTATTTTTTCACAAATAATAATGAATATACTATATTATGGCATAGGGATTGTGTTTATTTGTCTTATTTTTGTTGGTATTATTTTCTTTAATATTGCTGAAAATTTGAGAGATTAAAGGGGTTAGTTATGAAACATGAAACTTTAGCGTTAATTATGTTATCAATGGTTGGACTTTTGCCCGTAGTATCCGGGCTATATGTGATTTATAGAAGCAAAAAAGACAAAAAAGCAACAATAAAAAAGGATTAAAATATGAATATATACATAAAGCTTTCATCATGCTAAATGATTCTAAATGATATAAGGATAGCGTAGATGAAAATTAATATTAAGCCCAATTATGCAAGGACTATAATCACACAATGCTTTAAACAAGCATGGCATAGTTTGCAGTATAAATACATATTGCTTTTAAGCTTTTTGCCATTTTGTTGCTCTATTTTGCTATGGGTAGTTGTGATTACTTTAAGTATTACGCATTTTGATTGGTTTTTGCATCAGTTTCCTAGCATTTGGATTAATTACGCTTTGAGTGAAGGAATCTTGCCTAAAATCTCATACTATCTACTCATATTTTTTGCGACTATCTCTTTAGTGCTATGCGGTGTGGTTTTAGTAGGTATTTGCATGAGTATCATAAATGCGTTTTTAGCCCCGCTTGTAGTGCAATTCGTGCATAAGACTTATTATCCTTATATACGGCTAAACGCACCAAACTTTATGGAATCTCTTCGTTTAAGCTCTGTGCTACTTCTAAAAACCTTGCTAAAATTTATCATCTTTTCACTTGGGTGCTATTTGCTTTCATTTATCGGTTTAGGTTTTATTGGCTTAATACTTGGCATTTTTGTATATTTTCAGTTTTATTGCAAGAATCTAAATCATGATATTGGCATTAGCATTATGTCAAAAGATTCTTATAAGCTATTTTTACAGACAAATAGACTGCCACTTATTGCTATAAATATTTTTATCTTTATTCCGCTTTATATACCTGTGCTAAATTGCTTTATTGCGACATGGCAAATGCTTGTATTAACGCATTATATGTTTTCTTGGTATGGTGAAAATCATAGCAACGAAGCAAACGCATATATTGAAGATGCAGTTATTGTTGAGTAGATTCTATGCGGCTTGATTGCTTTATCACACAAAAATATACGCATATCACAAGGCAAAAAGCTCTCGAGCTTATAAAACAAGCCCAAGTTAGCGTAAATGGCAAGATTATCTTAAAATCCGCATTTAATGTCAATGATACAGATTCTATACATATAAAGCAGGACTTTTTTATAGAAAGTGAGATTTTTTGTAGTAGGGCAGCATTAAAACTGCAAAGATTTCTACATAATACAGAATCTAGTGTCTATTATTCTGTATTCTATAACCCCCTGCTTTTAACAAAAGAAAATAGCTTTCTATCCTATCTTACGCAAGATTTAGTTGTATGGCAAAAAGCCCATGATTCTATAAAACACAATATGGAATCTAGCCTAAAAACTTATATCACAACAAGTCTAAAAGAAATACTGCCTTTACTCATAAAAGATTCTGTTATCCTTGATGTTGGGGCAAGTGCTGGGGGCTTTAGCCAAGTGCTACTTACATATAAGCCAAAGCTTATAGTCGCACAGGATATTGGGACTTTGCAGCTTGATTCTAACCTATCTAAGAGAGATGAGATTGTGTCTATTGAAAATGTAGATATTAGAATCTTTTCACAAGATTTTCATATCTATAAAGAAAAGATTCTAGAACGCATAAAAGATTCTAAACATAGAGCCTTGAAAGAGAATCTATTTGATTTTTTAGTATGTGATGTAAGCTTTATCTCGCTAGAGAATATTTTAGAATCCCTGCTTAATCTCTCAAAAACCATGCTACTTTTATACAAACCACAATATGAAGTCGGCATACAAGCAAAACGCAATAAAAAAGGTGTAATCAAAGACACAAAAATAATCTTAGCACGTTTAGAATCTTTTCTAGCATTACTAAAAGCTAAAAACGCGCTTTATATCTTTGTGGAAAAATCACTCTTAGCAGGAAAGGAAGGTAATGAAGAGTTTTTTATCTTTTGTCAATTCTAAACTCCCTTATGAGCGCGTAGTTATTGGCAAATTTGATGGTATGCACAAAGCACATAAATATCTACTAGGACTTGTGGGGACAAATGGCTGTGCCCTAAGCATTGCTTCAGTCAAGCCCCCCTTTATAACCCCGCCAAAAGAGCGGACAAAATATACGCATATCCCCTTTTTTCGTCTCCGATTTGAGAGTATTAAAACATGGGATTCTATGCAGTTTTTGCAATTACTTTTTATGGTTATGCCGCATTTAAAATGTATTGTCATAGGCTATGATTTTCACTTTGGCAAGGATAGAATGAGCCATGCAAGTGATTTATATGGACTATTAAAACTCATGGGTAAAGCTGAAGTCCAAATAAAGATTGTAGCCCCACAAACTTATCTCAATATACCATTGCATACAAGCATTATTAAAGATCTTTTAAAACAAGGCGAAATACACAATGCAAACGCTATGCTTGAGCGATTCTATCATATTAAAGGACGCATTATAAAGGGACAGGGTATAGGCAGCAAGGAACTCTATCCTACTATTAATATGAGAAATACACTTTATTTTGTGCCAAAACATGGGGTATATGCGACCTTTGCTTATTATAATGGCATGCTTTATAACGCAGTATCATTTGTTGGCAATCGCTTCAGCACTGATGAGAGATTCTGTATTGAAACACATATTATTAATGAAACTATAAACACAAGGCATAATGAAGCAATTACAATCTTTTTTGTAGCCTACCTGCGTGATAATAGAAAGTTTTTTAATCTTAGCGACCTAAAAACACAAATAGAATCTGATATATCACACGCAAAAGATAAACTCAACACACATGATAGGACATATTGTAAATAGCGTGTTGTGTATGGTATAGAATCTAAGGTGATAACAAGCTAGATTTTGTTGCTTGTAACTTATTGATTTAATGTTTGGGATCTCTCTTGATTCTTGCATTAGTTTTTAAACTTGCATACAGATACACAAACAAAACCTATCTAAATTTCAGCAAAACACTATTCACGCACTATAAAATGAAATGATTTTAGCTATAATACAGACTTATTTTGGGTTTTTAAAGGTGGTGTAATGGAAG
This sequence comes from Helicobacter bilis, assembly GCF_900198365.1. Lineage (GTDB taxonomy): Bacteria > Campylobacterota > Campylobacteria > Campylobacterales > Helicobacteraceae > Helicobacter_A > Helicobacter_A bilis_B. Next base: position 30,710 of record NZ_FZMS01000029.1, on the reverse strand, counting down.
TCTTTTTAGCAAGATTTATGCGTTGTAATCAAAGTCAATTTCACAAGCAAGGCTTTAGGGATTTGTTTGCTAAATGCTTTATAGCTAGGTTGTTTGTCTCAAAATTATTTATATTAGGCTTATTTGTATATGGCATGTTTCATATCGCTCATGCAGAAACACAAAGCACACAAATCTTTGTGCCGCAAAAGCCACTTACTGCGATACAAGGTAGCTTTTTAGCATGGTATCAGCAATGTGCTAAAAGAAATTATGCTTCATGTGGGCTTGTCGGCAGGGCGTATTATGAGGGTTATGGCGTATTGCCAAATATGACTAGGGCAAAAAGCTATTTTACAAAGGCTTGTTATAATGGCGTTGTAGAATCTTGTTTGCTTTTAAGCAATTTTACAAAAGAGAATGCAAAGCAAGAATATATGGTGCTTTTATATCAGCAGGCTTGCGATTTAGATCATAAGGAATCTTGTCTAAAACTAAGTGATATATTACTAAAAGAAGCGATAAGTGATATAACAGATTCTAAAAAAGCAGAGATTAGCCATACGCTAGATAAGATTTGCAAACTTGAAAATGATAAGGAATGCTTTAGAAAAAAGGCATTTGAAGCACAATTTGATAGCAACGCAAATGCACTTCTTGCAGTAGAGTTTCAAAGAGATTTTGCCGCATGTAAAAAAGCCAAACAAGAACATGCTGATGATATGAGAGTGTGCGGTGAAGTTGGCATAAAATATGCAAGGGGCTTGGGCGTTGCTAAAGATAAAGAAGAAGCACAAAGCTATTTTCACATTGCATGTAAAAAACATAGTGAATTTTGTCGCTATGAAATACTTGATTCTATATTAAATTAAGGTGGCTTTAATGAGAAATAATTTTATGTATATTGCAATATTTTTTATGGCGTTATTTGGTTTTTCTTATGGGAAAAATGGGGTGCTTAATGATGAATGTAAAAATAACTTTAGCCCAGCATGTCTCGCCTTACTAGAACAAGCAAAAAAAGAAAATAATAAAGAAAATATCACCCTTTATAAAACAAAACTGCTTGATATTATGGATAGTGCATGTAAGAAAGACTATCAAACATGCCTTGTGCTTTCACGCATTTATGAAGAGAGAGAAAATGCAGCAATACAAGCGATAAAAAAAGATATACAAGCACAAAAAATACCCACACAAATCCCCTTGCCAGATTCTAATTACGCAAATGAAACAAAGAAGTTTTTTACCGATACAGAATCTATTGTTAGCTTAATGCGTGAAAAGCCAGACCAAAGCAAAGCCTTGCAGTATCAAGAAAGAGCGGTAAATATGCTAGAGCATACTTGCTATGATTCTAATGTAGGGGCGTGTTTATATTTACGCTATTTCTATGAGTATGGTATCGGTGTAGCACAAAATAGACCAAAGGCAGAACGACTTGTAAATCTAGCCTTAGACTTTGCTACAAAAGAGTGTATGCTAGGTGATATGCAGTCATGCAAACTACTCAATCCATACAAAGAGTATAGAGAAAAGATAGCAAAAGATTTAGGTGAGCTGAATAGAAAATGCGATGAGAAAGATTCTATAGCTTGTTATCAAATAAGCCTTTATTATACACAGGACTTTTATATAAGCGATAATATCGATACATACGATGATAAAAGCGACTTTGTAAAAGCGGCAAGATTCTTACAAAAAGCCTGCAAGCTTGATACAAATGCGTGTGATGATACAATCTTTAATATCAAGTATGCAAAAGAATGTATTATGGATAATGATATGAGGGCGTGTTCTAGTGTGCAGAATGTGCGACCAGAGTTTTTCTCCCTTGCATGTGATAGCGGAGATATGACTAGTTGTTATGAGTTGCGACATTTACCTACATTTAATGATGTAAAACGATATGTGAAACTTTTACAAAGAATTTGCAGAGGTGGAATCATTGAATCATGCACAGAGTTAGCAAATATGTATGAAAATGGTGATCGTGTAGCAAAGAATAAAGAAAAAGCATTGGGCTTTATGCAAAGGGCTTGTGCGTGGAGTATGAAAAAAGGAGAAGCAGGGAATCATTGCTATTTTGCAGGGCTTGGATATGAGAGGGGTGAATATGTAAAACAAGATATAGAAAAAGCCATTGAAGCCTATCAATACGCTTGTCAAATAAGCGATGAAAATAGTGCTGCTTGTGAGCGTTTGGGTGTGTTACATGAGAATTACAGGCAAGATATGCGGAGTGCATTAAAGTGGTATGAAAAGGCGTGTAATTTAAGTAAAGATTCTGTAATTAGCTGTATGCAACTTGCTAAACACTCTATAAACGGGGAATATTTAGCTATAAATGAAAAAGATTCTATACGCATTTATGAAGAATTATTAGAGCATAAAGAAGCCCCACATGATGAGATTTACTACAATCTTGCAAATATTTATAGCACATTTGAGTTTCAAAATAAACACACTCATACAACAAAAGAAAACTCACATGTAAATTATGCAAAAGCATTGCAATATTACAAGAGGGCATGTAGTCTAGGCTTGCAAAACGCATGTAAGAAAAAGCTTACTTTGCCAAACTTAGCCCAAGAGTGTAAGGCAGAGAATGCAAACTCATGCTATCAGTTAGCCACCTTGCTTGAATTAATACAAAAAGATTCAAGCTATCAAAATATGCTTATCATGCCAAATAAAGATTCACTACAAATAGAAATCACAAATAATACAAAACCACTTGCAAAAGATAATGATAAAACACTTAGTCTATTACTTTACAAACAAGCATGTAAAGGCAATGTAGCAGAAGCTTGTATAAGATTCTACAATGAAACAAAAGGAGTATTTGAAAAAGACTTTGTATTGCAAGAGTCAATGTGTAAGAATCTAAACGCCCTGCCACTTGATCAAATGCAAGATAGCAAGAATATAGATACTATATCTAAACAAAATAAAACTAAAACACAAGAGAGAAAAGATTCTAGCAATGATTTAGGCACATTTAGCTATTCTGGCACACAAGAACAAGGGCAAGATGAAAAAGATTCTAAGCCTGTAAAAACGGCTTTAAACGCAAAGTCAATATGCCTTGATTTTGCTAAAGATGCGATAAAAGAAAGTGAATATCAAAAAGCAATTCATGCGTTAAAGCCATATCAAACAAAAGATGATGCAATAGCTCTTGATTTACTTGCAAAAGCCTACTTTTACGCAAAAGAGTATAATAAAACCTTTGATACATATAAACGCATTTATGCTTTAGATATACCAAATGACTACTTTTATTTAGCCCAAATGTATGCTAATGGTTTTGGGGTAAGACAAAGCTATGAGAAGGCAATGGATATTTATAAGTTATCGCAGTCAGCAAAAAACTACCATTCAGCTAGAAGCTATCTTGGATTAGCAGAGATGTATGCCAATGGGCTTGGGGTGCAAAAAAGTATATTTAACGCAAAAGATTATTACAAACTTGCATGTCCGCTTGATACAAACGACGAAGCAAAAGTTGCAAATGAAGCATGTGCGAATCTTGGCAGCATCATCTATAATGAAGGCGATTTTAGAACTGCACAAAAGTATTATCTAAAAGCATGTGAAATGGGCTATAATGGGGATATCATATCATGCGATAAGAAGTGATTAAGAGAGCATGAAAAAAGCAGGTTTAGTATGTGTAGCATTATGTTTGCAAGGCTTATTTGCAGATTCTATTGATAATGCCCTTTTAGAATCTTTAAGAGAGAGTAAAGAGAAGGCAGAGATAGAAAAGCACAATAAACAAAAACATAATCAAGCAGATTCTAACCTTTTTAAATCTAGCACCAAGCGTAATAGCAACTCAAAACCGCATGTAGTGAAGCCACATTCACACTCGCCTTTTCGTTATCATCTTATCCAAAATGAGAATACGCAAGGTTTAGAACCATACAAAAAGCTTACATGGTGTTTTGGCATGGGGCTTGAGTATCAATTGCCAAAGACAAATAATGATGGTAAAGCTCTTGTTAGCACAGGCTTACAACTTGGACTTTTTACGCGTTTTTCACGACATCAAGGACTTAGATTCTCATTGATAAGTAACTATAACTTAACTTTAAAAGATGAGTTTTACAGCATTGGTGGGGCGATTGATTATTTTTATGATATGGTATTAGAGGGACGCCTTTTGAGTGGGTTTGGCGTATTTTTTGGAGCAGCAGCTTTAATGCCACTTAGCATATACGACACGCCAAATGTCGCTGCTAGAATCGGACTAGCAGTAAGTGGGATTGGCACTCGGGTAGAAGTGTATGGTGGATATCCTATCTATCAAGATTTGAGACTAAATAATACTATTGTTGTTGGTGTCAATTTACATTATCTTTTTTAGATTCAAGGCTTTTCATGCGATTTGGGAAAATAGAATACTTAAATTTATTGCCATTTGATGTATTTTTGAAAGGATATAGAACAAGCAATAGTTTTAAAAGCACTTGCAATTACAAAAAAAGCTATCCTGCAAAGCTAAATAAAGAGTTTTTATTTCGTCGTATTGATGCTGGTTTTATCTCATCTATCGCGGGAATGAACGCACACTATAAAGCAAAAGCATGCAAAGCAGGTATAATAGCTTATAAGGAAGTATGGAGTGTGCTTGTTTTAGAATCTAGCCCCGCAAGTGATTATCAGTCAGCAACCTCTAATGCACTTTGCTTAGTGCTTGATTTAAAAGGGGCAGTATTAATCGGCGATAGGGCATTAAAATACCACTATGATTCTAAGCATACCAACTCTAAAAGTTCTCATTTTCAAAACTCTACTCTTAAACATAACAAGCCATCAAAATATTATGATATGGCAAAATGCTGGTATGATAAGACTGGTCTCCCCTTTGTTTTTGGTCGTGCATGTTTTCATACAAATGACACTTTTTATAAGAATCTTATACAAGATTTTAATCACAAATTAGGACAAGGAAAGAGATATAAAGGAGTTAAGATTCCACACTACATACTTATGCCTTATGTGAAAAAAATTGGCATTACAAAAACATTTGCCACCAAATATCTAGAACATATTTATTACAAAATAGAAGCTAAGGAACACCACGCCCTAACCCTTTTTTACAGATACTTACGAATAAAAGGGATAAAAGCACCGAAGAGATTTTAGAATCTCCCCTTAAAAATTCGTTATAATTGCTTATTATTTTTTTGTTTCATGGTAAAGAAAAAGGATATAAAATAATGCGATATTTACTTGTAACACGCGGTATGCCTTTATGTGGGAAAACTACATGGATACAGCAATATAATTTAGAATCTTATGTATTGAATCCAAAGCATTTTCAGCGACTCTTACACGCACCTATGCTTGATGATTCTGGAAAATTTACACAGCCAAAGCAAAATGATAAGCTTGCGTATCAAATGCTTTTTACAGCCTTGCAGTCAAGAATGGAGCGTGGTGAGTTTATCATTATAGAAGATTTACATATATTAAAATCATACTGGAGTAACTACAAAGAAATGGCAAAGCATTATGCCTATGAAGTGCTTATAGTAGATTTTAGTGATGTGCCTTTTGAGACAATTTGTGAGAGAAATAGCGCACAAAAAGACCCTTATACAAAAGAAGAGTTACAAACTCTCTATAACACCATGAATAATGAAGAGATTCCCATTAAATGTAAGATTATAGCACCAGATGAGATTAAGACAATGCTAGATACAGAGCCTTATAATCTCAATGGCTACAAGATAGTCCATCACATAGGCGATATACATGGCTCATATCATGTATTGAAGCAATATCTAAAAGATATGAAAAATGATGAGTTTTATATATTTCTTGGGGATTATATTGACAGGGGATTCCAAAATTATGAAGTGCTAGAGTTTTTAATGCAGATTATGGATAGAAAAAATGTGTGTTTGCTTGAGGGTAATCATGAGAAATGGCTATGGGAGTGGGCAAATAATAGAGAGGTTGAGTCAAAAGAGTTTCGCTTCAGCACGCAGATAGAGTTAGAGCAAAAAGGCTTGGATAAGAATGATGCAAAAAGATTGTATCTCAAATTAAAGCCCTATCTTTTCTACAAATTCCATGATAAAAGAGTAATTTGCACACATGGTGGAATCTCAAATATGCCAAAGCATTTAGTCCTGCTTAGTGCCGCACAAAGCATACATGGTGTAGGCTCATATCTTAATGCAAGCAGCATTTCACAAGCATTTGCATACAATGTGCCAGAGAATTTCTATCAAGTGTTTGGACATCGTAATAAAACAGGGCTGCCTATACAGCTAAATGATAAAAACTTTATTCTAGAATCTCAAGTTGAGTTTGGAGGCTATTTACGCATATTGCAGTTAAACCAGCATGGCTTTACAGATAAAAGCTTGAAAAATACCATTTTTATCCCAAAAGAAGAGAAAGAAGCACAAAGAAAACTACAAAAATTTTTCGATCGTCTTTTACATAACAAACAATTTATATTGAAAGAAAACAGGGATTTTATCGGTGTAGAATATCCCTCAATCAAGCGACCAAAGGATTTAGTCGAGCTTATACATGCATTTTATCCTTGCATTATTGATACAAAAAAGTGGCAGTTTGTAGCAAGGGGATCTCATCTAAGCCAAGATAAAAACCCTTATTTTCAAGCAAATAAAGAGAGTGTCTTAGAGCATGTAAGATTTCCTTTACATATCACACAAAAGCTTTTTAGTAAGCAGTTTATCATCTCTTTTTACAACAATAACTTTTATATGTTTAAAGATTCTATAATGGAATCTAAATTGCCAAAATTTTTACGAGATAAAGATAAACAAAAAAAGCTTATAGACTATTTTAAAAATAAATCACATTCCATGCTTTTTGCTCAAACAAATAGACATGAGATTTATCTGCTTAATATATTCCCAAATCTTACTCAAGCAACAGCCCTGCCACAAAGCGAGAAGGAAAAAATCGCAGAAATACTTCATATAAAAACACAAAAACTTCTCTTTACAATCAATGGTAAGACAGAGTTTAAAACCTTTATAAAAGCGATCAATAGCTTTAATATGCGTATCGCTTCAAGCAAAACACTTCAAGCAAATACAATAGATTCTAATGCGATTGATAAAAATAATGATTCTACAAATACAGCACAAGATAGCACAAACGCTACTTCAATAAACACAGAATCTGGCTTTTTAGAATCCATGCCTTTAGAGCTACATATCTTAGAATCTAGTGCTTTAAACATACGCCCTAATGTATCTTTTAGTGGCTTTTATGCGGTTGATACTGAAGGCAACTATTTTACAATACAGACTTTATATAAGCATGAAATGCAGGTTTGCTTAGAGCTTGTTAAAGTGTGGCGTATGTGTGATGAGATTGCCCCTTTATCATGGGTGAATAGCCCATTTCGCCTTGCTTTTATGCGATGGTTTAGTGTATTTGCTACACAGAATGACTGGAAAAATATGCCAATATCATGGATACAAAATGCGTTTATACATGATTTAGTTAGCAATGAAAATGCTACACAGATTCTATATGATTTTACGATTTAATAGCTTTAAATAGGTAGATTTATGTTTGTTTTTGGAGATTATATCTACACAGATTCTAAACGCATTTTGCAAGCTTTTAGCTATGATGAGGTTATAGCATGTTTGCGTATCATGCAAAATCATACAAAAAGAAAAAAGAAGGGCTATTTTGTCGGCTATTTAACTTATGAATGTGGATTACTTTTGCAAGATTCTTATTATGGTATGCAAGATGGTAAAAATCTAGATTCTAAACAACTTGAGCGAAGTGCGGGATTTAAGGCACAAACGATAGAGAATCTAGATTCTAAAACTTGTCATACTGAGACTTTAGTCGAAGTATCTAAAGTTTTAGAATCTAAAAAAGATTTTTCAACTTTTACAGCAACTCACACTTGCAAGAATGTAGATTCTAAAAAATCCACACCCCAATGCCCTGCACCCACCCAAGTAAAAGGAAATACAGAATCTAACCCCAGCACAAATAATACAAAAGAACCACTTCTCTATTTTGAGCTTTTTCTAAAACGAAAGAAATTTAAACCAATCCAAAAAAAATATCAAAAAAATAAACTCTTTAATATAGTAAAACCCCTTGATAAAAAGCGATATATTCTCGACTTTTCACGCATTAAAGAAAATATACAACAAGGGCATACTTATCAGGTAAATTACACACAAGAGATTCTATTATCCCCACTATTAAAAAAAGATTCTTTTACTTACTTTAAGATTCTATCCAGTCGGCAAAACACAGCTTATAAAGCCTATATCACAAATAAACATGTAGAGATTTTATCCCTATCCCCAGAACTCTTTTTTCATTATAAAAATCACACGATCACAACACAACCTATGAAAGGCACAATAAAGCGTGCATTTATAGAGAAAAACAAAATAAAAAACGAAGTAAAGCCAAATCTAAAACTCTACAAACAATATAAAAAGATTCCAAAAATAAAGGGCATTGACAAAGTAAGCGATTTTTCTAACCTTAAAACACTGCATTATGATTCTAAAAATCGCAGCGAAAATGTGATGATTGTAGATCTATTGCGAAATGATTTAAGTCGCATAGGACTGCAAGGAAGTGTGCGTGTCAAAGAACTATTTGCTATCCGCACCTATCCTACGCTACATCAAATGGTATCAACAATACAGGCAAAACTGCCAAAACACTATGGAATCATTGAGATTTTAAAAGCACTATTTCCATGCGGGTCTATCACAGGTGCACCAAAATACAAAACTACGCATATCATTAGTGAGTTAGAACAGCGAGAAAGAAATGTATATTGTGGTGCTATTGGTGTGATTAGCAAAAAAGAGTGCATTATGAGTGTGCCTATCCGCACACTTTATAAGCCCAAGCAAGAAGCATATTATCACTATGGTGTCGGCAGTGGAGTTGTATGGGAATCTTTGGCAGAAGAAGAGTTTAGTGAATTGCAGTTGAAATGTAAATTCTTAACTGATATAAAATTTTAAACAATAGTCTCTAACTTTAGAATCCAAAAGAACTTCACAAAACCCTAAAGTGCTAATTTATACTTAATGATTCTATGGCATATAAAGTAAAACAAGCAAAGCAATAAAATATTATAAAGATAGAGTAATAATAAAATTGTATTCTCTTCTATGTTATCTGGCATTAAATTAGATAATATTCCAAAAAGTATGAGTAATAGCACTTTGATTCCAAAATAAGTCAAAATACCAATAAATAAAGTGTAAGTCTTCTTACGATGGACTAAGGCTACCACCATAAATATAAACACAATCTCTTGTAAAACAGATAGTATAAAAAACGGAATAATTTTCCACACTAACGCATCTTGAAACAACGCCAAAAGATCTCCTACCTGCGATATGCCGCTTGTGCCTGCATAAAGGGCAAATATAAAAGCCGCAAAAATCACTAAAAACCATAAGAAATAAATGAGAATCTTTGCACCAATAATGCTCTCAATACTCACAGGCAAAGCATGTGTTAAATAGGCGTGTTTCCCAAACACACCTTGATAAAAGCTTATAGCCGCACTTAGCACATAGGTGATGCTGCATATAAAAAATGCAAACCATTGTATCACTATTAAAATGTAAAATGTAGCAGAATGTCGATCATTATTGATAAATATAAGCAGATTTATCGCCATGATAATACATACGATAATAAGCAAGATTCTAGACATGAGAAACTCATGCTTACATATTTTTAGGGCGTGTGAGATATGCGTTTTTAATGGGGTTTTTGCTATTTGCATGATATTCCTTACTCTTTAGATTCTGTATTTTCAAGTTGTTTTAAAGGCTTTATAGTGCTATCACTCGCATAATATCTAAAGCTATCTTCAAGGCTATTAAAATCTATTAATAACTCTTCCTTACTACCATAAGCCATAGCCTTTTTATTCAAAAACAAGGCTTTAGTGAGAATGGCTTCTACACTAGAGATTAAATGTGTAGCAATGATAGTCGCTCCACTCTTACAATATGTAGCAATCAGCTTAAAAATCTCATCACGGCTAATCACATCAGCCCCAGCTAAAGGCTCATCAAAAAGATAGAGTTTTGCCTCCCTTGCAAGCATGAGTGATAGGGCTAACTTTTCTGCTTGTCCCTTTGACATTGTGCTAATTTTTTGTGTCGGCGCTACATCTAATAGCTGAAAAATCTCTAAAGCCTTCTTATCATTAAAATCACTGAAAAAATCCTTGAAAAACGCAATGCTTTGCAAGCCATTCATGTGTGAGTATAAAAAATCTCTATCAGGCAAATAGGCAATATGCTGCTTAAAAAAGATGAGATTCCTTTTATCCCTTAGATTATGTCCTAAAAACTCAATGTCGCCAGTAAAATCTGTAAGCATTGAAGTAATGATTTTAATCATTGTAGTTTTACCACCGCCATTTCGCCCTAAAAGCCCAAAAATATCGCCACTATTTAGCGTAAAGCTGATATTATCAAGAGCTATTATTCCATCATAATGTTTGCTCACATTGTGTAGTTTTAGTATTGCTTCCAAAAGTAATCCTTAAAGTAAAATAGGGATTCTAACAAAATTTTATGCATTGTTTGAAAAACTCACCTAAAAATTCATTAAACCATTAATCAACCTATAAATATGCCTTCTTGTTGCATAAGGTAACATATAGATAAAAACTATCATATTAAGTATTTTTTACAATTTTAGTTATTATAAATAAAATATATCAATGCATTATTCCTTAACACATTTTATAACCATTCTCTAAAAAATCATGTTATTTTTGCTTTTATAACAAAATATTTTATACTCTAAAAGTATTCATGTTTGTAGCATGAGAATCATGTAACATAAAGGAATGGCTATGAAAAAAGAGATTGACTTAAATAGTGATATGGGTGAGTGCTTTGGTCCATGGATCATCGGTGATGGTGTTGATGATGAGATTATGCCACTTATTAGTAGCTGTAATATTGCGGCAGGATTCCATGCGAGTGATCCAAATATTATGCGACATTCTGTTCAGCAAGCAATAAAAAATAATGTAGCAATAGGTGTTCATCCGGGCTTTAGGGATTTAGTAGGTTTTGGTAGAAGATTAATTATTGCAAGGCCAGATGAGTTAGTGAATGATTGTATTTATCAGCTTGGGGCATTGCGAGAGTTTATAGGGATTGAGGGTGGCAAACTCCATCATTTTAAACCACATGGCTATCTTTATATTCACGCTTCTAAAGATAGAGATTTTTCTACGCAATTAATACAGGCTTTGCAAAAAATAGATTCTAAACTCCCTATTTATTGCATGGAGGGGACGATTACTTGCGATGTTGCAAAAGAGCTAAAGCACCCTTATGTGCGAGAGTTTTATGGGGATAGAGATTATGGTGATGATGGACAGCTTGTAATGGTAAGACGAGCTAGGGCTTATACACCAGATGAAGTTGCAAAAAAAGTATTGCAAGCATGCAAAGAAGGCACGGTAACAAGTGTTACAGGAAAGACCATTGAAGTAGATTTTGATTCTGTATGTATTCATAGTGATACGGCTGGGGCATTGCAGCTTATTGCAGCAACAAGAAAGCTTTTAGAGCAAAATGGTATTACCATCAAGCAACCAGTGGTGCATGGATTATAGAGGCTAGTCTCTAATCTTTGTTGTGTTGCACAAAGTGAAATCTCGATATAGAATCTAGAAGAGATTTTTGCTTTTTGAAAGACTTAAAACAACAAGATTGGATTTTAGATCTTAATTTCATTGCAAATATGGTAACGCATAAATAAGGGCAATAAGCAACTTTTAAAACACGAATATGTTATGGAATCTAACCCTGTGTATCTCTCTATACAACTTCAATGGATATAGAGGGCTAGATTCTAGCAAAATTACTTATAAAGGAAACAACATGGCAGAAGTTTTAAGTCCAATACCAGGAACATTTTATAGGAAACCAAATCCAGATGCAGCGCCTTATGTAGAAGTGGGCAGTGTAGTAGAGGCAGATACAACGGTGTGTCTTGTAGAAGTGATGAAAACTTTTAATGAAATCAAGGCTGGGACAGCAGGGAAAATAACAAAGATTTGTGCGGAAAACGAAGCATTTGTAAATCCGGGTGATGTGCTATTTGTCATTGAATAGGCTATGAGAGAGATTCTAAATACTATTTCTTTAGTGATATATGTCAGCCATATTTAACCTTGAGGCTAAGGGCACTTATTGACTAGAAGTAGTTTGGAGTGTCTTCTGTAAAGTAGAAATTGAGATTTGAGTAATTCTAAAAAGATTCTTAAAATCACATGGGTATCAAAGCATAGAGGTAATTTTATAGAATCTTATTTGCAGTTGCAATTGTTAGATAATTGATATGAGTAAAAGGAGCAATATGTCATACCAACCTAAGAAAATTAAGAAAGTTTTAATCGCTAATCGTGGAGAAATTGCAGTGCGTGTTATCCAAGCAGCACATGAGCTTAATATGCTTACAGTGGCAATTTGCAGTGATGCAGATATTGGGAATCTCGCTTCACAATTAGCCGATGAGGTCGTGCATATTGGTGAGAATCTAGCACATAAAAGTTATTTGGATATGGATAAAGTGATTGAAGCAGCAAAGCAGGTAAATGCCGATGCGATTCATCCGGGCTATGGCTTTTTGAGTGAGAATCCAGTGTTTGCGAAAAAAGTGGTAGATGCGGGTATGATCTTTGTTGGTCCAGGTAGTGATATTATCAAAACAATGGGCGATAAAGCCGCAGCGATTCTGAAAGCAAAAGAAGCAAATGTACCGACAATACCGGGCAGTCCAGTATTAAGCGATGTGGAAAATGCCATAAGTGAAGCTAAAAAAATAGGCTATCCAGTCGTTATCAAAGCCATTGCAGGTGGCGGTGGCAAGGGCATTCGCATTGTGCAAAATGAGCAGGATTTAAAAGAGCAGTATGTCATAGCAAGCAGTGAAGCATTAGCAGCCTTTGGAAATGGTGGCGTGTATTTAGAGGCATATCTACCAAAAGCAAGGCATATTGAGGTGCAGGTTTTAGGCGATGGCAAGGATGTTATTCATCTCTATGATCGAGAGTGTTCCCTGCAGAGAAGAAGGCAAAAAGTCGTAGAGGAAGCCCCAAGTCAAGCCCTTAGTGCTGAAATGCGAGAGAATCTTTGCAAGAGTGCCTTAGGACTTGCGAAATTAGTCAATTATAAGGGTGCTGGCACATTAGAGTTTCTCTATGATGAGGAAAGAGGTGGATTTTATTTCTTAGAGATGAATACAAGAATCCAAGTTGAACATGCTATTACAGAGATGATAACAGGTGTAGATTTAGTGCGTGAAATGTTGCGTATTGCTGATGGTGAGCCTTTGCGTTTTAAACAAGAGGATATAAAAATCAAAGGGCATTCTATTGAAATACGCATTAATGCTGAAGACCCAAATAATAATTTCTTTCCTAGCCCGGGAAAAATTAGCGAAGTCTTTTATCCCACCGGCTCTGGAATCCGCGTAGATAGTATGCTTTTTAATGGCAGAGTGATACCGCCTTTTTATGATTCTTTAGTAGCAAAACTCATTATTTATGATGAGAATAGAGCGATGGCTATTTCTCGTATGAATAGAGCATTAAGACAAGTAAGGATTGAGGGCATTAAGACAACCCTGCCTTTATTTAACGACTTATTTAAAGATGAAGATGTTGCAAGTGGTAACTATCATATCAATTTCTTAGAATCTTGGATGGCAAAGCAAAATAATAAAGGAGCATAGCATGTTTAGATATACATTTGGTGGCGATACTTTTTTGTATGTGGAAGTAAGTGAAGAAGGCATGAGCCTTGAAGCATTCTTTCAAGCGATGGCGATTTGTGATAAATTACGCGAGAGAAATATCAAGGGTATTACAGAGATTTGCCCGGCAAATGCGTCTTATATGGTTGCATTTGACCCTGATATTTTGCATTATAATAAAGTGCTTGAGATATGCAAAGAGCTGGAAAAAGAAGTGCAAAGCACGAATGCAGAGATTATGACACGACTTATTGAATTTCCTGTATTTTACCAAGACCCTTATACGCATGAAACCTTAATGCGATTTAGGGATAATCATCAAGTAAGGGCAGAAGATTCTAAATTTGATCCAAACACCACGGACATAGAATACGCAAGTAAGATAAATGGCTATAATAGCGTAGAATCTTATATTAAAGCACATTCAGAAAATCCATGGTTTGTAAGCATGATAGGCTTTGTAGCAGGACTTCCATGGCTATATCAGCTTGTAGAGAGACAAAAGCAAATAGAAGTGCCAAAGTATCTAAAAGCACGGATTGACACTCCAAAGCTTACCATAGGACATGGTGGCTGCTTTGGCTGCATTTATGCTGTGCGTGGTGGCGGTGGCTATCAAATGATGGGAATAACCCCTGCACCTGTATGGGATCCAGCTCAAAAGCTTGAATACTTTAAAGATTCTATGGTATTTTTAAAACCAGGGGATATTATAAAGTTTAAGTCTATTGATGAAGCAACTTATAATAAAGCGGTAAAAGAAGTAGAAGATGGCACATTTACACTAAAAAGTGCGAATGTAAAATTCTCACTAAAAGAGTGGCAAAAAGACCCAAATAATTACAATAAAAAACTTTTGGAGGTATTCAATGGCTAAGATTAAAGTAATAAATCCCGGACTTGCAACCTTTGTAGAAGATAGTGGGCGCTATGGATACTATCATTTAGGCATTCCACCCGGTGGGGCATTAGACCAAATGTCCTTTAAGGCTGGAAACTTGCTTTTAGGCAATGATATAAATGCTGCTGCACTTGAAGCGGCTTTAATGGGACCCGTTTTAGAGTTTGAAGAAGGTGGCTTTGTAGCTATCACTGGGGCAGAGATGACTCCTATTGTAAATGGTGAGAAAAAGGCTAGTCATAGTGTCGTTGAGATTCCAAAAGGTGGGACACTAAGTTTTGACTTTTTGCGAGGTGGTGCTAGAAGTTATATTTGTGTAAAAGGTGGTATTGATGTGCCTGTTGTGATGGGTTCTCGCTCTACTTATCCGCTTGGTGGCATTGGCGGATATAAGGGCAGAAAACTTGAAGCAGGAGATATTTTACCTATCGGAGATTTCACAGAGAAACCACAAGTTGGCAAGGCATTGCAAGATGAATATAAGATTAAGTTAGAATCTATTGAGACATTACGCGTAATCATGGGCTTACAAGACTATAAACTCACAGAAGATTCTGTAAAAGGACTTTTTGAAGACACTTTTGTAGTCTCAAGTGAAGCCGATAGGACTGGCTATCGCTTTAAAAATGGTCGTAAATTTAAATACAAAGATTTGCCGCAGCCCTTTGGTGCAGGAAGCGATCCTAGCAATATTACAGATGCGTGTTATCCAGTCGGTTCTATGCAAGCACCGGGTGGAAATGAACCTATTGTGCTTTTAAGAGATGCACCAAGTGGCGGGGGCTTTGCTATGTATTGCACGGTTATTAGCTGTGATTTAGATAGAATGGGGCAACTACCACCAAACCATAAGGTAAGATTCCAAAAAGTTAGCATGGAAGAAGCCCTAGAAGCAAGGAAAGTATATCAAGCAAAACTACAAGCACTACAGAAAAGCTTGTAATGCTCCACCAAACACCATTTAACACAACCTACCAGCCTATTACATTCTATTGTAATGGGTGTTTTAGGGTTTGTTGTAGCTTGTGCATACGATAAAGCAATGAAAAAGCATTTTCAAAATCACCATTATCTCCTATGCAAAATTATTCGTTACGATGAAACCTTAATAAAAGATATTTTGACAATCATGTATATTTTTGATAGAATCTAGCCTTTTAGCTATTTACAATAAGACATAATTTT
This sequence comes from Helicobacter bilis, assembly GCF_900198365.1. Classification (GTDB taxonomy): domain Bacteria; phylum Campylobacterota; class Campylobacteria; order Campylobacterales; family Helicobacteraceae; genus Helicobacter_A; species Helicobacter_A bilis_B. The sequence goes on along the minus strand of NZ_FZMS01000029.1, from coordinate 14,848 downwards.
TATGGCACTCCGTTGTCGCATTTTAGATTCTATAAGGTATAACATGCAAAGTAATATTCGAAATTTCTCTATCATAGCCCATATCGACCATGGTAAAAGCACCATTGCTGATTGCTTACTGCAAGCATGTGGCAGTGTATCTAAGCGTGAAGCAAGCACACAAATGATGGATACCATGGATATTGAAAAAGAAAGGGGCATTACTATCAAAGCCCAAAGTGCGAGACTTTTATATCAGCAAGGGGGGCAAACCTATATTCTAAATCTCATTGATACGCCCGGACATGTGGATTTTAGCTATGAAGTATCGCGTTCATTAAAGTCATGTGAGGGCGTGTTGCTTGTCGTTGATGCAAGTCAAGGCATACAAGCCCAAACTATCGCAAATGTGTATATCGCCCTTGAGAATAACCTTGAAATTATCCCTGTGATAAATAAGATTGACTTACCAGCCGCACAGCCCGAGCGAGTTATCGCAGAGATTGAGAGTATTTTAGGGCTTGATTGCTCTAATGCGGTGCTTGTGAGTGCAAAGACTGGGCAGGGTATAGAATCTTTATTAGAAAGCATTGTTACACTTATCCCGCCACCACATATTGATGATTCTAAACCGCTTAAAGCCCTTGTGTATGATTCATGGTTTGATAACTATTTAGGTGCATTGGGGCTTATTAGAATCATGGAGGGACAGATAAAAAAGGGTGATATGGTAAAAACGATGAGTTCAAATAATGCCTATCAAGTCTTAGGACTAGCCTATCCGCATCCGCTTCATAAGCAAAATAGCGAGATTCTAAAAAGTGGCGAGATTGGGATATTAAATCTTGGGTTAAAAAGTGTTACAGAAATGGCGGTTGGCGATACTATTACTTTACTTGAGAATCCAACGGGTGAAGCAATAGAGGGCTTTATGCCAGCAAAGCCCTTTGTATTTGCGGGTATCTATCCTATTGATACAGATAAGTTTGAGGATTTACGCGATGCTTTGAATAAATTAAAGCTTAATGATTCTGCCTTGCAGTTTGAGCCAGAAAGCAGTGTGGCACTTGGCTTTGGATTTCGCGTTGGGTTTTTAGGGCTTTTACACATGGAGGTTGTCAAAGAGCGATTAGAGCGAGAGTTTGGACTTGATTTAATCGCATCAGCACCGACCGTTGTATATGAAGTGCATTTAACAGATGGCAGCATGGTTATGGTGCAAAATCCAAGCGAGTTGCCACCAGAACAAAGGATTGCTTGCATAAAAGAGCCATTTGTAAGAGCTACTATCATTACGCCAAGTGAGTTTTTAGGTAATATCATCGTACTGCTTAATAACAAGCGAGGCGTGCAAGAGAATATGGAGTATTTGAATGAAAATCGCGTTATGCTAACCTATGCCCTGCCAAGCAATGAAATCATTATGGATTTTTATGATAAGCTGAAATCACAGACTAAAGGCTATGCGAGTTTTGATTATGAGCCGATTGAGTATAGAGAGGGTAATCTCATAAAGCTTGATGTGCGTGTGGCCGGGGAAGTTGTTGATGCTTTAAGTGTTATCGTGGATAAAAGCAAGAGCTATGAGAGAGGCAAGGCGCTTGTATCTGCGATGAAAGAGATTGTGCCAAGACAGCTTTTTGAAGTGGCTATTCAAGCAAGTATTGGCAATAAAGTAATCGCAAGAGAAACCGTGAAATCTATGGGTAAAAATGTAACCGCAAAATGCTATGGCGGGGATATTACACGAAAAAGAAAACTTCTAGAAAAGCAAAAAGAAGGCAAAAAACGACTTAAAGCAATCGGTAAAGTCGAAATCCCACAAGAGGCATTCCTTGCGGTGTTGAAGATTGATTAGATTGCCCTGATCGGTAAGGATCAACATATAGCCTTTGTCTAACCTACATACACCACGCCCAAGCTGTTGTTTAAACTAGACCCTGCATCATCATCTCTAGCACTTCTTTTTCAGCCTTATGCAATGCTTCTAAAATTGCGAACTATCTGTCAATGCCATGTTTCCAGCCAAACAATCTTTTGATGAGTTTTATCCTGAAGCTTTGCTAAGGTGTTTTTTGAGATTAAAATTACTTTCATTGCAAGCAACATCATCAACCTGCATTTCTAAGCAATAATCTCTTTTTGTGCGTCCGAAAAGTTTATTACTCCATGCAAAATGAGATGCGATCTCTAAGTATGCCAATTTCTTCATCTTTTTCAAGTATATTTAATATATGGAAAACCCATAAATAAAATATTACGGGCATGAATTTTAGAAAAAACTCTCTCCCTATCACGCAAAAAAATACACTAAAACATAAAAGTCTTGTTAATATGTTATGCTTTGTAACTTATAAAAACAAATGCGTATAAGTCCCCATTTCCTTATAATTCCATACTATCTCTTGTTTTAATCCTAAGGGGTTATATATTTTATATGCAACAACAACTATTTTAAACTTACACAACATCAAGCCACAATGACAAACCCCGACTTTCTAGCAGGAGAGATTTATAAAGGATTAATAAGGCCAGTTTGATTCTATTGCATCTGTAGTTGGCTTTTTAGTGAGAGTTTCAGAGATTTTGCCAACACTTACAATAGAGATTTTACTATCAGCAATATATTGACTTTCAATCGTGTTATTTTGCTGTATATCATAAGGGCGGACAACACCGCTGATTTGGATAATCTGCTTTTCACCATTTACAAGCATTTCCTGCTTACCATAGATAAAGTAGTTACCATTTTCCATAACCTTTAAGATTCTAGCCGTAATCGTTAGGGCAAGATTCTGTGATTGCGAATATGTCCCACCACCTTGAAAGTTAGTCGCATTGTTTGGCTTTGTTAGCGTATAATTGACTTGATCGTTAAGATAAGCTGTGTTTGCCTGCTGCTGTGCGTCCTGTCCATTATAAGTCATTTGTGCAGGGGTAACACTCCCTCCACTACTTCCACTATATTTTTTGTCAATCTTAAAGTCGTTTGTGATATTTTCCTTAATCTTAATCGTGATTAAATCATCGACACGCATAGCCCTTCTATCTGCAAATAGCGGTCTCTCTCCCTGTCCAAACAAAGAGCCCGGTCTTTGAAACTCCGGCACAAAGTCTTTTGATGGCATATCATTTACATAATCTGGGGCATTCATATCAATTTCTGGCTCATACGCACAAAGCAATGCTGGAAGTAATAATGCTAAGCCTATTTTTCTTATACTCGCTTTTCTCATACTCATCCTTTAGTAAAATATTGTATAATTCAAAGCAATTTACATTCCCAAAAAGGATTTATATGAGTATTAAAGATTCTATAATGGCAGACATTAAAGAGGCAATGAAAAGCGGTGATAACGCAAAACGAGATGCGTTGAGAACTCTGCATTCAGCACTTAAACAAGTAGAAATCGATAAAAGGATCGTGCTAAGTGATGAGGACTGCATAGGGATTCTAAAGACTGCACTGAAGCAGAGAGAGGATGCAAAAGAGAGTTATTTGAATGCAAATAGACAGGATTTAGCGGATAAAGAGAGTTATGAAATCGCACTTATTCTGCAATATCTACCAAAACAGCTTGATGATAACGAGCTAGAAAATGCTATAAAAGAGATTATAGAAAAGGTTGGCGCAAAAGATTCTAAGGATTTAGGCAAAGTCATGGGTGCAGCAAAAAGCCTTAATGCAGTCGCTATTGGTAAAAGAATATCAGATATGGCAAAAAAGCTGTTGCAATAAATATGATTAGATTGTGTTTGAGTGGAAATTTACATTAAAGGTATAGTTATAAAATCCCACACCAAAGCTACAATCCCTAACGATATAATTTTTTAGAATCTATTCTATATGGTTTATACCGCCTTGCATAGATTCTGCAAAGCAGTGGGTTTTTCTGTAAAGTCATATTGGTATTATGAGTATTGATGTAAGATAGTTTGCATTGATAGAGCTTATTTTACCCCCACTTACCCATTTTTGTTCCCTTGTTTTTAGCTAAAAGCATTAGAATTTTTTAAGCAGCTTTTACCTAATAATCTTATTGGATTATATGCCATATAGCATTATTCTAAGTCTATACACATAAAATAACAATCTTTTATATAAATTAAAATGGATTTTGAGAAACTATGCAATCTAAGACTAATGCGGCTAAATAATGTTATGTTAAACCTTTTTTACAATACTCTAAAATCAATGTCTCAAAGTATTCTCTAACTCCATAGACAAATCAACGCCTTCTGCTGGTGGAGGTGGAAAAAGTCTCGTCTCCATTTTGCGTAAAAAGGCAATTACAGAGCTATTATAGTCGCCATAGGGCGATTGAGAGACCATGTAAAGATAGGTTAGCTTTCCACCTGCATCGATTCTAATGCGGACCTTCGCACTTGTGGCTGCTTGATGAAAGCCCCCACTTTTTTGCCATTCACTCATTAAAATTTGCTCAATTTGGGCATACCACTTATCATATTTCTTTTTATCTTCAGCGTTACCAGAAAATTTAGGCTTTTCGAGCATAATCTTTGTCGTCATTGCCTGTTTAATATTTGTTTTAAGATTCTGTGTGGCTTGTTGCAGGGCTTTTGTGCTTTGCTCTAGGGCGAGTGCATTTTGTGTGAGTTGTGCTTGTTTTGCTTTTTGTGCTTCATCTCTTTGCTTCCTTGCCTCATCTAACTCTTTTTGACGCTTTGCTTCTTCTTCCTTGCGTATATCTTGTGAAGTCTTTGATGACACATTTGCAAACACATCAGCAAGATTCACTTCTTTTGGTTTCTCTTGTGCTTCCTTTGGCTTTTCTACTAATTTTTCTGGTGTTTTTTCTGCTAATGTTTGTTTTGGTGGCGTTATTTCTTTTGGTGTTTCTGCTTCTTGTTTTGCAATGGATTCTGTCATTTTTTCTTCTATTTGTTCTTGTGGAGTATTTTCTTGTCTCATTGCTTGTTGCAACTCTTGCAGGGCAGAATCTTCTTGTGGTGCAATATCAGCCAACTCAATACTTTCATTTGCTAGAATCTCTGCCATTACCGCCTCTTCTTCACCATATCGCACCTGCTCTTTATAGAATCTAAAGCCGCCAATAAGTAAAATCAGCATAAGCGCATAAATCAAAAAGGCTGCAAATCCACTTGCTACATGCAAAGATGGGCTATTTTTATGCATAACGACATCTTCTTTCATTGCGTTCCTAACGATACTTTAGTAAATCCTGCTTGTTTTAGCACTGCAAATATAGGCAAAACTTCGCCATAGTATAGATTCTTATCTGCATAAATATAGACTGACTGCGATTTATCATATCTATTTGCACGCAGTGAAAAGTTCTCTTTAAAACTCTCATAGGCAAACACATCTTTATCCACATGGATTTGCCTATCTTTATCGATACGCACAGAGAGTATAGGATTTATTTCTGCACGCTTACTCTTTGAGCCATCTGGTAGCTGTATATCCTCTCGATACACTATCGCTGGTGTTGTTACCATAAGGATTGCAAGTAAAACAAGCATAATATCAACAAGTGGGGTAATGTTTAACTCTGGTTTTTCTTCAAGCTCTAAATCATCCATTGACTTTTCCGCCCCATACAATATTGTTAGTTTTTTCTTGTGTGAAAGCCTCTTTAGTCCTATCAAAGCCATTATTATCCATATCAGTGGTAGCAGCAAGGGCTACATCAATTTGTGCTTGCAAACATACGCCAAGCACAGCAATCTTGCGTTTTAATATAAGATAGAAAGAATACGCAGGAATAGCACATAAAATGCCCCATGCAGTCGCCACAAGCGCCTTTGAAATAATAGGGGCAATCACCTCAAAAGTCGCCTGTCCTTGCGAACCTAAATGTGCAAACGCATCAAGGATTTCTGTAACTGTGCCAAACAAGCCGATAAATGGTGCAGTAGAGCTAACAATGCTTAAGAATGTAAGCCCACCACTCGCATTTTTTAGAATCTGACTTTTCCATACTTGTAACATTTCTTTTGATAAAAGCCTATGCCCTTTTGAGCGTGCAAATACCGCACTTTGTGGAATGCTTATATCCTTTGATAACAATAAATCAAGTGAATAAGTCTCCCTATCTTGAATACCGCGTATCACAAACCATTTATAGATAAAAATCCATAATGTAGCAATCACATAAAGCGATAGCCAAAAAATAACAAGCAGAGTAATAACTCCACTTGTCTCAAAAAAGCTAACCAACGCACCCATACATTATCCTTAAAATAATTAGAATTAATCAAAGCCCCTTACTAATAATCTAGGAATTATATACATAAATTGCGAATTTATAGAATCTTTACAAAATATTGAAATAGAATCTTTACAAAATATTGAAGTTGAAAGCGAGTTGCTCTAGCACATAGAATCCATATCACAAGATAAGGCACACATTTTGCTTTATACCATCATTGATAAAACGCATATATGGAACTTATATGAAGAATAAATATCTTTTAAAATCAAATATCAATAACGCACACAGAGTGATTTGCCAAGATAATCATGAAGTAATTTTAGAGAAAATAGATTCTGTGTTTGCAAAAATGCTTTATCCACAGACTAATACAAGCAGTGAGCAAAATCAAGGGCTATTTGCTTCTCATGTGAAAGGACTGAATCTTTTAAGCAAAAAAAGCTTATCAATGAACTATGCAGATGATGAAGCCATAAAAAAATACAATCAAAAAGCAAATGTGCAAACCACACAAAAAGATATTAATGACGCTATTTTACACACACAAAAGCAAAACACACAAATACTATCAAAGCATCTAAAAGCAAAGCATAATAATGCAACACAGCATAATGACGACTTCTTCAATGCAGCTGCCTTGCAAGAGCAAAAAAATTGCTTACTAGAAGATAAACTAGCTCTAAACTCAAATTTAGATAGCCTAAAAAATCTCATTGCACCTATGCAGATAAAACAAGATAGAGAGATAACGCAAGAAAAAGAGAAAGCAAAAGAGAGTGAGCCTATGGTATTAGCCCTTGTGAATCCTTATAAATTACGCAATTATTCCTTTATGATACCAGAGTATTTGACACTCATTTTACATATTACAAAAAAAAGCAAGTTGCTTGTATATTGTCCGCTTGATTTAAATAGCCCTTTAGAATCTTCAGAAATTAACTATCTTTTTCCTATTATATTTAATACAGAGACAAAGTTTGCCGCACAGATTCCATTATCGATTATGGATTATCCAGATTTTAATAAACAAAAGTTAAGGGATTTTCTATAAAGGATTGTTATGCAGCAAACCTCACATTTAAATAAAAAGCTTTTAGAGAGAATTTTTACAAGTGCATCTATTAGAAGATGGAATGATAAAGCCGTGCCGCTTGACTTTGTGGAGCTAGACAAACAAGCACATAAGGTAATCCTTGCCTATATCTTTGCAAAGTATGAAGAAAATGAAGGCAGAAGTATTAATTACACAAAGCTAATACGGCAATTTTTATTTGAGTTTTTTGAACGCATTGTGCTAACAGACATTAAACCACCTGTGTTTCATAAACTAAAGAGTGCGCATGGAAAAGAGTTAGCAGCTTTTGTAGCACAAAGCCTTGCAAACGAATTGCAGGGGTTTGACTTTTTTCACTCAATGCAGAGTTATCTTGCTGAAAAAAATGATGATTTAGAGACAAAGATATTGCAAGCAGCACATTTTTATGCGTCTAAATGGGAGTTTGATATTATCTATCATTTTAATCCAAAACTCTATGATATTGAGAATATTAAGGCAATTATAGATTCTCAAACAGAGGGCTTTTATGATTTAGTAGGTATGAAAAATCTCTATCTCTATCAAGATATAAAAGAGCTTGTTGGCATGTTTGCAGAGCTTAGATTCCAAAAAAGGTGGAGTCAAACACCGCGTATCCCACAAACTTCAGTGTTAGGACACATGCTAATGGTGGCAATCTGTGCATATCTTTTAAGTGTCAATCTCAATGTATGTGAGAAAATGCAGATTAATCACTTTTTTGGTGGGCTTTTCCATGATTTGCCTGAAGTTTTGACAAGAGATATTATCTCGCCGATAAAGCGGTCTGTAAAAGGGCTTGACTCTTTTATTAAAGGCATTGAAAAAGAAGAAATGGAGACAAAGATTCTAAGCAAACTTCCGCATTTTATCCGCAATGACCTCATCTATTGGACTGAAGATGAGTTTGCAAACCGCTATAAAGAACATGATAAAGTGGTATTTGCTAGTGATATAAATCAGCTTTTAACGCAGTTTAACCATGATAAATACATGCCTGTATGCGGAGAATTGCTAAAATTTTGCGATAAACTCACCGCTTTCCTTGAAGCAAGAATTTCTATCGCACATGGTGTAAGTAGCCCTGATTTAGTCAATGGAGCAAAGGCATTGTATGGGGATTTACTGCAAAAAGAGATACTAGGTGTAAATATTGGGCTTATTGTGCAGGATTTTATGTAAAAGTGGTTTAGAAACATGTATCAAAAATTTATGATAATGAAAATATAAAGGTATTTGTGTAATCATATCTTTAGAATAGAATCTAGCGTTATTTAGATTCCATGATTTTATAAGTGAGTTTAAAAGAAGCATATTTTATTGCATATAGTTACTATTTGTGTATATAAAAACATAATGATTGTAATTTTCTTAAAAAATGTTCGTTATAATCGTGCTTCACATTGTTTTACAAAAGGGAGATTCTATGAGTAGTTGGGTTGTCATGCTGATGCTTGGCGTATCACTATGTATGGGATTTTTAGGCTTAGTTGCTTTTTTATGGGGGCTAAGAAGTGGGCAGTTTGATGATAAAGAAAAAATGATGCGTGGTGTGCTTTTTGATAATGTTAGCGACCTAAATAACATGGCAAAACAAGATAAAAAGGATAAAAAACATGAAAATTTATGATGTTGTAATAGTAGGGGCTGGACCCGGTGGTATCGCAAGTGCGATTGAGTGTAAAAAAATGGGTATTGAAAATATTGTGCTGCTTGAGAAAGCAGATAATATTTCTGCGATGATACGCGAGTATTACAAAGATGGAAAGCGGGTTGATAAGGATTATAAGGGGCAGGTGGTAACACTTGCTGGGCATATACCCTTTAGCGATGGTAATAAGGAAAGCACACTGGAGCTTTTTTCAAAGCTTTTAAATGAAAATAGCGTTGAGATAAAATTGCAACATGAAGTCGATAATGTGAGTAAGAAAGATTCTATATTTATTGTGAGAACGACAAACAATATGGAATTTCACGCAAAGCATGTGATTATTGGTATCGGAAAAATGGGTAAGCCAAATAAGCCGAGCTATCCACTGCCTACAAGTCTGCGTAAAAAGATTAACTTCAATGTCAATGATTGTGTGGCAGGTGAAGAGATCTTAGTCGTTGGCGGTGGTAATTCTGCGGTTGAATACGCCATTGCCCTAAATGCGATGACAAAGACAACGCTAAACTATCGCCGTAAGGAATTTAATCGCATTAATGATGAGAATGCAAGAGAGCTTGAAAAGAGTTTGCAAAATGGCTTAATATCAAAGTTTGGCACTGATATTATTGCAGTTAGCGATAAAGATTCTAAGCTAGAAGTAACTTTTAGTGATGAAAGCATGGGCGTTTTTGATAGGATTGTGTATGCTATTGGTGGCGTTGTGCCTGTGGATTTTCTAAAGAAATGCGGTATAGAGCTAGATTCTAATGGCGTAGCACAATGCAATGAAGTCAAAGAAAGCAATATCGCCAATCTCTTTGTAGTCGGCGATATTCTTTTCAAAAATGGCGGCTCTATTGCCCTAGCTATGAATGATGCTTATACCATTGCAACAGAGATTTCGAAAAGATTACAAAAATAGCTAGATAATTGATTGTAGCGAATTTTAAGATTCTATGGGTTACTATGATTACAATGCAAGAAAATGTTCAATAATGAAAAACATAGTATTTTGTTATCGTCAGCACAATTTGTAAAAAGCTTTTTGTCTGCTTGCACACTCATATTAAAAAACAAAACCCAGCCTTATCTACTTAACTTCTGTGTGTAAGACATATTATTTCATTGTTTTGATCATTTAATAAAAAAATACCTAAGAGTGCATGGAATATCACTGGATTTCTAAATACAAGGAAGAAAAGGAGTGGTGGATCTTGTAGGACTTGAACCTACGACCACTCGGTTATGAGCCGAGCGCTCTAACCAACTGAGCTAAAGATCCATTATGTAAAATGGAAGCGTTATTGTAACATAAAAAATAGTGTTATGGTAAATAAGTTTGACAGAAAAGATTCTAGAATCTTATTATTTTGCGATTTAATCCTATATCTACACGAATTACAGGCAGCTACACCCATAATCACTTGCGTATATGGTGGAGTATAGAAATGTATTTGTGTAGATTCTGAGTTAATTGCATTTCAATGCATTGTAAAATAACATAATCATTCAACTATTCAAATGAGAGATTATTGGGATTTTGATCTCAATCTTTACTTTTTAAGCTTTATCTTATATATATATAATTTCCCACGCATTTTAAAGTCTTAGTGATATTTAAAATGTTTATTTTTTAAGAAAGGCTTATTAATGAGAAAGATGTTTGCTTCATGTGTCGCAAGTGCGATGTTTTTTGGTGTGTTTAGTGGTTGCGGTAGTGCTGTGCCAAGTTGCGATGATAAAGCAGTGCAAGATGTTTTAACTACAATCATACAAGACCAGCTAGATTCCATGCAAATAGTGCGTAAAGATGATGACAATATGGCATATAAATACTCAACATTTATGACAGAAAAGGTTGAAGAACAAGCAAAAAAGGTAGTATGTAAAGCTCAGGTAGCCATAACAGATAAAAGGAATAATGGCGTATTGTCAGAGCAGTTCATACACTACTCTGCTAGAATGACTGATGATAAGCAAAGTGTATATGTGGAATTGTTGCAGCCTTTAAGCTTTGGTGGTTTTGGGTTTGATGATGAATAACTAAAGTTATCAATATGATGTATTTGTGATTTTTACAGATACATGTTGCATAATTCTGTTATTTTAGCTGTTTTAAGGTTTTATCTTCAAGTAAAACTATATGAGTGCAAAGTTCAGCGATTTGCTGGTCGTGTGTGGCTACTACGAGGGCAGCTTCATTTTTTTCTACATACGATAAAAGATATTGCATGATACTCATTGCGGTGTCTTTGTCAAGATTTCCAGTTGGTTCATCAGCAAGTAGAATCTTTGGTTTTTTTGTCAAAACGCGTGCGATACTTAGCCGTTGTTGTTGTCCGCCACTCAACTCACCGATTTGCTGTTTAAGTGTATGTGCTATGCCAAATTCTTCAAGCATTTGCATATCTATTTTGGTTTGGGCGATGAGTTCGGCGATTTGGAGATTCTGTGTAACATTAAAGCCGCGAAAAAGATAATGCGTTTGAAAGATAATGCCTAGAATCTTTTGACGCAAAAGCAATAATTGATTCTCATTAAGATTATAAATATTTTTTAAATGTGCGAGATTTATTTGTCCTTTTTGTGGCGGTAAAAGTGTTGATAAATGGTTTAAAATCGTGCTTTTTCCACTACCACTCGCCCCTAAAATCGCCATGCTTTGCATAGGTTTCAAACGCATAGAAATATCTTCATATAGCACGACATCAAATTTATGTGAAACATTTTCCATTTCAACCAAATATTCCATTTTACCTCCTTAGATACACGTGCAACTATTGTTTTATTAAAACTTCTAGATTCCTATTTCTTGTCGTGTTTGCAAATATTGAGTAAAAACTTCATACACATACGCCTTTGACAAAATATCTTTTCTAGAATCTGTATTTAGATTCTTAGCACTTCTCAACACAACAACAAATAATCTACAACCACGAAAGAATAGAATCTTCTAGATCTTTTGCGTTATAGGTTTGAGTGTGAATCTCTTTTTTATTAAAAAGATCTAAAATACTAGAATCTATTTGTAAGCCATTTTGGGCTATATCGCACTCTTTTAAACGCATAAAGATTCTATCTAGGGCTTCTTTGTCACTTAAATCTTTTAGTGTATTCTCATCTATATCGCACAATGCCCTGCATACTACCTTTGCGAACTTTGCAAAATGCGCTGTTGAGATGATTACTTGTGGCGTATCTATGCTTAATTTTTCCTTGCGATATTGTGCGAATAGATACGCATTGCTTGTGTGAGGGTCAAGCACATAACCTTTTTCAAACGCCATTTTAATACCTTGCAAACACTCATCATCGCTAAAACTTCTTGCTTCAAATATATCTTGTAAAAGCGATAATTCATCTGTGTTTAGTCTAAAATACTGCGTTTCATCGAGTGATTGCATGCACTCTTTTGTCCTTTCTGCACCAAAGTAGGCAAACAAAAGTCGCTCAATATTTGAGCTTTTCAAAATATCCATAGCAGGAGAATACGAGAGTTTTAACTCTTTGCTGCGTATGTCATAAACGCCTGTTGTGAAAAATTGCGTCAAAATGTCATTTGGGTTTGAAGCGATACAGATTTTTGTGATAGGTAGCCCCATTTTCTTTGCAAAAAATGCCCCTAAAGCATTGCCGAAATTACCACTTGGGACAATTACGCTAAATTCATGCAAACCTTTTTTTGCTAGTTCCCTACCGATTATGAAATAATAAATTATTTGAAATGCTATTCGCGCGATATTCACGGAGTTTGCCGCACTTAAAGCATAACCCTTTTTTGCTACCAAATCCCTAAATGTTTCACTTTTCAGCAAAGATTTTAATGTGCTTTGGGCTAAATCGAAGTCGCCTTTTATGCCATATACTTTTAGGTTTTTTGCATCTTGTGTTGTCATTTGCAATCGTTGCACATCGCTTGTGCCACCTTGTGGATAAATGCAAATGGCTTTGATATTTTCCCTATTTGCAAAGCCGCTTAATGTCGCAGGACCTGTATCGCCGCTTGTAGCGCTAAGGATTAAATATCTCTCATTTCTTTGCAGAGCAATGGCTGATAGCAGGGCTGAAAAAGGCTGCAATGCCATGTCTTTAAACGCATAGGTTGGTCCGTGATAAAGCTCTAATGAATACAAGTTTTTCTCTATTTCTACAAGCGGAGCGATCTCTTTTGTGCGAAATGTTTCATAGCTTTTCAGTGCAGATTCTAAAAGATTAGAGGGAATGTCAATACCTAAATGCGTGAAAATTTTTTCACACATTTTGTTGTATGAGAGAGCGTAAAGATTCTCTAAATTTACTAGAGGTTTTATATCGCAAAATGTATAAAGTCCGCCATATTCTGCATTTGGGTCAAGCATTGCCTGAATAAAGGTCTTGTTTGTATTATTATTACTTCTTGTTTGTGCGAGTATTTTTATATTATTTTGTGTTTGCATATTTTCCCTTTTAGATTCCATGTATTATCTATTTGCAAAATCCTATGGAATGGAATTATAACAAAAGTTTCTTTAGTTTCTTTGCTTCGTAGGACAAAGCAGCTAAAGCTTTGTGTGGCTTGTGTGTGAAAAATAGCCCTCCTTGATCACCCCATTCTTCGCCCAATAGCTATTTTTTGAGCTAATTGTGTAGGCACTAACATTTCATTTATGCTATATATGACTTTACATAAATTATGTCAAACAAAAATGTTTGAAGTGCTATCTTGAGATTCTAACATTCATACAACATCGTCATAAATTATGCTATATTTTATCTTAATTTGTTACATATAGTAACATTTTTTAATATTTTATAAAATCATAAAAAAAACCTTGAAAATCCTTTTTTTTTTTTTGTAGAATGCGGTTACAAACTTTTAAAGGAAAAGGACTTACTTATGAAAAAATACTTAGCTTCAGCGGTGCTTGCTAGCACACTTAGCTTTAGTGCATTGAATGCAGCAGAGGAAAACAATGGTGCGTTTTTAGGTTTAAATCTTGGCGGTATGATTACTGGGCAATTAAGCAATAATGTTTCCTTAAACTCTTCAATTGCAGTTGGTTTAAAAGGTGGTTATCAGGCGTTTTTCTACGATAGAATTGGGGCTAGATTCTATCTTTCTGGTATCGGTGCATTTGGTTTGCTTGGTGTGAATGGTGCTGGTGGTGTTACATCTGGTATGAATGTGAATCTTAGCGTTATGGCTGACTTAAACGGCGACATGCTATTTGACTTTGTAAGCGATGATGACTTTACAACTGGTATGTATTGTGGTTTCTTTGGTGGTGCGCTTATTAATACGCCTATCTATGTGCCTGCTGGGCAACCAAGAGGCAATACAACCGTTGGCACAACTGCTGGTATCAATATCGGCTCAAGAACAACAGTGAGGGCTCACCATGAGTTTGATATCGGTGCAAAAGTAGGTGCAGCATTCAACATGGATGGCAAGACAACAAGCGTTGGTGCAGCAATCTATGTAGGCTCATCTTATTCATATAAATTCTAATCTTAGTTATACTCTAAGGTGTAATGCGGGATAACCTAAAGGCTTTTATCTCATTTGCCTTAAATGTATCTTCAAAGTTAGATAACTTTGACTTTGGATAGCTTATCTTTATAGGCTATCTTACTTCTTTTTGCTTCGTATCTTTAAACTAGTTGAAAACATTAACATATCTCACATAATTTTTGTTTCAATATAAAGCCCAGCTATAAGCATGTGTTACTCTTGCAAATCCTAACTTTCCTATGTTTTTATTTTTTTCACTCTCGACATGCAGTTAGAAAAATCAAAGTTAAAAGCTATTTTCACAAAATAAAGGGTTATAGGCAAGACTCATGAACACAATGCAATGTATGTAAACAATAAAACTGCTTGTTCTTATTGTTTAGTGTATGTTTGACTTCATATCCAAACAATAACTAAAAACCCCACTCTAGAATCTCTTCCTATTCACATCTTCT
>NZ_FZMS01000035.1 GCF_900198365.1 Helicobacter bilis | reverse complement strand
GAATGATGATTTTAGATTCTTTTTGTAAAACTTTCACATATAAAGCTTTTTCTCAAAAACTCTCTATCATAGGATCTTCATCAAGCATATTTACTCGATAGTTCTCTTACAAGCTTCACTAAAGATATAGCATTCTCACGCGGTAAGTCTTTAATCATGCCATGTCCAAGGTTAAAGATATGCCCAGAATTACGCATAACTTCAAGGATAGAGATAACCCCCTCTTTCATAGAAGAATAGTCATAAAGCCTTGCGGGTTCAAGATTACCTTGCAATACAAAGCGATCACCCGCCTTTTCTTTTGCTTCTTTCATATCAATCTGCCAGTCAATGCCTAATACATCAAACTTGCCGTGAAGAGATTCTAAAAATGCACCAACACCGCGAGGAAATGCGATGAGTGGAATCTGTGGAAATGTAGCCTTAAGATAATTTGCAATATCCTGCAAATAAAACCAACCAAACTCTAAATACTTACTTTTTTCTAACGCATTCGCCCATGAGTCAAAAAGCATAACTGCATTTGCCCCTGCTTTTATTTGCATACTCAGATATTGCTTTATCTCTTCTGTGAGTTTTTGCAATAAAGCATGTAAGAGCTTTGGATTTTGATACAACATTTTTTTACTTTTTTCATAGCTTTTACTGCCATGTCCCTCTATCATATATGTAGCAAGGGTCCATGGCGCTCCACTAAAGCCAATCAATGCTTTATCTTTTGATAATCTTTTTCGCACAGAATCTACGCATTCATACACATAAGAAAGTCTAGTATGTGCGTTTGACTTTAGCATACCTAAACTCTCTTCATCAGTAATTGTTTGTAAAAATTGTGGTCCAAACCCCTCTTTAAACTCTAAAGGAAGCCCCATCTCATAAGGAATGACTAAAATATCGCTGAATAAAATCGCCGCATCCACATCTAAAATATCGATAGGTTGCAGTGTAACCTCTGTGGCTAAATCCACTCTTTGACATAAATCAATAAAATTTTTAGCCCTCTTTCTTGTCGCTTTGTATTCATCTAAATAGCGTCCTGCTTGTCTCATCATCCATATGGGCGTATAGGGCGTTTTTTTTCTCAAACATGCGTCAATAAAAATCATTTAGAATCCTTAGTATAGCATTTAGGATATTGTAGTGTGTGAATATGTGTAGGCGGTTAATATAATAGGCATTGTTTTTCAAGCAATTAATCAGAATCTTCATAAAATATCTCTTAAGTAGCGATCGGATTCTTTACCTATTTGCTAGTATTGATAAAAATCTCAATGCAAGCACACTATAGATAATACATCGTAACAAATACAAAAATATTTGCTATAATACGCGGATATTTTACAAAATCTTGGAGAAACAAGGTGAATCAAAAATTAGAACTTATGGGGCATGTTATCGCTGGATACCCTGACACACATTCGTGTATTCGTGCGGCGACGGGGATTTTGCGGGGAGGTGCAACATATTTGGAAGTGCAGTTTCCATTTTCTGATGGCAATGCAGATGGCGTATTAATACAAAGTGCGAGTGATTATAGTTTGCGTCATGGATTTATCCCTCAGCATGGATTTACCATTATTGATACACTTGTGAAAAATACTTCAAAGCACATACTTGCAATGACTTATGCAAATATTGTATTGCAGTATGGAGTAAAAGATTTTGTGAGTGATCTTGTAAAATGTGGTGCTTATGGTGTTATTATCCCAGATTTTGGTTTTGGTGAAGAAGATTTTGGCATGAGGGAGTTATGCAGGGAACACAACATATATTTTATTGAGTTAATCGCTCCGCTTACATCACAAAAGCGTGTGAGAGAAATCGCAAGTCAAACACTCGCGCCATTTCTTTATGTCATTGCACGCAATGGATTAACAGGGGGTCAAACACTCATTAATAGGGAAGTTCTTGAGTATATAGAAGATGTGGCTGAAATCTGTGCATTAGAAGAAAAATCAATTATGGTTGGTTTCGGTATTAATCATGCAAGTCAGCTTACCTTATTGCAACATAAAGTTTATGGTGTTGTTGCGGGGAGTTATTTTGTTGATATTATTAATAAGAATCAAGATAGCGAGAATCTTTTGGAGATTTTACAAGATTCCACGCAAAAGCTTTTAGCGTGTGAGTAGTTCTATCCCTTTATGCAGTGCATCTTCACCGCACGATGAAGAATAAAAATGAATTATTTGAATTTGAAGTTGCTAAATCAGCAGTTACTATACAATTTACGCAAATAGCATACAATATGCAAATTTCTACAAAATGGATATGAAATGACAGAAAAGAAAAATAATGAACTCAAATTTATGTTTATTGTGCTAGTTGTAGCATGTGTGCTATTTGTGTATGATGTGGAGTTGTATGGCGATGTGTTTCAATTTTTAGCACTTTATTTAGGCATTATTATTTTAGTGTATGAAAAAAATATAAAACGCGTGATTATGCTATCTATTGCAGCTGCCTTTGTTGTTGGCGTTGTTTATGCGATAAAATTTGGGTTTATGCAGTTGGCATCTCATAATACAGATTATGCTTCAATATCACTTCGCCCATACGCATTTAATGGGACACCTAGCATATATGATTATAATGGTTTTCCAAGCGGACATACTGCTGCTGCATTTATTGCGGTGGGATTTGCATTGCGTTTTTATACTAAAAGATGGATTATATTTTTAGCCCTGCTTGCTATCTTAGTGCCACCATCAAGGGTGCTGACATTATGGCATACGACTATACAAGTAATTGCTGGTGGGATTTTTAGCTTAGTTATCACTTATAGCGTTCTTGTTGTATTGCAAAAGATTCCATATTTTCGCAATGCGTAATTAATATATAAGGAAAGTTATGGATTCTAATGGTATTTTATTTCAATTTAGCTCTTTTGGGGAGAGTCATGGCGAGGGTATTGGTGGCATTGTGAGTGGTATGCCATCTGGCATAACTATTGATTATGCGTTTTTAGAATCTGAACTCGCAAGAAGAAAAGGTGGCTCTAAATTTGCAACACCAAGAAAAGAAGATGATGCTTTTCAGATTCTAAGCGGTGTGTTTGAGGGCAGAAGCACAGGGACTCCCATTGGCTTTTTTATCCCCAATATGAATGTGCGTAGCAAGGATTACACAAAGATTAAAGATGTGTTTCGCCCATCTCATGCGGACTTTACTTATTATCATAAGTATGGATTTAGAGATTATCGTGGTGGTGGCAGAAGTAGTGCTAGAGAGAGTGTAGCGCGAGTGCTTGCTGGTGGTTTGGCAAAGCTGCTTTTAAGGGAGTTTAATATTGAGATTCTAAGTGGTATTACGCATGTAGGTAACATAGGCACGGCTAAGAAGAATTTTAGTCGAGATGATTTTATGAATGCTAGAGAGAGTGCTATATTCGCCCTTGATAAAAGTAAAGAAGAAGCCATGCAAGAAGAGATTTTGAGTGCAAAAGCAAAGGGTGATAGTGTGGGTGCAAGTGCTTTAATCTCTGTTTTTAATGTGCCTATTGGACTAGGAGAGCCGCTTTCCTATAAGCTTGATTCTATACTTGCAAGGGATCTTATGGGGCTTAATGCGGTAAAAGCAGTAGAGATAGGCAGCGGCATAGAATCTACAAAGATGTATGGCTCTCAAAATAATGACTATATGGATAAAAATGGTTTTATGAGTAATAATGCTGGTGGGATTTTAGGTGGTATCTCAAATGGGAATGACATTATCATTAAAGTGCATTTCAAGCCCACGCCTAGCATATTTTGTGCGCAAAAAACAATAGATATACACAATAATGAAGTAGATATAAAGTTGCAAGGCAGACATGACCCATGCGTTGGTGTAAGGGGTAGTGTAGTGTGTGAGAGTATTGTTGCCCTTGTCTTAGCTGATATGTTGCTACTTAATATGGGTGCAAAGCTAGAGAATCTTAAAAAGATTTATGGGTGAGTTAGTCTGGACTACTATTTCACAAAATACATACCTTATATGCTGATAGAACACAATGTAAATATCTCTCTTTATGCTATGTTGTTGCACCTAATTTAAATCCTTTATAAGCATTCTTTGAATATTTATTTATAAAATTTTATATGTTGTAATTATTTGTCTTAATTTATGTATTTTTTACTCATTTTGCTTCTCATATATGCAATCATATTTTCATAATTAATAATTTTTTACAATATTCATTCTTGTTAATAAATCGTTTTTTTTTTTTTGTATTATCACGCAATTTTGAATTTAGGAGTTTTTATTATGGGTTTTTTAGATACACTCAAACGCAACAAGCCTGCACGCAAAAAAGATATTTTGAAGTTAATAGACTTTAACAAAGATTATAGTGAGCTTATCTTGCGTGCCTTAGCTGATCCAAATGGTTTAGGAAAGCTTGATGCTATGATGCATAATGCCTATATGCCAAGGCATTACTGGGAGATTTTTCATCAAATGTATGTGTATGGCAATGCTTACAGCAACGATGGAATAGCACAAAGGGAAATTTGCATTGATTGTGGTGGGCATATTGGTGTATTTACAGATGTTGCCCTGCATTGCGGTGCGATTGTGTATGTCTTTGAGCCAAACAAATATCTTTTTGCTTTTTTACAGAACAAATATAGGGATAATCCAAATGTGATATTACATAATCAAGCGGTTTCAAATAGAAATTACCAAACACAATTTTTGATTGATGAATATGGTGAGTTATCGCAGGGAAATCGCATTGTAGAAAGCGTGAATCATACGCAAAAATCCTATGAAGTAGAAGTCATTGACTTAAGTCAATATATTAAAGAGCATATCCTGCCAAAGCACAACAAGATAAGTTTTTTAAAGCTTGATGTGGAGGGAAGTGAATTTGACATTATGGAATCTTTACTAGGACAAGACTTGCATAAACATATAGGCTATATTGCTTGTGAGACGCACGAGAGATTCTTTAGTGATGGGGAAGAAAAACTAGCAAAACTTAAACAAAGCATAGAAGAAAAATCCGCAAAAAATGTGTTTTTAGATTGGATTTGATTCTGTGTTTTTAGTATTTTCTTATGTTTTGCCTTCATGGCAAAAATAGACTAATTAAAGCTTTTAAGATTCTAAACTATAAAAACTAGATACGGAAAGTTTTTACAAGCAATAAAATCTTCTTAAAATATATGAGATTCTATTGTCCTGCCACTTAGATTCTATTTCATTAAAGTGGATTTAGAATCTAGCTATTAACTTCAGCTAAAAACTACAACGCAAATAAATCACTAAATTCATTAAACGCCATAGATTCTAGCTTGGCTTGATTTTCACAAACTGCCTTAATCTGCTCGCATTTTTTGGGGCTAAGTTTTAGGGCGATATTGCGTTCAAACTTCGCCACAAGCACAGGGATTCCTTCAGCCCTTCTGCGTTTATGCCCGATAGGATACTCCACTTCTACCTTTTCGCTCTTGCTACCATCTTTGTAGAAAATCTGCACCGCATTAGCGATGGAGCGTTTATCTGCTTCTAAATACTCGCGTGTATATCGGTCATCTACTTCTACTACCATTTTATCACGCAAGGCGTCAATGCGTTTATCACTCGCCACAGAGTCTTCATAATCTTCAGCGGTTAGTCGTCCAAACACAAGCGGCACAGCCACCATATATTGAATGCAGTGGTCTCTATCAGCTGGGTTTGCAAGCTCGCCGACTTTGTTGATGATTCTGTGTCCAGATTCTTGCGTGGTAATCACAATCTTTTCAATAGAATCTAGCCTGTCTTTTACTTCATTATGCAGTTTCAAGGCACATTCTACGGCAGTTTGCGCGTGGAACTCCGCTGGGAAGCTGATTTTAAACAGCACATTTTCCATCACATAGCTGCCAAATTCTTGCGGGATAGTGAGCTTTTTGCCTCTCATTTTCACATCTTCAAATCCCCAAAACTCCGCGCTTAGCGCACTTGGATAGCCCATTTCGCCACTTATTGCTTTCAAGGCTAGATTTACACCCCTTGAGCTTGCATCCCCTGCTGCCCAGCTTTTGCGTGAGCCTGTATTTGGTGCGTGGCGATATGTCCGTAACGCCCCGCCATCAATGAAAGCGTGGCTTACTGCGTTTCGCACTTCTTCAAAGCTCCCACCAAGCATAGCACACGCCACAGCAGTAGAAGCGATTCTAACAAGCAGCACATGGTCTAGCCCCACTTTGTTAAAGCAGTTTTCTAACGCCAACACGCCTTGAATCTCGTGTGCTTTAATCATCGCACTTAGCACATCTTTGACTTTCAAAGGCTCTTTGCCTTCTGCGATATTTTTGCGGCTTAGATAGTCAGCTACCGCCCAAATCGCCCCTAGATTATCGCTTGGGTGTCCCCACTCTGCGGCTAACCAAGTGTCATTAAAATCAAGCCATCTAACCATAGCTCCCACATTAAACGCCGCTCTCTCTGGCTCTAGCTGATAGCTAGTCCCCGGGATCTTTGCTCCCAAAGGGCGAAACTCCGCGCCTTCTACAACAGGTCCTAGAAGCTTAGTGCAAGCTGGAAAGTTTAATGCCAAAAGTCCGCAACCTATGGTATCCATAAGGCAGTATCTCGCCGTCTCATACGCTAAAGGGGAGTTAATCTTATACTCCAACGCATAGCGCGCAATTTTTGTTAGCAACTCATCAAATTCTGGTCGTTTGGTATCCAATGTTCCCATATCAGCACTCATTGTGTTCTCCTTGTAGTAAAATAGAAAATTCACCCTTGTCTATCCATTTGCAAGATTTAGGGATTTTTAAGATAGTCATTACCCTTAAGGTAACTCCTACCTTAAAAATCCCTAAAAACTCACAAAATAACAAGCAATGGCTAGAATTTGTGTTTTACAAATCTACATAAATTTGTAAAGTTATAGAATCTAGATTCCAGATTCACCGCCGCTGATTGCCAAGCTAAATATTTAAACTCAAGCCACCATTTGTGTGGCAGGGTTGCATAAAAGCTAACACGCCCACACGCCGCCTAAGCGGAAGTATTTGCGAGGAAAAATCGTGGTTTTCAAATGAAAAAGCGAGAAGCTACCTAAGCGGTAGTGCCGAAGCTTTTGAGTGCAGAATCCACGATTTTAACCGCAAAGACAACGCGCAAAAGATTAACGCTTATCCATAGGGATAAACGCCTTATTCTCCGGTCCTATATATTCCGAACTCGGACGGATTAGCTTATTATTCCCCCTTTGCTCAAAGATATGTGCCAGCCACCCTGCCGTGCGTGAAAAGATAAAAATCGGCGTGAAATACGACGTGGGAATCCCCATGAAATGATATGTGCTTGCACTATAAAAATCAAGATTAGGAAAAAGCTTCTTTTGATCCCACATTACCTTTTCTATGGCTTCACTGATTTGATATAGCCCCTTTGTGTCTTTCACATCATCACTCAATCTTTTACTCCACGCCTTAATCACCACATTTCGCGGGTCTTTCTCCACATATACGCGATGTCCAAAGCCCATAATCTTATCTTTTCTAGCAAGTTTGTCTAGGATTCCCTGCATTGCTTGCTCTGGTGTATTAAATTCAGAAATAAGCTCCATTGCTGCTTCATTCGCACCGCCGTGTAGTGGTCCCCTTAACGCCCCAATCGCCCCTGTGATTCCCGCATACACATCAGACATTGTCGCAGTAATCACCCTTGCGGTAAATGTAGAAGCGTTAAACTCGTGTTCTGCATAGAGAATGAGACTAGCGTGCATAGCCTTTACCCATAGCTCTTTTGGCTCTTTTTGGTGCAAGGATTCTAGAAAATACCCAGCGATAGAATCTTGCTTAGATTCTGTGCTTATTTCTTTACCGCTTGTGTGATAATGATGCCAGAAAGTCAGCACACTTGGGAAAATCCCTAAAAGCCTTGTGCCAATTCTCTGCTGATTTGGAAAAGATGCTTTAAATACATCATATTCTTCTCTCTCCAAACAACCAAGCGTAGAACAAGCTGTCCGCATAATATCCATAGGGTGTGCATCTTTTGGCAAAAGTTTTAGCACTTCTTTTAGCTCTTTTGGTAAGCTCCTAGCAGCGATTAGCTCTTTTTTAAAAGATTCTAGCTCTGCCTTATTTGGTAGCTTTTCTTTTAATAGCAAGTATGCCACTTCCTCAAACTCACAATGCTCGGCTAAATCATAAATATCATATCCTCTGTAATTTAGCCCGTGTCCTGTGCCACAAGTGCAAATCGCGGATTCTCCCGCACTTATCCCTGCTAGTCCGCCGACTTTTTTTGCTACTTTTTCCGTTGGTGCTGCCATTGTTGCTCCTTTCTATTAAAGTATCTTTTGTAGATTATTTTTTGCTTTTAAAAAGCGTATCTAGCTTTTGCTCATACTCGTGGTAGCCAAGCATTTCATAGAGTTCATCTCGTGTTTGCATAGAATCTATGCTATTTTTCTGTGAGCCATTGTTAATAATGTCTTTAAACACCGCTAAAGCCGCCTTATTCATAGCCCTTGCTGCTGAGAGTGGGTAAAGCACCATAGAGATGCCCACATTTGCTAACTCATCACGCGTGAAATAAGGCGTTTTGCCAAACTCTGTGATATTTGCAAGAACTGGCACTTTTATCACTTCAGTAAATTGCTTATACTCCTCTAGCGTATGGATTGCTTCAGCAAAGATCATATCCGCCCCTGCTTCCACATAGGCTAACGCCCTATCAATTGCGGCTTGTTGCCCCTCACTTGCGTGCGCATCAGTCCTTGCCATTACCACAAAGCTAGAATCTAGCTTTGCATCCATTGCCGCTTTTATCCTATCACACATCTCTTCTTTGCTGACAAGCTCTTTATTTGGGCGGTGTCCGCAGCGTTTTTGTGCGACTTGATCTTCTATGTGGCAGCCTGCTGCTCCACTTCGTGTTAAGTCTTTAATCGTCCTAGCGATATTAAACGCCCCACCCCAGCCAGTGTCCGCATCTACAAGCAAGGGCAAATCACTCACTGCCGTGATTCTACGCACATCAATACACACATCTTCTAATGAGCTAATGCCAAGATCAGGCACCCCTAAGCTCATCGCCGCTAATGCTCCGCCACTTAGATACAAAGCCTTTGCACCGCTTTTTTGTGCTTGTATAGCAGAGTAGGCGTTAATCACGCCTATGATTTGCAAAGGATTATTTTCCTTTAATGCTTCTCTAAATTTCTGTCCTGCTGTTTTCATTTTGCCTCCTTTATGGTTTTAGATTTTGGGTAGCCAAGATTTGCCAATGCTTTCTCAATCTCTGGTAGCACACTAGAATCTTCAATCGTGCTAGGCATTTTCCATTCATTGCCATCGGCAATATCACGCATTGTGCCGCGCAGGATTTTACCACTTCTAGTTTTTGGCAGTCGTGCTACCACTGCTACAATATGCAGTGAAGCCACCGCACCAATCTCTTCTCGCACAAGCTGCACAATGCCTTCGCACAAGCTTTGTGTATCTCTCTCTAGCCCATCTTTTAGCACGACAAAGGCAAGTGGAATTTCGCCCTTTAGCTCATCATTTACACCAATTACCGCACATTCCGCAATATCTGGGTGCTTAGCAATGGCTTCTTCCATACCGCCAGTTGAGAGCCTATGCCCTGCGACATTGATAACCCCATCCATTCGCCCCATTACAAACACATAGCCATCTTTGTCAATATAGCCGCTATCACCGGTGAGATAATAGCCCGGATAGTGATTAAGATAGGAGTTTTTATATCTTGTATCATCGCCCCAGATTCCCATTAGGCACGCAGGGGGCAGGGGCAGTTTAATCACAAGATTGCCTAGCTTACCGGCTTTGCACTCCTTACCTTCATCATCTAGCACTTTTAAGTTAAATCCGGGCATAGGCTTTGTAGGAGATCCGTGTTTTACAGGCATTTGCTCTAGTCCTAGCGGATTTGCCGCTATCGCCCAGCCGGTTTCTGTCTGCCACCAGTGATCTATTACAGGCTTTTGCGTCAGCTTTTCAATCCATTTTAGCGTATCACTATCGCACCGCTCCCCAGCGACAAATACCGCTATAAGTGAGCTAATATCATACTTTTTTAGCCATTCGCCTTTAGAATCTTCTTTTTTAATCGCTCTAAATGCCGTTGGTGCGGAGAACAAAATATTGACTTTATATTCTTGCACCACTCGCCAGAATGCTCCCGGATTTGGCGTTTTAACCGGTTTCCCTTCATATACAATAGTCGTGCAGCCATTCATCAAAGTGCCATAGACAATATAGCTATGCCCCACAACCCAGCCTACATCACTTGCCGCCCAAAAGACATCACCGGGCTTTGCGTTGTAGATATTATCCATAGACCACTTCATCGCCACAGAATGCCCACCATTACTGCGGATAACACCCTTTGGCTTACCAGTAGTCCCAGAAGTATAAAGCACATAAAGCGGATCAGTGGCATCAACAGGCACACACTCTACTGGTTCTGTTTTTTCCTCTTCACTCTCCCAATCCACATCACGCCAAGGCAGCATATTAGCCCTCTCTTGTGGGCGTTGCCAAATAAGACAAGTGGTAGGCTTATGACTAGAGCTTTTTATCGCCTCATCAAGTGTTGGCTTATACTTAATCACGCGAGAAACTTCTATCCCACAAGATGCACTCATAATAACTCTAGGCTTTGCATCTTCAATCCTAGCGGCTAACTCGTGTGCGGCAAATCCACCAAAGACCACACTATGGATCGCCCCAATCCTAGCACAAGCAAGCATTGCAATCACTGCTTCTGGGATCATAGGCATATAGATAAGCACTCTATCGCCTTTTACCACGCCTTTATTGACTAAGATTCCAGCGGTTTTTGCCACTCTTTTGCGTAGCTCTTTATAAGTGTAGGACTTTTTTGTATTGGTTACAGGTGAGTCATAATGCAATGCCACTTGATCGCCTCTGCCATTTTCTATATGTAAATCAAGGGCATTGTAGCAGGTATTCATACACCCGCCAACAAACCAGCGATAATGATCATTTACTACATCAAGCACCTTATCCCATTCGTGATACCAATGCACTTTCTTAGCGGCTTCCGCCCAGAAAGATTCTGGATTTTCAATGGATTGTTTATACACTTCTTCATATACTGACATCTATATCTCCTTTAAGTAAGATGAAAGGTTTTTACGCAAATTTGATAGCATGATTACAAACCGATTCTTAGCAAATAAAAATATTTTATGTAAAGAAAAATGGTGATTAACAGAAAATTTATTTTGGGAGAAAGAATTTTGTAATAAAAAAGTTATGATACAAATTTTTATAATATAAAGTGAGTTAAAGTTAGAATCTCTATTTAAAGCATTGAATATTTTTTTACAAAAAATGCTATCTAAAACACAAATGCAACACATATTTGTCCTTTGTATTCCTACTTTTATAACTTTATTGCTTTTTTATGCCTTTTCCTAGTCTATCTAATTTTTAACATTTTTGTCAATAATTGCTTTTTATTTTGTATAAAATTTTTTATTTGCTAAAAATTATCCATGAGAGATATTGTAAGAAAATTGCGATAAATTACCACTACAACCTTATTTGCTATTACAAATGATACATATAAAATAGATATAATTTTATGTGATAAAAGGTAAAATTTTATAGTAACATATTGTAACAATATAGAAAAAGGAATACTTATGTTTGTTGATAGTGTATCAATTTTTATTGGATCTGGACATGGTGGGGCTGGTGCGGTTAGCTTTAGAAGAGAAAAATTTGTCATTCAAGGCGGTCCTGATGGTGGCGATGGTGGTCGCGGTGGTGATGTGTATTTTTTAGTGGATAAAAACACAACTACACTTGCAAAATTTCGCGGACACAAAAAGTTTTTAGCTGGGAATGGAATGCCCGGTATGGGTAAAAATTGCAATGGAAAAAAGGGTAAAGACATAGTCATTAAAGTCCCACCCGGCACACAAATAATTAATGAAGAAAATAATGAAATACTGCTTGATTTACTCATAGATGGAGAGAAAGTAAAATTACTTAGTGGCGGTAAAGGTGGGCTTGGCAATACGCACTTTAAAAATGCGAGTAATCAACGCCCAACTTATGCACAAAAAGGACTACCGGGCGTATCCTTGCAGGTGCGTTTAGAACTAAAATTAATCGCTGATATAGCCCTTGTTGGATTCCCAAATGTTGGCAAATCAAGCCTTATTTCCACAATCACAAATGCACGACCAAAAATCGCTGATTATGCCTTTACTACGCTTATCCCAAATCTAGGTGTAGTGGATATTGATGACTTGCATTCATTTGTTATCGCTGATATTCCGGGCTTAATACAGGGGGCTAGCACAGGTAAAGGGCTTGGCTTACAATTTTTACAACATATAGAACGCACAAAGCTATTACTATTTATGCTTGATTCTTCATATTCTACTATGAATATAACACAACATATTGATACACCATTGCCACAAGATTCTGATATAGAATCTTTATTTGCCACACAGGACTTAGCACATAAGGCTTTGCTGAATCAATTTAGTGTGCTTTACAACGAGCTTTTATGTTACGCTCCAAAACTTGCAAATCGCCCTTATGCGATAGCCTTTACAAAAAGCGATGTAGAGCTATATGAGAGTTTTTGCGACTTTTCTTTTAAACAATATGAAAACTTGCAATTGCAAACAAAAGCCTATATTTCACAACCACTGCTTGACTTTATAGAGAATGGAATCTCTATGGATTCTATAAAAGATGATATAAGCAAAGAAGAAAATTTTATCAATAATGAAAAAGGCAAAGACAACTCAGCACCAAAACCCCCACTTTTCATTCTGCCTATATCAAGTGCTACACATTGTAATTTAGAATCTCTAAAAACTTTGCTTTATTTTGCATTGCAGGGGATTGGGTAAAGCTAGTAATCTTGTGTGGGTTGTAAAGCAGATATGGCATAATAGAATCTAAATTTTATAGTATAATTCCCATTTATTTGTAGAACCTTGTTGCCTTAGTCTTATCGAACAATATTGCTGTAACAAGATTCAAAAGATTCTAATTTTTAAGGGGCTGATATGAAAAAAAGTAGTAATATTTTTAAGTTTGGCTATATTTAGCTATGCTGATGTAGCAAGTGATGCGATAAGGTGTGATTATTATGGTTGTTTAGAAAATATGAAACACTTTTAAAAAAGCTTTGTGATAATGGAAACAAAGAAGCATGTAACACTCTATCTAAACTTTATTATAGAATACATGATTCAAGCAATGGCGACTACTACGCATGTAAAGCAGGTGTTAGCGAAATGTGTGATGGTAGTGAATCTACAGATTCAAATGAAAGCAGTAAAACAAAAGATTCTGTAAATGATGAATCCAGCACAGAGAAAGAACCAAAAATCTGTGAAAGCAATGAAGATAGAATTAAAGGGTGTATAGAAATCATTGATGAAAGGTATATCAAGAAGTATTATTCCTTATAAGAACGGCAATATAAATGGTGTTGGAATAAGCGAAATGAATTCCTTTGGGGATAATTATAGGTTTGAAACAACATATAAAGATGGTGAAATAGAGGGTGTTACAAAAAGCTATAAAAACGGACAATTAACATCTGAAATGATGTATAAAGATAGTAAGCAATGGGAAGGATTCAGTAAAAAGTATCATGAAAATGGTTTATTGAAAACAGAGGTTTTTTACAAAAATGGTATGCGACAAGGAACACAAATTTGGTATAATCAATATGGAAATATAGAAGCTGAAGTGCATTACGCAGAAGGCAAACCACATGGACTTATAAAATATTATCGTTACAATAAACTTTTATGGCAAATCACCGCTCAAAAAGGAAAACTTGTAAATGGAAAATGTATGAGCGGTAAAGCCCTTACAAACTCGCATTTAACAAAAGTTAAAAACGACATTGAAAAAGGTGAAATAGATAATTTGTACACTCTTTGTCAATAAACCTTGCAATCCATTTAGCTACTTATATGCTATATATGAGAATGAATTGTGATGATAATCTAACAAAATGATTTAAACATTTTTATACTACAAAACTGCCATATATTTAATATCTTAAATCCATAAAAATCATAGGCATGTTTTGTTTAAAAGCATTATTTTGTATGCGTTTATGTAAAGAAGTAATCATGTCTTTATTATATTGTGTGAGCTTTGTTATATCCCCCTTAGCTTTTTCATAAGATTCTAAAAATGGGTCTATTTCATCATAGCTATATCCTAATTCATTTTCATCTGTTTGCCCTGCATATAGGTCAGCACTTGGGGCTTTATCTATAATTTGCCTTGGAATCTCTAAGAGTTTTGCTAACATATAGATTTGTGTTTTATAGAGATTCCCTATAGGATTTATCGCACATGCTAAGTCGCCAAATATTGTGCCATAGCCTAGCATAATCTCTGTTTTATTGCTTGTGCCTATGACTAGTCTTTGCTCCATTTGTGCGATATGATAGAGTGTTGCCATACGCATTCTAGAGCAGAAATTACCACGAGATAGCTGTGTGTGATCCTTATAAAGATTACAAAATATAGAATCAAAATCTTTAATTGGCAAAATAGCATAATCTATCTTAAAAGATTCACACAAAAGAATAGAATCTTCAATACTTTCCTTGCTAGAACTTGTTGATGGCATAAGCAAAGCCTTAGTATTACCACACAAAGCCTTATGGCATAAAAGCGTAACAACCGCACTATCAATGCCACCACTAAGCCCAATAACTACTTGCTTAAAGCCACGATTTTTAACCTCATTTTGTAAAAATGTAAATATAGAATCTAGAGTCTTTTGTGTAAGCTTTTGCATGCAAATCCTTTATTGCAATAAATAACGAAAATGATTTTAAGTTAAGAAATATGCCATTTTAACAATTTTTCTCAAATAAGTATGCGAATATAATATTGCTTTAAGTGTTTTTTTATTAGAATATTAGAGTTTTTTTGCGTTTTTTCTACGCAAAGGCAAGAATTTGAGATTTGTTTATTTCTTTGAAGGAGAAGATAATGGCTGATGTGAAAAGGCGAGATTTTCTTGGCATGGCACTTGGCGGTGTAGCTGGTGCTGGTGCTATCGCTGCACTTGTTGCTATGAAAAAAACTTGGGATCCATTACCTAGCGTAGTTTCAGCTGGTTTTACCACCGTTGATGTTGCGGGTATGCAAGAGGGTGAGATACGCGATACACAATGGCGTGGTAAGCCTGTATATATTATGAAAAAGAAGTCTGGCGATGAGATTTCACCTGCTAGAGATTTTGAGTTAGCTGGTGAGTATTATTGCATAGGTATTAAGATTTGCACGCATTTGGGCTGTATTCCAAACTGGAAAGCTAATGAGAATCTTTTTCATTGCCCATGCCATGGCGGACAATTCACAGGTGATGGTGTGAATATCGAGGGGACGCCACCACCTAGACCTTTTGACATTCCTCCTTTTGCGATTAAAGGCGATACGACTTTAATATTAGGTGAGAGTGGCACAGAGTATGAAGCAATGCTAAAAGCTTCAGGTAATGCGTAAGGAGAATGTATGGCACAAGTAAAAAAAGCGAAAAATCTAGCTGATTGGTTTGACCAAAGACTTGGGACTAATAAGCTTATTGAAGTAATGATGACAAAATATTGGATTCCAAAAAATATTAACTGGCTGTGGGCTATGGGTGTGGTTTTAACTGCACTTTTTACCTTGCTTGTTGTAAGTGGAATCTTCTTGCTTATGTATTATAAGCCTGATGAGAATCTTGCCTATGATTCTGTAAATTATACGATTATGCAGGAAGTTGCATTTGGCTGGCTATGGCGACATATACATGCTGTTGCGGCTAGTATGGTATTTGTGATTATTTACATTCACATGTTTGTGGCTATTTATTATGGCTCTTATAAGAATGGTCGTGAGATGATTTGGATTAGCGGTATGGTGCTTTTTGTTATCTTTTCTGCTGAAGCGTTTAGTGGTTATATGCTTCCATGGGGACAGATGAGCTATTGGGCGGCTGCGGTTATTACAAATCTTTTTGGTGGTATCCCTTTAATTGGTAGCGATGTTGTAGAATGGGTGCGTGGTAACTATGTCGTAGCAGATTCTACACTTACAAGATTCTTTATGCTACATGTGTTTTTATTGCCAGTAGTTATCATGGGTGCTATTGCAATGCACTTTTATGCGTTAAGAAAACCGCATGTTAATAATCAAGAGGGTGAAGAAATAGACTTTGAAGCAGAAGCAGAAAAATACATGGCAGGAAATAAGAAAGAAGCTAAAGTTATCCGCTTTTGGCCTGATTTCTTATGTAAGGATATTTTTATCATATCGCTATTTATGATTCTATTCTTTGCCCTAGCTTGTTATCATTTTGATTTTGCTATGGATCCTATTAACTTTGAGCGTGCAAATCAGTTGGCAACACCAGCCCACATTTATCCAGAGTGGTATTTCTTATGGAGTTATGAAGTATTGCGTGGGATCTTCTTTAGTGCGAATCTTGGCTTAGTATTCTTTGGTATTGCACAAGTTGTATTCTTGCTACTTCCTTGGCTTGATAGAAGTAATGTTGTAAAACCTGCACATAAGCGACCCGGATTCCTTATATTCTTTATCTTACTTATCATTGACTTGATAGTGCTTACTGTATATGGGAAGTTACCACCAGATGGTAATGCAAAATACATTGGCTTAGTTGCCTCTGTTAGCTTCCTTGTGTTGCTTTTTATCGTATTACCTATGGTAACTATGGCAGAAAATAAAAAAGGCGGTGAATAATGAGAGAGTTTAAAATATTTATTATAGTTGCCTTTATTATAGGCGTTATGTATTATGGCGTTGAGCCTTTAGCACACCATGCAATGCATCCGCCTACTGCGGCTAGTGATTATGCTTTTAAAGATTTAGAAAAGCTTGGCAATATAGATGTAGCAAATGGTAATGTTGAGAATGGTAAAAGTGTATTTGCAGCACAATGTACGAGCTGTCATACTCTTAATTCACAACCAGATGCAGATCTTAATATAAGAAATCCAAAGACTTTGCAGCCAGTAGGTGAAGGTGGTGTATTGCCCCCTGATTTATCAAATGCAGGGCTTATTTATGATTCTACTTATCTAGCACATTTTATTAAAGACCCAGTCCGTGCTACACGCTTGGAATCTAAGTTTGCAGTTTCATGCGATGGCTTAGAGAATGAAGCACTTGAGAAATGCGACATATCTAATGAGGGCAAAGAATCTTATCCTATGAATGCGTTTAATGGTGCGATAAGTGATTCTGAAATCGCTGATGTCGTAGCCTATCTTAAGTCAATCGCACCTAAAAGTTTAAGTGATAAAGAAGTATTTGTAGAAGCATGTAGCAGATGTCATAGTGCTGTGTATGATAAGAATCAATATGATTCTATGTTTTTTGCTAACCATAACGCAAAGATAGAATCTCTTATTAAACAAGGCGAGGGCAAAGAAGAAGCAGAGTTCATAGAATCTCTTAATGATGAAGATAAAGCGTTTATGAATGCCCTGCTTGGTATGGCTAAAGCAAAAGAAAAGAAAGATATAAGTGCAGAGAAACTTGATGAAGAAAATGGTACTCTCAATGAAGCTATTAATGCAAAGACTTTTGAAGACTTTGGTGGTGCTTTAAGTGTGCTTAACGCTTCACTTTTAGAATCTAGCTTTAATAAAGCAGGGCTTCATGCAGCAACAGATTCTGAAATGATTAAGGCGTATTTAGGTAATACACCACCTGATTTATCCATGATGATTAGGGCAAAAGGTCGCACAGAGTTAGCCGCATTTATTAATAATCCGCAAAAAGTGCCTTTGATTGACATTCAACAAGCAGTTATTAATAAATTGGTAAAAAATAAGCAAGATGAAGAGAAAGCTGCATTACCTGCTGATTTAAGTGAGAATGACAGAAAAGCAAAAATCAAAGAGATAAATGCTAGAGATGCAGCTTATTATGGTGTTAAATTGCCTGAAAATTCTATGAAAGATTCATGGCAAAGTAGTGAAGATTACACAAATATGGCAAAAGATATGGGTGTAATGCCACAAGGTAAGGCAATGCCTAGAGTAGGTCTTACAAAAGAGGCGGAAACACAAGTTATAAACTACCTTGAGACAATCGGCGATAGCAAAAAAGCTCAAAGAGATTCTCTTGGATTGTGGATCATTGGCTTCTTTGTATTGCTCTCAGCCCTTGCATATATGTGGAAAAGCAAGATTTGGAGAGACTTACACTAATTAAGATTCTATCCAACTAATCCCCACTTAAGTCTAAGGCTATAGTAGCCTTAGCAAGGAACACTTTTTATGAATACCCCATACATAATCTTAGCTACAAATAATAAGCATAAACAACAAGAATTTAAACATGCCTTAAACACAGAGATTCTAACCCCAAACGATTTGGGTATATTAGACTTTGATCCTATTGAGTGCGGAGAGACATTTGAAGCAAACGCAATGATTAAAGCAGAAGCACTCTATCACATACTGCAAACACATGCAAATATACCCCAACACTACATTGTTATCGCTGATGATAGCGGACTATGCGTAGAAGCACTGCAGGGGTTGCCCGGTATATTCTCTGCACGATATGCACATATGCAAAATGGCAATACGGAATGTGGAAACTCAAGTGATGCGGATAATAGAGAAGCCCTAAAAGCTGCATTAAAAGAGCATGGAATCTGGGGTAGCAAAGCCTATTTTCAATGCAGCATTGCCTACATTATCCATGATGAAGCAAAACAAAAAAATATACAAAATGTTGTTAGTGGACAATGTCATGGCATTGTAGCGATTAAAGAAATGGGAGTGCATGGATTTGGATATGATTCTATGTTTTATAGAGATTTCTCGCAAGATGAGATTCTATCGCTTGATTTTACATTACCCACTGACAACAAAATAACAGCCTTAGAATCATTACAGCATTCACTTGCCACGCTATCATTAGAACAAAAGATAGAGATTTCACACCGCGGACAAGCTATACAATCCTTATTAAAAGCATTTTTGGCATATTTTTAGTAGATTAAAAGTTTTGTCTTAATCTTTAGAGTAGGCTATGGAATCTAATGTATATTTTCTGAATTCTAGTTGCATATTTTAACAATGGGTTGTGATATGCTGGAATACAACTTTATGGAATCTCGATTAGTTTTATGTTATTATTCCAAGACTTCTATATCTCCATAATATGCTATCTCTTTAAATACAGAATCGCAAACAAAGATACACAACACAAAAACTACATTTGCTCCATAAAGCTTGCAGTGCGTGTGAGTTTTGCAAATTTAACCCCAAGTAGTCCGCTAATCTCTATACACAGCTTTTCAATATCTTCTTTCTTACCTTTAAGGATAATGGTTTCAAGGCAATTATGATGATCGACATGCACATGCGTTGTGCAGATAATTTGCACTAAATGATTATTATGTTCTATTTCATTCTTTTTTTGATTTAGCCCCCTTTGATGATGATCATAAATCAGCACCAACACGCCTAAATGTTCTTTTGTCCCCTCACTCTCGCCTTTATCCCATTTTTCATCGACTAGCTTTTCGCGTATCATATCGCGGATAAGCTCAGAACGCGAAGTATAGCCATTCTGCGTAATCTTATTATCAAGCTCATCAAGCAACCCCAATGGCAAGGACACAGAAAAACGAATAATTGAATCTTTATTTTCTTGTGTTTTTTCACTCTTTACCTGTCGCATATCTATCTCATTTTATTTAGAATCTAGTTTATAAATCACTCAAAAACTTGCATAATTATAGCAAACTCTATATAAATTAAATATTTCATAGCTATATTACAAATGAAAAGCTAACAACACTTAGCAAAGTTTTAAGTAAAATTACAAAATATTATCAAACCACGAAAGCAACACAATGGCACATAAAGATTTAAAGCGTTATGTCTATGCAAATATTCATACAGACCATTTTCTACATAATCTAAAGCTGATACGCGAATATGTGCCACAACGCACGCATTTAATGCTAGTCTTAAAGGCTGATGCGTATGGGCATGGTGCATTAAAGTTGGGAAAACTCGCCCTAACACACGGAATCTATCAAGTAGGTGTTGCCACTTTTGATGAGGCAATGGAGCTAAGAGAGCATTTAACACAGGCTAAGATTCTAGTCTTGGGATATACGCCGCCTTCTGTCGTTGATGAGGCGATTAAGCATGACATTGAGCTATGCGTATATGATAT
Source organism: Helicobacter bilis (assembly GCF_900198365.1). Taxonomy (GTDB): domain Bacteria; phylum Campylobacterota; class Campylobacteria; order Campylobacterales; family Helicobacteraceae; genus Helicobacter_A; species Helicobacter_A bilis_B. The sequence continues at coordinate 1,592 of NZ_FZMS01000035.1, read as the reverse complement.
AGACATGGCAAGAGAGCTAAATAAAAGTGCAAAAAGACAGAATAAACAAGCAAAAATACATATCAAGCTTGATACTGGTATGAATCGAATTGGCTATCAATGCGATTCAAAAAGTCTCAATGAAATCCACGAGATAGCAAAACTCTCAAATGTTTTTATACGCGGTATCTTTACGCATTTTGCGAGTGCAGATTGTGATTTGGGATATTTGAATCTGCAGTATGAACGATTTTGTGCTTTTGTATCTTTGCTTCCTAAGCATGAAGATACACTGCTACATTGTGCTAATAGTGCAAGCATTATGAATGCGAGTAAAACGCATTTAGATATGGTAAGACTTGGTATCATTGCCTATGGTTTAAAGCCATCTTTTGCGGTGGATATGCAAGGCTTAGAATTAAAACCTGTTATGAGTTTTAGAGCGCATATCGTGCATATCAAAGAGGTTGATGCGAATGAATGTGTGAGTTATGGTGGCACTTTTATCACACATAAGAAAACTAAAATCGCTACATTACCAGTGGGCTATGCTGATGGATATATGCGACTTTTATCTAATAAAGCAGAAGTTTTAATACGCGGTAAAAGAGCAAGGGTTATAGGTAATATCTGCATGGATCAATGCATGGTTGATGTGAGCGATATAGAAGAAGTGAAAGTGGGAGATTGTGCTGTGTTGTTTGGCTATGATGATTTTGGCAATATTCTTAGCGTAGATGAGCTAGCCGCACACATAGGCACGATTAATTATGAGCTTATCTGTGCAGTATCAAAACGCGTCGCAAGGGTGTATGTGTAGTGTAAGATATTTACTTTATTAACTCATGCATTGATTAATTAATAATATGTGTTGTTTGTGTAAATAAAATAAATATTACAAAATAAACATTGATGCTGTTTGGATTGTTGAGTGTGTGCGGGAATAGATGTTAGATTATGCATGTTAATATTTGTATGCAAAGCATACCTTATAATATACCCAACACATTTTTGTCTGCGTCTTATGTGTATTTTTTTTGAATGTATTCTAAAAAAGGATGCATAAAAACATTACTCATGTTTAAAGTTAGGTTTTATGTGCTTAAAAGGCATATAAAACTACACAATAAAGATTATAAATCTATTGGTAAAAGTGTTCAAAAAGTTTGGAATTCTCTAGTAAAAGCTGGTAACAAAGCCAATGACGTATCTAAGCTATCTAAAGGCTTAGATGTGGCAAATAAATTTGCCGCACCCGTTCAAGCTGCTACAAGCGTTGTTGGTTTAGGTATGGATATATACAATACCATAGAAGCAAATAAGCAGATGAAAGAGCAAATGGATTTAGCTAGAAAGAATTTTAACTTAGAGTTAGAAAAGCAGCAAAAATATGAGTTAGCTAATAATCAATTAGCCGCAAGTGTTAATAAGGCTTGGGGTGGTAGTGGTGAAGTAGCCCCCCCTACGATAGATTATACAAAATATGCAAATTATGATATGGAACAAAATAAGGCAGGTCATTGGGAAAATAAGTTGGGTGCTAGTAGTTTGGTTGCTGGGGGTGCTGGTAGAGATGAAAACGGTAACCCCACGTATATGGGTGCTAACTCTAG
>NZ_FZMS01000037.1 GCF_900198365.1 Helicobacter bilis | reverse complement strand
ATAGTACAAGAGAGGGCAAAGATAGTACAAGAGAGGGCAAATGAGCTCTCAAATAAAGCTTTTATTGATTCTGTGCGTAAAAAGCTGGGATTAAAAGAGCAAGAGACAAAAAGGGCAATATATAAGTTTATATCGCTTATGTATGAGACTTTTAGTCCGCAGGATTTAAGAGAGTATTTTGCAGAGTTTGACAGGTTTGCTTTAATAGAGCAAAAAGAAAGGTTTGCATGATTGTTTGTGTTTGTGATGCCAAGCAAAGAGCCAAAAGCAAAAAAGCAAAGGCGTATGCGGAAGCAAAACAGGCAAACAGGAAAAGTAAGCAGGCAAAGAAACAAAACAAAGCTTTTTAAGATTGATGGTGGGCTTTTAATGTTTTTGCCCTTTTTTATAGCAGGAGTTACCTATATGCGTAATGACTGCTATAAAAAAGGGCAAATCATTGAAATGTTACCACAAGATGAAAGCTATCAAAAACTACAAAAAAGGATTTAAAACATGTTTATTTATAATAACCCCAAAAGAAACTTCACAATCATTCCAAATGAAGTTATAGACAATGACAACTTAAGCATTCAGGCAATAGCTATTTATACAAAATTAAGGCGAAATTGCTTAGAGTGGAAATTCAGTGCTAAAACAATGGCTAAAAAGTGCGGATTAAACATTAAAACCTTTTATAAGTATCTAAACGAGCTGTATAAAGAGGGATTAATAAAACGAGTGCAAAAGCAAGAGAATGGCAGATTTACCAATGAAGTGGCTTATGTATTTGCAAAAGATTTTAACGAAGCCGAAGTCGAATTAGAAGTAAATAAGCTAGAGTTAAAACAAGTAAAAGAATTAGAGAAAGAAACAAAGCTATTGTTAAGATTAAAAGATAGTGATGAGTTTGTATTGCAAGATAGTGAGCCAATAGAATCTTATGAAGAGAAAAAGCCTTTTGCTATTTTAGATAATGGCGAAGTATCTTTGAATGATTTTAGCGGTTTTCAAACGAAAGGCGAAAGGAGTTATCTAAACGATAATGACCGAGCATTGAGTGCAGAATCCGCTAAAAGCAGCAAAGAGACAAGACAAAATATCGTTAAACCAAATTTTACCACACATAATAATATAATAGATATAAACAAAACAAAAGAATCCGACAAAGTCGAAAACGGGGTAAAAGATACAAAAAGACAATATGCAATCCTAGACATATCAAAGCTATGGAAGCAATGCAAGGAAGCGATTAAAAAAGCAGATGAAAAGACAAGGCAAGATAGGGCAAAAGAGAAAAACGAATTATTTTCTTTTACAAGCCAATTAGAGCCACAAGAGAGAGAAGCATATTTAAATTACATTGAATATCGAAGCGAGAAAAAGAAGCTATCCAAGCATACGCTAAAACGCATACAAGCGAAATTTATGCAGTTAAAATACAGAGGCTTTGATATGTTTGCCATTGTAGAAAACACCATAGCAAAGGGCTGGACAGATTTATATCCAATCCAAACTAAGCAGCAAAGAAAGCATGAAGAAAGAGTTATGGAATCTAGCGAATATAAAAGCTTTAGTGAGAGATATAAAGACTTTGACGAAGAAGCGGAATTAGCAAAGTTATTAGCGTTATAAAGGATTTTTAGCTAACGCCTTGACTTGACAAAAAGTCCAAAAGAAAAAGAAAGGATTAAAATGGATATTTTACAAGTTATAAAAAACTCTAGCCATATAACCTGCCAAGAGTTAGAAGCTTTAAACATGATATTTGAAAGCTTAAAAGCCCCTTATAAAGATTATGTTTTGTTTGATTTGGAAAAACGCATATTGTTTGATACACAAAAGCAGAACAAGGCGACAATCATGCTAAAACTTCAAGATTCTATAATCGCCCTTGCAAATCTCAAAGCAAGGAGTGCAAGGCTTGATACAAAAGGGCAGTTTATCACAGAATATGAGGGCTTAAGACTTAAGAGAAAATACTTTATTGCACAGATTTTAGACATAAAGCAAGCAGGGATTAAGTATTTTTTGCAGGAGTTAGTAAGCAGGGCAATGGATTAATTTTGTTATTTTGAGCGTAGCAAAAAAGCAAAGGCGTATGCGGAAACGCAAGAAATAAAAACCAGCTTTTTAAGATTGCGTTATGGCTTTATGGGTTTTAAGTAGTTTTTATGCTAGGAGTTACCTAAATGCGTGAATTCCTAGCATAAAAACTACTTAATCCCTTAAATGTATAACCAAGATGAAAGCTTTAAAAAATTACAAAAGAAAGGATTAAACAAAATGCAACAACAAGCAATACGAACCAGCCTAGAAGCTATTTTTTTAAAAAGTTTCATAAATCATTCACTAACACAAAAGGAGTTAGAAGCCTTTAAACAGATAGCAAAAGAGTTTAGCGACACAGCAAAAAAAGCCTATGCAATGCTAGAAGAAATGCTAGAATCTAAAACCTATAACGAAAATCTATTTTTTAACAAAATACTAACCCTGCAAGATTCTAATTTTATAAAAGAATACACAGAGGCAAGCAAAGTAGCAAATCTAGCCCCACTCATAAAAGAGTATGAATATTGTGTCCAATTAGACAGGCAAGAGGAATTAGCAAGTTGCATATTCAAACAAGTGCAACAAAGACAAGTTATACAACTTGACACAAATCTATTAACCCCTTATCAATATACAGCCCTAGCCCCAGACTTTATAAGCTTTGCAGATGCAGAAAATGCCTTGCAAGAATACGATCCACAAAAGACATATTCCACAGGTATAGAGTTTTTAGACACTGCTTTTAATGGCGGTTTAGCAACAGGGCAATTAATCCTAATAAGTGGGGATTATGAAGCAGGGAAAACTACACTTACAACACAAATGCTAGAAAATATGAGTGCAAAAGAGATGGTATGCTTTTTTTGCTTTGAATTTACTTTGAGTGCTTATATAAGAAGAAGAAAAGAATACCCAAACCCACTCTTAAAAAAAGAAAATCTCATCACAATTACAAATGGTTATGATATACGACAGATAAGAGACACAATAATAACGCTAGAGCGCACAAAAGGCATAAAAGTCTTTTTAATAGATTCTCAAATGCGAATAGAAAACAATAACACAAAAGTTGGCAATGGTGAAGAAAAAGAGACTGAAAAGTTTGAGATTTTAGGAAAATTAGCACATGAAAAAGAATTAATCATACTGCTAATAGTCCAAACAAGTAAAAGCGATCCAGACACACCATTTAAGAGTAAAAAAGGCGCACATGAAGCAAGTATTATTATGCACTTAGAGAATGTAGAAAATAAGGATAATTCATTAACAAGTTATGCCATAAAACGCTTAAAAGTAAAGAAAAACAAGCAAACAGGCAAACATTTTAAAGAGGAAATATTCCTAAACTTTAAAACGCAAATGTTTGAGAAAGATCCAAAGCATATATATAAGGATAAAGATTATAATGCAAAGGATTCAGTCATGGGGGGGGGATGGTGATAGATTTAAGTGAACTACCTATGTTTTAATAAAGATTCAGCTTTGATTATGCAATTTGTAAGATTAGCCCTTAAAATAGCTAGTCATTACGCATTTAGGTAACTCCTAGCTATTTTAAGGGCTAAAACTTGCAAAGCCATAATGCAAACCTTAGAATCTAGTTAAAGCAATAAGAGTGATTTGCTAAAAGATACTGCCGCACGAGACTTGCTTTTGCAACTTGCAAATCTTAGAATCTAGTTAAAGCAAACGGGCAGATTTGTCTTGTTGAGGCTTTAGCAAAAACATCTTTTTTATTTCAAAGTAGAGATACTTCACGCTTAAGAGTGATTTGCTAAAAGATACTGCCGCACGAGACTCTTACTTTTGCAATTAGCTAAACATCTTTACTTTTTGCAAACCTTAGAATCTGTTTTAAGTTGCCAAACAAAGTGGCAGGAAAAAGCAAAGCTAATAAACCCTGCCAACAAACAAACCTAGCTTTTTAAGATTGCGTTATGGCTTTATGGGTTTTAAGTAGTTTTTATGCTAGGAGTTACCTAAATGCGTAATGACTAGCATAAAAACTACTTAATCCCTTAAATGTATAACCAAGATGAAAGCTTTTAAGGATAAAGAATGATTGAGAACATAAACCAAATAAAATCTAACATCGACATTGTAGAAATAATACAAAGCTACATTCCACTGAAAAAAAGCGGGGCAAACTACATCACAAAATGCCCTTTTCATAATGAAAACACAGCAAGCATGAGCGTAAGCAAAGCAAAAAATATATTTCATTGCTTTGGGTGCGGTGAGGGCGGAAATGGCATTGATTTTATAATGAAATATGAAAGGCTAGATTTTACAAACGCAATAAAAAAGGCGGGCCAAATATGCGGCATTCAGGTAGAAGAAACACAAAACAAAGATTACGCAAAAAGCCTAGCCACACAAGAAAGATTAGAAAAGCTGTATTATAAAAGCTATAAAGCTTTATTAGAGAATGAAAAGCTTGTAGAGTATTTAGCAAAAAGGGGTTTTAAAAAAGATGTATTAGAAGAGTATGGATTTGGGTATTGCTTAGAGTTAGAAGAAATAAAAGCGATTTTAGGGACACAACTAGCCTTTTCTTTAGGATTTTTAACACAAAAGGGACATAACTTTTTTAAGGACAGAATCTTATTATGTATTAGAGATGAAAAAAACAGGATAGTAGGATTTAGTGGCAGAGTCCATGATTTTGCTAACTTTTATAAAGCAGGAAAATACATAAATAGCAAAGAGAGCTTTTTATACAAGAAAAATAGCATTCTATATAACTACACAAATGCGTATGAGATTCTAAAAAAGCATAAGCATAAAAAACTTTATATTGTGGAGGGCTATTTTGATGCACTCACTTGTAATTTATTAGAGATACCAGCAGTTGCTATTTGTAGTGCAAATTTGCATGTAAATCAACTGCGATTATTAAGCCGCCTTTTAAAAGATGATATAACACTCTGTATAGCCCTAGATTCAGATGATGCAGGTAGAACCGGAAGCATAAGGGCGTATAAACTCTGCTTTGAAAATGGATATATTGAGACTAAAATCACACGACTACATAAAGATTATAAGGATTTAAACGAGTTTTACATAAAGGGTGATGTAAAAGACTTGCCATTTATTGAATATGATGGGCTAGATTATTGCTTAAAGGTAGAAACAGGTTTAGCAAAAAGCATAAAAGAGAAAAAAGAGATAATACAAGGTTATGAAAAGATTCTAAATAACACAAAAGACATTTTTACAAGAGAGTATATAAAAAAGTATTTAAAATCTTATATCTCTCTGCCAGCACAAGAGCCAAGAGAATACAGCAGCCAAGAGAAAAAAGAACAAGATTTTATATTAACCCAACTAGCCCAAGATAAACAGAAAAGATTTATTATACAAGATATATTAAACGCTAATGATTTTTTCAATAAAGATGTATTTCAAGACATTTTAGAAAATAAAGACAGCCCAAAGTTAAGAGAATATCTCTTTAAAGAGATTGAAAGCATAGATACAGAGTTATTTTATAAGATAGCTCTACGATTTAAGATACATAATTTAGAGAAGCAAAGGAGGGATATTTTAAGAAATACACATATTGACATTAATTATATTATGAGTTTGAATGATAAAATAAGCGAGTTAAAAGAGTTGTTAGAGATTCCTTTTTAAGTTTGTAAAAAGAATAACAAAGCCTCCTTTCTGTTACTCTCTAGCATTGTAACAAATTGTAATATTTACTAAATTTTGTTAATATGCCACACTAACAAAAAGTACAAATAGCAAGAATGCTATTATAATAAGCTTGTTATTCATTGAAAGATACCTCCTTTCCTGCACTTGCTAGATTTCCTGCACTTGCTAGAAAAGCGAGAATCTTACCGCTTAAGTTGGTCGCTTAAGCGGCACTACAATTATACTTCAAAATATACACATATATAATTTTTTCTTTAAAATATTTTTAAATCTTTCAATTTGGTTATACATTTCGCAAATTTAAAAAAAACACAAAAACAAAATATCCCCCCCTTTAAATGAATAAAAAAACAAACTACCATACAAGAAATTAAATAAAAGGCATAAGCATGACACAAACAGACAGAATACACGCACTAGGCTATTTAGTAGCACATGAAATAAACCTAGAAAACTTGAAAGAGGATAAAAACAACATCTTTTTAATGCGAGAGGGCAGCGAGATTTTATCTGCAAGTATTGAGATTATAGAAAAAGCAGATGCTGGCACAATTGATGTAGGCTTTGATTTTTCAAGCGACTTTTTATTAAATGACATTGATTTAAGCGCTCAGGCGGTGCATAAATCAAAAGTTGAGACAAGCTTAAAGCAAGATTCTATGCTAACCATTGAGACAAGTGAAAGAAAGGGGAGAATAAAGGTGAGGGTGTTATATTTTTCTTCAGGCACAATCTATAGTTAGCGTTTGTCTTTTTTAAAGATTCAGTTTTGATTATACATTTAAGCGATTTTTGAAAAAATAAGCTAGTCATTATCACAAAAGATAACTCCTAGCTATTTTTTCAAAAAAACCCTCAAAGCCATAATGCAAACCTTAGAATCTAGTTAAAGCAAACAGGTATATTGTTTCGTTAAGACTCTCGCTTGTCATGTTGAGCCGCAAGGCGAAACATCTTTACTTGCATAAAGGTTAGATGTTTGCTTTCACGCAAGACAAGAAACAAGCAAACAGGAATCTTGCAAAGCTAATAAGCCTTGCAAGATAAACCCATATTCTAGTATTTGATTATTTGCTTTTAAAGCTTTAAGGTAAAAAATAGCTAGCTATTTTTTACCTTAATCTTTGAAATGAAATAACAAAGACGAATATTAACGATAAAAAAGGATAAAAAATGCAAGAACAAACAAACCAATACGACACCACACAGGAGCAAGGGCAGCTAGAAGCCATACAAAAAGAACTCCAAGACATTGAAGCAAGTGTTGAAAACGACTTTGCAGAACATATAAGCGCTTTAATTGATAATGATTCAGTGCTTGAAGAGTTGTTTTTTAGTGATAGAGTTACATTCTTTAAAAAAGTCATTGAAGAACAAAATAAATTCGTAAATGCATTAGTAGAGCCAAGAGTAGCAAAGGTAAAAGAGTTACAAGACACAATCGCAGGGAAAAGCGAGCTTGCAAATATTGAAGCCATAAAGCAAGATTTTCAAAGCCGCCACCCAGAAGTTAATATAAAAGAACTCATTGCCTTTTTTGCAAATGAACTTCCACAAAGAGTGCAAGAAGAGATTAAATCTCAGCCCATTGAAGCCTTTTTTGATTTAGTGTATGAGATTTATGCCGCACAGAATGCAGAGGAGGCCCCATCTGAAGAATCCCCGCCTGAAGACTTACCAGCCCAAGCACAAGGCGTGGCAGTGGATTCACAACAAAGCGATACAAATTCAGGCGCACTGCCGATGAATAGGCAATAGCTATGCGTTCATTTGTAGTTATTTTTAGTGTTATTAATCTTATCTTTTTGTTTATTATCATGTATTTGGGTATTGAAAACAAAAAGCTAGAAGCACAAAATCTAGCCCTAAATCTTAGCGTTGAAGCACAAAATAGGCTTATAAAAGAGCAAGAATTACAGATTAAACACTATGTCTGCGATATAGATTCAATGAAAGCTTACGCGCTAAAAGAGTATGAGAGGGCTTTTAATGCTACAAAAGATGATAAAACATGCGAGGGCAGGTTAAAACACTTAGAAACCATTTTAAAAAGTTATGAGGATTAGAATATGAAAGCAAAAGATGGCGTATTATACGCAATGATACAAGATGATGAAGTAGTTCAAATATTTGATAGCACACAATTAAGGGAATGGGACGAAAAAGCGATTTTTGCAGTAGAAATCCCACAAGGAAAAGAAATACTCATTGGTCAAAGATATGATACAAAGACACAAAGCTTTATAGAAAAAAGCTTAGATGAGTTAAAAGAGGATTTAAAAGCACAAATTAGCTTTTACTTTGAAAGAGAAGTAAGCTACATGCAAGCAGGAGTAACACAGGGTGAAATTGCAACTTATGAATCCCAAAAAAGAGAGGCACAAGAGTATTTAGCAGATAATAATACGCCCACTCCGCTTTTAAGCGAAATTGCTAAAAAACGGGGCATGAGTGTAGCAAACTTGGCAGCTAAGATTATTGCTAAAAATGAAGCTTATATAAGCAATCTAGGAAAGCTTTTAGGCTATAAGCAGAGTTTATGTAAGCAGGTGGAATTAGCAGAATCTAAAGAGGCGTTGAGGGGGATTATCTATAAATCCCCTTTAGCTTAATTAGCATTAGCGTTTGTCTTTTTGTTGCTTTTAAGGGATTCTGCGTAAAATGCTTCGGTCATGTATTTAATATACACTCCCTTGCATTTTCCTTGAAAACCCTTAAAATCAATCAAAAATACTTCACGCTTTAAAGTCGCTAGTTTGCAATCTTAGCTAACAGATTCTAACTTGCAAACAGCAAGGCAAACAAGGTTTGAAACCTTGCAAACAAACAAACCAGCTTTATAAGATTGATGGTAGGCTTTAATAGTTTTTTTGATTTTTTGGCTAGGAGTTACCTTAAGTGGTAATGACTAGTCAAAAAATCAAAAATCTTTTAAATGTTACCACAAGATGAAAGCTTTTAAAAATTTAAATTTATTAAAAAAGGATTAATCATGGCATGGGGCGCACTAGCAGGAGGAATAGCAAGTGGCGTAGGTGCAGCATTAGGTGCAGCAGCAAATATTTATGCAGCTACAAAACAAGCAGAGACGGCAAATAAACAGCTAGAACAGCAACAAAAACAAGCCGAACAACAGCAAAAAAACCTAGAAACAGCACAGGCAAGGCAAAATGAAGCAACAAAAGCCGCTGCTGCAACTAGCACAAACTTCGCAGAACAAGCAAAAGACGATAAGCTAGAAGAGAGCAGTCTGAGTGGTGGCTTAAGTAGCAGTAGTTTAACAGGTAGTGAGTTACCATTAGAGAGGCAATAAGTTTTAATGAGTGATTTTTGCCTTGCTTGTCTCTTTTGGACGAAGTACAAACATCTCTTTTAAATGAAACTAGAGATTTTTTGGCTTTTTTTAACGCCTAAACATGACAAAAGGGCAAAAAGACAAACAAAAAAAAGGATAAATAATGTCGAAAACAAATACCGGTTTTTCTTTTGCAAAATCCACAGATGACTACATGCAAAGCTTTAATAATAAAGTAAATAACATTGTTAATCCGCCACAGGAAAGTTTTTACACGCCAACACAAAGCGGGTTATCTAAGGAACTAGAAGCATCGTTAGCAGACTATGTCAAGTCAGGCAAATTAGAACAAGACAAAAGGACAGATATGAGTAAAGGCATGGGCAGTGCAGATTGGGCGCAAGTGGGAATAGGTGGGGCAAATTCGTTAATAGGCTTAGGTTTAGGCGTATGGCAAACAAAGATAGCCGAAGATGAAAGAAAAGCAAAAGAAAAACAAAGGCAAATAGAAAATGAACGCTACAAAGAGCAAAAAGCCTACCATGAAAAAGGGATAACTGATGCGGCAAATACAGCAAGTGGATTAAAGTCTGCAAGTGCGAATGTCTCAAGCCAAAAACCACAGCAAAACACAGCACAAGCAGCAAATAATCCCCCAAAAGAACAAGCAAATACACAAGCACAGAATCTGCCCTCAGCAAATAATCCCCCACAGGAAGATTTGCCAATGCAAAGGCAATAATGTGAAGTATGCGTTTGTTTTTGTTATGCAAAAACTTTGTTTGCCCTTCCACCTTGTCTCGTTGAGCCGAAGTAAAAACATCTTTATTTTCATGCTAGAGAGATGTTTCGCTATCGCTCAACATGACAGAAAGGGCGGACATGACAAGGAAAAGCAAATAAGCTAAAAAGGAACTACGAATGCGCAAACAAAACAGGCAAACAAACCTAGCTTTCTAAGATTGCGTTATGGCTTTATGGGTTTTAAGTAGTTTTTATGCTAGGAGTTACCTAAATGCGTAATGACTAGCATAAAAACTACTTAATCCCTTAAATTGCATAACCAAGATGAAAGCTTTAAAAAAAATTACAAAGAAAAGGATTAAAACATGCTAGAATATAAACTCCTAAACACCCCAAAAAATACAAAAATGTTAGCGATACTCTTTGATAAAGCCCTGCCAAACGAGCATATACAAGAAGAGCATATACAAGAGGCAATGAAAAAGCTGTATGGGGAAAATGCAAAAATTACAAGCCTAGTTTTAAATGAAGCAAAACCACCCCTTGATTTATCTGCATGTAATGATTATATTATACAAGTAAGATGCGATGATACAGACTATATCGCTTATAACTTTGCATGTTGCTTTTTAGATTCTAAAGATATGTTGAAATTGCGTGATAGCATAGAAGATATTACAGAATGTTTAAAGATATTGCGAGGTGATAGGTATTATACGCATCCGTTATATTATAGAGATTTCGCACAAGCAATTTATGAAAAAGCTTTAAAGATTCAGCTTTGATTATACATTTACAAGATTAGCCCTTAAAATAGCTAGTTATTACGCATATAGGTAACTCCTAGCTATTTTAAGGGCTAAAACTTGCAAAGCCATAATGCAAATCTTAGAATCTAGTTAGCGACATGCAAAAGCACAAGATAAAAGCTTTAAAAAATTAAACAAAAGGATAAACAATGGCAATGCCAGATCCCACACTAGGAAGAGTGCAAGACACAGGACATGCAGGCATAAGACAAGGTTTTCAATCTATTGTAGATTCTTTAAACCAAAATTCACAAATGGCAATGAATGCTATTGAGAATTGGAAGCAAAGAGATTATGCTACAAAAGAAGCAGAAAAAGAAAGACTATTTAAAGCAGAAGAAGCACTAAAAACACGAACGCATCAAAGCAAAGAAAATGATTTAGATAGACAATCAAACGAAAAAATCACAGATAAGGATATTCAATCAAAAGAAAAAATCGCACGGCAGAATAATGAAACAAGCAAATATGTTGCAGATGCTAATGCTGCCACACAAAAAGCCATAGCAGCGTCAGCACGAAATAATCAAATTTATTATGATTCTATGATTACAAGTCGAGACTTAAGGGCTTTTGAAATCGATGGTAAAGGTAATAAGCGGTATTTAACTAATCCAGATGGTTCATTTATATATGCATATGACAAACTATGGCAAACACAACCACCAATGGAAAGAAACTAACAAACAAAGATTTACTAAAAACTAAAAAGGATCAATCATGGCATTCCCACTCATAGCAGACAAACCACAAGAAGCAAGTATAGATTCTAATATCACAGAATCTACAAAAGATCAAGATGAATTTACACAAGCTTTGCATGATAAAGCCCTACAAGAAGCCTTTATAAACTATAAAAACACAAATCCACAATCACAAAACACCCCACTTGATACAAATAATCTCATGTTTGCAGACACGCAAACAAAAGAAAACATAACAAACACATATAATCCACAAGAAACACAATCACAAGAAGAGCTTAACCACCTGCAACAAGCCACAACACCAAAGCTTTACAGGAATACAGGTATAAGCTACTTTGACAGAAAAGAGCATTTAAGTTTAGCTGATGCCTTTTTAGCCAAAGAATTGGGAATAAATCTAAGCTATGTGAATATGGATTTAAACGCCAATGTGAAAAAAACAGACATAGGCAAAGCAAAAAATGAGTTAGCAGGACTCTTTGCAGATTCTAAAAGTCTTTTAGATGGTGTATCCCATTATGAAAAGACTTACCTAGAACAAGATTCTAATACTTTTTTAAATAGTCATGCTATGGCAAGTCTTGGAAGAAAAATTAATGATGCTACAAATGGCTTTATAAACCTCTCAAATAGTGCAAATGAAAAGATTCTAAGTAGAAATAAAATGGATGCCTACACTCTAGCAAGTCTTATGAATGGAGGGGCTGGAAAAAGGACAAATCAAAATATAAATGATGCAAAAGCAGTCATTGATAATACATGGAAAGGTAGGGAAAACTATTATGCGGGCGTAGTATCAGGCTTAGAGAATGGCATGAACTACATGAATGAAAAAATGTCTTATATGCAAAATGCAGGTATTCCAGTCTCACAAAGCGATAGTTTGAAAATGTATCTCTTAAATGAGCTAAAAAAGGATTTAAATACAGCACAAGGCAAACAGCCCTTAAGCGATAGCTTTGAGAGAAACAGAAAGGCCTTAGGCGTATTGAATGAAAAAGGTGATGCAGGAATAAATGAAGCCATAAGACTCATTCAAGCTAAATAAGATTTTATATATAAACAACTAACACCAAAGGCCAGACAAAAAGGTAAAACATGACTCTCTCTTTAAACCCAACACTAACACAAGAAGAAGTTAAAGAACAAAACAAAGAAATACAAGTAGATAATATTGATATAGTTACACAGCATAAACCTATGCCAACACAACAAGAAAACAATACAGAATCTAGCATAAACACACAAGAGCCAATAGGGCAAACACCAAACACAACAAAAGACTTTGATATAAATAACAAAGAATATCAAGAGTTTGTAAAAGAGTTTCTAACCGCAAAGCAAACCGCAAAAGACCATTACGATTTAAAATATTCAAAAGATTTACTCGCACAAAGCATAGACAAGTTTGAAATAACACGATTAGCAAACCCTCTTTTTATTGCAAACAATATTAAAGACATGGGAAGAGAAGGCCTTGAGCTTATAAACAAAAGCGGCGATCAAATAAAGAAAAGCGAAACCGAACTCTATGATTACTTAGCAAAAACGGGAATAAACCATGAAATGCTAGGTATAAAAAACTTTGATGAACAAAAGCTAAAAGATGCACAAATAAGACAAGGACTAAGGGGTAAAACAGAATACAAGCAATTAAACGAGAAAGAAAAAGACTATTTAAAAAGACAGCAAAATTGGGCTGGGGCACTTTGGGATAAGATGGTGCATAGCGAAGAAAAGCGAGTAGAAGAATTATTAAGAAATGATACAAGAAGATACATTGACCCGGATTTATTAACAGATTTAATAAAGATTGATTCAGCATATTCTAGTGTTTTAAATGCAATGAAATCAAGCCAAACCGCATCACAAGATCTGCAAAAAAAACTTGAAGAAATGGATATAAAGGCAAAAGAGAGGGGATATGCCGCCGCAGTCTATGATAAAAAGGCAAAAGCCCTAGCTATTATTGATAAACAAGGTAAAAAGTATTATTTAGATGAAGATGGTCTAACAGCTAACCTTGATAAAATCATTGTAAATAATTGGAATGATATTTTACTAGGTTCTATTCCAGTTGGAGGTTGGGCAGCAAAAGGCGCGCAACTAGGAGCAAAAGGGGCAGGAATAGCCTTAAAGAATGCAGGATTTAAAGGCTTAGGTAAAGAAGCCGCAAAAGCAGGGGCAATAAGCTTTGCAGCAAGTCCGCTAGATTATGTAACGCTTAGAAAAGAAGTGGGTGGGGAAGTAGATACAACACAAATGCTAGAATTTTCCGCAGGCAATGCGTTAGGAAGTGCTGCAGGTGTAATGGCAATAGGCACACTAGCAAAAGGGGCAAGTAAGGCATACAACAGCATTAAAGATTTAAAGAATCTAAGCACAGATGATTTAAAAAACATAAAAATAAGCAGATACCTAGATAATGAAGAAGCCTCAATACACAGAAAACTAGCAAAATTCAATAAAAGCGAGATAGATTCAAATTATGAAATATTTAAAGGTTTGCAAAGCGATAGAATTATAAGCAAAGAAATGAAAGACCCCACATTCATGGGTAACTTCATGGATAAAATAAGCGATTATAATGTATTAAAACATCTCTCAAGTAAGAAAGAAAGCCAAGATAAGCTACTTTCTGCATTATTTTCTAATAAAGAGTTGGCTAGAGAGTTTGCAGGAAAACTCACAAGCGAAGAGGCTACAATCGTAAATAAAGCCATTCATGCAATGGGGGAAAACTTTACAAGACTAAGCAAGGAATACGAACAACAAATCATAGATGAGTATGCAAAAAGTGGAAAAATAAAGGGAAACCCTCATACTGAAATGCAAAATCCTCATGTTGAGCCGCAAGGCGAAACATCTTCTTTGAATGGGAATAAAGATTTTTTTACTACGCCACAATATGACAATATAGAATCTAAAAGCATACAAGAAATAATAAATATTATTGAAACAAGCCCACAAAAAGGGCGAGACATGCAAATCATCGGGGAAGCAAACTTTACTCCACAAATTATAGAATACGCACATAAGAATAATAAAAAAATAGCTATCGACAAGTTAAGCAAAACAGAAGCGGAACAATTAGGTTTTAAATATGCAAATGATGTAAGAGTAACCATTGACTATCAAGCAATTAACCACACGCTTAATCGGCACGGAGTAGAATCTAACTTAGTTAAACAAAGCGGACAAAAGCCAGTAGAATATAGCGATATAGCAAATTATAGGAATATTGCAAAAACCGCTAACGAAACATTTTTTAGTAAAGATGATTTAGGACAAGATGTAATCTTAAGTTTTAAGCAAATTAATGGACACGCAATAATAGTGGAAAGTATCCGTAAAAAAGGCAATGAATTAGCATTTAAAAGTATGTATTTTGAAAAAGGTAGTTATAAAAATTCCAAAGCATATAAAGATGTGGTGGAAAGCCAAAAGGCTAACCATTTTCAAGCTCCTTATGGTTATGAGCCACACGCTGACGCCAACACTCCGCAAATAAAAGCGGATAACCACATTATACCACAAAATCTGCCAGAAGTCTATAAAAACATGTTAGATGAAATAGAC
>NZ_FZMS01000026.1 GCF_900198365.1 Helicobacter bilis | reverse complement strand
GGTCCTATGAAAGCAGGGCGACTAGAAGATGGCACAATACTTGATTTAAACTCAGCATTTGAAGCAGTAGGTGCGTATGAAAGCGGTAAGATTAGCGAAAAAAGACTGCACGAGATAGAGTGTCAAGCCTGTCCTAGTGGGGGGAGTTGTAGTGGAATGTTTACTGCAAACTCTATGAATACGCTGTGTGAAGCTATGGGCGTGGCGTTGCCGGGCAATGGCACGATCCCGGCTTTAACACCTGAAAGAGAAGAGCTACTAAGGCAGGGGGCTAGACGCATTGTAGAGATTGCCCTAGATTCTAGCCTAAGTAAAAAATTTAGATTCCGCAATATTTTAAATGCAAAAGCCGTGCATAATGCCTTTGTCGTGGATATGGCAATGGGGGGAAGCACAAATACGATTTTGCATATGTTAGCCATCGCTAAGGAAGCGGAAGTGGATTTCAACCTAGAATCTATCAATAATATTGCCGCAAATGTCGCACATATCGCCAAAATCGCCCCGGCGTTAAGTAGTGTGCATATGGAGGATATTAACCGAGCAGGGGGAGTGTCGGCAGTGATGAATGAGATTTCTAAGCGTGGCAATTCGTCTTTGGGTAATCATAGCGGCGATTTTGTGGATTTTAGGAGAACCGCAGACTCTATGTCTAGCTCCCCCCTAAAATCCACAAAAAGCCCCACTAGCATCACCGCAAATACTAGAATTGTGGATTCTAACATTGCAGAATCCCAAGCAAGTTTCACTAAGCTAGATTCTAATGCGGAAGTATCTTTGAGTGATTTTCAGGGTTGTGAAGCTTTGAGTGCGAGAAGCTACCTAAGCGGTAGTGCCGAAGCACGAGAAGCAAACTCCCTGAAAAGCACCAAAGAGACAACGCAAAGCTTGTATTTAGACGCCCTCACAATCACAGGGGAGACTTTGGGAGAGAGAATAGCAAACGCAAATATCACAGACCCCGAAATTATCCGCCATAATGACAATGCCTACTCACAAGTTGGCGGATTAAAAATCCTTTTTGGTAATCTCTGCGAACAAGGCGCGGTACTAAAAGTTGCTGCAGTGGCAGAATCTATGAAAGAATTTAGCGGCAAGGCAATTTGCTTTAACTCCCAAGATGAAGCGATTAAGGGCATCGCAGGGGGCAAGGTAAAGGCTGGAAGCGTGGTAGTTATCCGCTATGAAGGACCAAAGGGGGGACCGGGAATGCAAGAGATGTTAAGCCCCACAAGTCTTATTATGGGAATGGGCTTAGGCGAAAGCGTGGCACTCATAACCGATGGGCGATTTAGCGGGGCGACAAGGGGGGCTTGTATCGGGCATATAAGCCCGGAGGCTGCTGAAGGGGGACTTATCGCACTCATTGAAGATGGTGATATTATAGAGATTTCTGTCTCGCGTGGGAGCTTGGAGCTAAAGGTAGATTCTAAGATTCTAGAATCTAGAAAGGCAAAATGGAAGCCAATACAAAAAGAGATAAAGAGCAAATGGCTCAAACGCTACTCGCTACTTGTAAGCAATGCTGCAAATGGTGCGGTACTAAAAACGGAGTTGTAAAAGTGAATAAAATGGCTTTACCCAAGGAACTTGAAAAAATTGTGAAATTTTTAAAACAGCAAAATCTGCATTTAAGCGAACAAAGTCGCGATGGGCGAATTAACTCTGCTTTTAATGAAGATGAGATTTTTAATCTTTTAGATTCTCACTTTGCGATAAATCGTCCAAATATGCGTGATTGGGTGGATTTTAGTTTTTATGAAAATAATGTGTTTTATCCTGTGAATATCAAGGTTAGCACGACAAAAACGACCGATAATCTCAACTGCAAACTTGGAATCTACTATGCTTTAACAGGTAAAATTCCACCTTTTGGCAATGGAGTAAGCTGGGAAACATATTTTAAGACGCTAAAAGAAAACTTAGAGACAAACGACAAGGATTGTTATTTTTTAATCATCAATAAAGATAATCCTAGTGATGTATTTGCTACTTCGCTTAAATGCCTAGAATCTATCTTGCCAAATGGTAATAATCTGCCCTTTCAAGCAAAATGGGATAATAATCGCCAAATTATGCAAAGAGATTTTGAATAAGTGAAAGAATTTTTATTAGGCACATTTGAGTAGTCTTTAAAACTTAGGGCTGATGCGTATTTGCATTTTAGGAAATACTTTTATGAATCTTGATGTTGAAAGCTTAGGGCAAGTCTTTACCCCGCCGCATATTGTAAGCGATATGTTAGCTTTAGTGCAAAATAATGGGCGATTTTTAGAGCCAAGCTGTGGTAATGGGGCGTTTTATGAGAATCTACCTAGCAATAAAGTGGGAATTGAGCTAGATTCTAGCATTGCTTGTAAAGGGGCGTTGCAACTCGATTTTTTTAGCTATCCTGTGAGTGAAAAATTTGATACCATTATTGGCAATCCCCCTTATGTGAGATTCCAAGATATTAGAGCTCACACAAAAGAGCTTTTAACGCCCTTTATGTCTATGTTTGATGAAAGAAGTAATTTATATTTGTTTTTTATTTATAAGTGTATTTTGCATTTAAATGATGGCGGGGAGCTAATTTTTATCACGCCTAGAGATTTTTTAAAAAGCACTGCGAGTGTGAAGCTTAATGGGTTTTTATTTCGCACAGGTAGTATTACGCATTTTGTAGAGTTAGGAGATAGAAAGATTTTTGCAAAAGCCCAGCCAAACTGCATAATATGGCGTTTTGTTAAAGGGGATTTCACGCGTAAAACACAATGTTTAAAAGAATTTTCTTGCATAAATGGACAGATTTTATTTACAAAAAAGACTTACACGACTCCTTTTAATTCATTATTTTTTGTAAAAGTTGGGGCGGTGAGTGGGGCAGATTCTATCTTTGGAAACGAAAAATGGGGTAATGTAGAATTTGTCGGCTCACAAACTTGCAAAAGTGGCAAAACAAAGAAAATGATATATGGTGAGTATGGTAGGGATTGTGCGTATTTACAGGGCTTTAAAACGCAATTATTACAGCGAAAAATTAGAAAGTTTAATGAAGCAAATTGGTGGGAATGGGGGAGAGATTATCATAAAAGCGAAATGCCTCGCATTTATGTCAATACCAAAACGCGAAATATTAAGCCCTTTTTCTTACACCCTTGCAAAGCCTATGATGGCTCAATTTTAGCGATTTTTCCAAAGTTTAAAGTGGATTCTATAATGCTACAAAACTTATGTGATAAGCTAAATGACATAGATTGGCAGGAGCTTGGATTTGTGTGTGATGGGCGGTTTCTCTTCTCGCAAAGAAGCTTAGAAAACGCAATGTTAGATTCTAGCTTTAATGCATTGAGAACTGTACCAACAAGCTAATCCCCACCTAATCTTAATATTTATTTTGGCGTATGTAAAAGAATTGCTTATTGTTTTTGAGAAATATTGTGGCATTTTACTAGATTTTATTTTTTTAATGTTGCAGGATCTAACTTTAACCAGCAGTTTATTTACTACACAACAAATCTTAAATGAAACTCTATAAAAAACCAAAATCTATGAGATTCTTAAGGATTAATCAGCATTGCATCTCGTATTGGCGGATTTATCAAAAAAAAAGATTATCTAAATCCACAGAAAAGAGACTATCTACATCACAAGGGCGGATTCCTATGCCTCTGCCTCTTGGAAGTTGTGGGTTATTAAACACTGTCATACATTCATTTTTATTCAATACAAAAGAGCGGATTTGCACTGCTGGTGTGGTGGTGGGAATGATTGTATAAGGGTTTCATACCTTTTTGATTTTAAGTCATCATTGCAGGATTTGCGTGTAAATAATCCGCTTTCAGCAATCGCTAAGCACATATCTTTTGTGCCAACTTGCACGAATTGCACTACCCCAAGATGAAAATCTTTAAAAGGATCGTTTCTTAACATATCTTCAGTTAATGGAATATCACGTATAACCCAATTTCTATCTTTTCCAAAGCCCACAATATCACCCGAAAAGGCACTTCTTAGTGAAATCGGCGGTGTAAATTCCACAAAATCAGGTAAATCTGGATCTATCGCATAAGCATTTATGACGCACATTAAAGCTAGTAGTAATCTTTTCATTACAATCCTTATGATTAAAATTTCCCAAAACGCACAGGAAAGTGATCTGATGATAGGTGCAATCTCACACTAGCAGCCATGAGTAATGCGGTAATTGTGGGTAAAGCCAAGCGAGATCTGTCATTAGAGCTTCTGCCAACTATCGCATAATCTAGGATTCTATTTGCCGCACCCATGCTAAAATGCGTTGCCGAGTTTTGCGTAACAATCCGTGTATGATTAGTTATTCTTGTATCAAGTCCGGATAATAGGTTTGCAGGATCTCTATTAAAATCACCTGCAATGAGCCAATTTAAATTTGTGCGATTAAGAAAATTATCATGCACTGCTGTAACCAATGCTGTAGCATCACCGCCTCCCCTTGCAAGAGCATGGATATTAAAAAACACATCATTGCCAAGCCGTATGCCAATCACAGGACGGGAAACTTCAGGTGCAATTGTGTTTTGCGAGATAACAAACACTTCATCAGCTTGTCTACCGCTCACAATGGCGAGATTAACCCTTCTAGCACCAGCATCAATATTTGCATAATAGATAAATACAGAACGCGGTCTTGAGCGAGTGCCCAAATCCCAAACATATTCTTGAATAGGCGTCCCACCCGGCTGAATCATTCTGCCCGTTGGTCTTGCACTTGTAGGTACACTGCCGGCTTCTTGCACCATCAAAATATCCACAGGATTATCACCGGTGATAAGCTGTCTTACACTGACATTCCATTTATTTTATTTATTTTCAGTGCTAGCTGAAGAGCCTTGCAGATTCCAAGTGCCGACAACATAGTCCTCAATCTTTCCAAAAAGTAGGCTAAAACTAAAAAGCATAAGTATAACAACTTTCATCAATATTCCTTTATTTGCCATCTACACTAAACACTACACCAGCATTTAAAGGTGGCGCGATGATAAACCATTGCTGATCGCTATTTAGCTTACCACCTTTCACACAGCTTGTGAGAAAAATGCTGAAAAACCTCGTTGCTTGATTGCTTGGGGTTTGCAAACATTGCTTAGTGGCGACATTTTGAATCTGCACGGCTTGATTATCAAAGAGATTGAAAGTCCATAATTGTGCAGGGTCTTCCATATTGCAATATGTGTGAATCACGCCATTTCTATATGCGCTTAGACAAGTGCCTTCTTTAGCATTTTGTATAGCAGCACTCCATCAGCCTTATTAAAAATCCGCCAAATCCTAGCCCCACCGAAATCTTTACTATCTATGAGAGAATAGCCCCACACCCAATTCCCCACATTTAACGCCCAGAGCGTCAAAACCCCACCTTCAGGACTCATGATGGATAAAAGATCTGAAGTATAGCTTCTAGAATCACCATTAATGCATAGCAAAGGCAACTCTGTATGCTTTGTGGGCGTGTGATTACCTTTTCTATCTGTGTTGGGACGCATGAGTTTTTTAGATAGATTTGGTCCTTGCACGAGATTTACTTGCTTTTTAGAATTAGCTGATGGTGTTGGGGAATTCCCAATGCCAAGTTCATAATCATTAGAAGCATAAGCGGCAGTAAGTAATGTGAAAGTCGATATGATAAGTAAAGTAAAAATCTTAGACATAGCTATTCCTAAGTGTATGTTGTAACTGCATTGTTAGTATAATATCCACTAACTACGCATAAAGCGAATTATTGCCCTATTATAAAAACCATTTTTGTGTGTAAAGTAACATTTAATACGCAAAAGGTTGGGGCATAAGGTTTTACATGCAAAGTTTAACTTTTAGAAACTCTATATCGTAAGCAAACACACGAGATTTATGCGGTATGCTTTGCTAAAAAGTTATAAAACTAAACAGGTATCCCCTAAATTCAACACTCTCTTTTGCAATATGAGCTTGGCGATATTCTACGATATATTGCAACACTACTTATCATTGACTGAAATTTGCTAGTGTTTTTTATCCTCTAAATCAACTTAATATTGCTTCACTATGTCAATGTTTCTTTGCGTAGTAAAAGGGCGTAATGTAACACAACTCAGGATAAATGTCTTTTGCATGCCAAACATCTTTATCAATTCTAACAAAGTTGTTTCTTCTTAATCTACATAGTGTGCGGTGTGCGGAGAGCACGACTGCAAATCTTTGCCCTTGAAGTTGCTATTCGGCTAGGCAATGATGTGGATATGCCAAGAAATCTAGCAAAAAGTGTAACCGTGGAATAAAAACTCAAACCTTGATAATCGCCTTATTATCTCTAATCCCTAACACCTGCACCCTATCGCCTTCTTTTAGTGGCGTGTTAGATTCTAATGTGCTAGATTCTAATCCATTAGAATCTAATGTAGGGGCTTTTTCATACGCCCACAATGTGCCTTTGAAATATACCATTCCTTGCTGAATCTCGCCTATACCGCCACCATTTTGCAGAGAATCTTCATAGACTTGTGAGCCTTTAAACCACGATTTTATGGGCTTTCTTAGCACAATAAGGCAGAGAAAAGCAAAAGCACAAATGCTCACCGCTTGCCACGCATACACGCTCTCCACACTTCCGCCTATGATGTTGCCAAAGCCAACAAATGCTTCAATCCCCGCTGTGATGCATAGCCCTAAACCGATGAAAAGCAAGAAAAATGAGCCAAAAAATATCTCCGCCACAATAAAGCCAAGCCCCAACCCCAAAGGCATAATAATTAACACCTTTATCTCCTTTGGTTTCTGTGTTCTCTCTTTTGTGAGACTAAACAAGTGTTGAATATGTATGGTGCTTTTGGAAAATGCTCACTAAAGATTCTAATCACTGTACTTTCATGTAATTTATCCGCCTTGTTACTCAAAGCCACTAATCTTACTCGAAAAACATCTCCACAAAGAAGCTTAATTGCATTTTTCTCAGAATAAACCTATCAATGATTATCATATTAAAGACTTAATAGAGATGTTGCCCACATTTATGATTCACAAAAATCTTTTTCAGCTATCAATCAGAGCGACAGATAGTAAATCCAGAATCCATATCACAAAAACTTCGGCGGTAATATACGCAAACCAAAGCTTACAAAATCAAGTCCGCCATAAAAAGCATTTCCATAAGTTGCATCAAGCTGTAGCATATCTTGCACAAGCCATGTTCGCAGTCCCACTTGATACATAACTGGGTCAAAACGACTATAATAGACTTCGCCAATGGCATATAGACGAGATACTATCTCTGTTTCTAAGCCCACACCAAGTGTATAGATCCCATCCATAAAGCTTTGCAAATTATACCCCACATTCACATGCAATGCAATCTTAGAATCTAAAAATAAAAAAGTAGCAGGGATATAGGCATATATCTCATTTGCATTATCCGCCCCAAAGAGATAATTATGAATATTCCCAACAGCAATGCCAATACCCCAATCTTTCTCATCCGCATCAACAAAAAGCTTTTTTAGCTGAAACTGCACAGAATTAGACTGCAATCCTATCATACCACCAAGCGTGATTTCAGTCCCCCAAATAAGATTACAACTAGGCAAACTCCATAGCTCACTATCACCTTGTGCATGTAGCTCAATCCATGTCTCCATTTGACAATGCCCTTTTGCCACAACCCTTGCATCATCGGTATTAAAAGGTCTTGCCGCATATAAACTCATCACATATACACATGGCAATATCAATAAAAATGCAACTTTTTTAAACATATCTATATCGCTTTTTGTAGTTTTTAAACAACTCATTATAACAAAAAATATTTTTAGGATAGAATGCGAATTGTAACAAATATGTTAGGAATACGCAGTTAAAAAGGAAATGCAATGTTTCAATATAAATTAATGCTATTTGGATTCCCAGATTTATGCAGGGATTATGATGATGTGTTATTGCATTTAAAGCAAGTCCCGCCACAAAGAGCAGTAACCGAAACGCTTGAGCAATGCTATCTTATTGATATGCAAACAGGACATAAATATGAGATTAGCTTTGATAATAAAGGGTTGTTTGTAAAAGATTTTAAGCTGGATGAGTGTTAAAATCTAGCTTAAAATGAAGATTTTCGCACAAAACAATAAATCCCTATGTACCCCCAATGTTGTATAGACAAATCGGAAAGCATTGCAACATATTTATCCCCCCCCCCCCATAGCACGCACATGATCAGCATGTCTCCACACTTCAACATTGTAAGACGAAAGGATGTGAAAAGCTTTCACATACAAAAGATTGTATAAATGGATTTCATATTTTAAAAGAATTTTTCTATTTCAACTTGTCTTTATCTAGCATGACTGGGTAACAAACGATATATAAAAACATATCATACCAAGAATGACATGCAATTGCCAAACAACACTTAACAAAATTTTTGTACCATTCTAACCATGATATTTTAAGCTCACATAAAGGACATATATGGCGAAACTTTGGGCTGGTAGGTTTCAAACAGATGCAAACACTTTGCTTGATGAGTTTAATGCGAGTATTCCATTTGATAAAAATCTATGGGAAGAGGATATTCAAGGCTCCATCGAACATGCAAAAATGCTTTATTCTATTGGGCTTTTAGACATACACGAGCTAGATTCTATTACGCATGGATTGCAAGAGATAAAGCAAGAGATTATGCAGGGTAATTTCACTTTTTCCTTGCAAGATGAAGACATACATATGGCAATAGAGAAGGCTTTGAGTGAAAAGATTGGCGATGCGGGGAAGAAGCTACACACAGCACGCAGTAGAAACGATCAAGTAGCCCTTGATTTTAAACTCTATTGTAGAAAGCAGAATCTTGGTATACAAAAGCTATTAATCGAGCTTATAGAATCTCTTCTTTCAATAGCACAGCACCACACAAACACTATAATGCCCGGTATGACACATTTACAACACGCACAGCCTATAAGTTTTGGTTATCATTTAGTGGCTTGGTGTGTTGGGCTGAAACGCGATATTGAGAGATTGCAATCAAGTATGCAAAGAAGCGATGATTGCCCCTTAGGGAGTGCAGCCCTTGCTGGCACGCCCTATGGCAATGAGAGAGAGAATCTTGCCTTAAGTTTGGGCTTTAAAACAGCGAGTCTAAATGCTATGGATTCTGTTGGGCAGAGGGATTTTGCCCTAGATATATTGTATGATATTGCTATGGTTATGCTACATGTTTCACGCATGGCAGAAGAGCTTATTTTATGGAGTAGCTATGAGTTTGGGTTTGTAACTTTTGCTGATAGCTTTGCGACTGGAAGCTCTATCATGCCACAGAAAAAAAACCCCGATGTAGCCGAGCTTTTGCGGGGTAAAACAGGTAGAGTTTATGGGAATCTTATGGCATTATTAACCACTATGAAAGCACTTCCTTTTGCGTATAATAAGGATATGCAAGAGGATAAAGAAGGTGTGTTTGATTCGGTGCAAACTGCTATTATTAGCCTTAAGATTCTAACAGAAAGCATGAAAACTCTTACAATTAATACCGAGAATATGCGTAAAATGTGTGAAAAGGGGCATTTGGTCGCAACGGATTTAGCAGATCTTTTAGTAAAAGAGTGTCATGTCCCTTTTAGAGAAGCCCATCATATTACAGGTGTATGCGTGCAGTATGCTGAATCTTGCGGCAAGGATTTAAGCAATATTGAGATAGATTCACTCTGTGAGGTGCTAGAAAAAGAGCTTAAAAATCTTGTAACGCAAAAAGGCAATATGGAATCTATTGTAACGACAATATCAAGTGAGAGCCTAAAGCTTGCCCTAAACCTAGAGCATTCTATGCAAAGGCGAAATAGTCTTGGAGGATGTGGGAGCGATGAGGTAAAAAGACAGATTCATATATTATTACAATGGCTAAGATCTATCGCATAGCTTAGGTTATAATATGGCACTTCAGTATTTTGGACACTATTTTAATCTGCTAGATCAAATGCCCCTAAGCCTTGAGAGTTTTCATACACAATTAAGCAATGTCTTGCCTGAATATGGCACGCTTGAATGCGAAACCCTGCTTGAAATAATGATTGGCTTACATGCACCACTTTATAGAGTGAGTGATATAGAATCTAGCGATTATATTATTGACACAACAATAAAAAATATTAATCTCAATGAAGCAAAACTATGCTTTGTGGATATAGAGACGACATCGGCAAGTGTGAAAAATGGGCAAATCATCGAAATCGGGGCAATAATCGCACAAAATGGAGAGATACTAGACACTTTTGATACGCTTGTGTATAGCCCATTTGTGCCAGAGGATATTATTGATCTCACAGGCATAGATTCCTATATGCTAGAAGATGCACCACGACTTGAGCAAGTATTAAAGCAGTTTCGCGCATTTTTGGGTGATAGCGTGTTTGTCGCACATAATGTTTCATTTGATTACAACTTTATCGCAGAAAGTCTGCATGAATACGATATGCCACCACTCTTTAATCCTCGTCTATGCACGCTAGACCTTAGTCGTAGGACTATCGTATCAAAAAAATACGCATTAGCCTATCTCAACGATATGTTAGGTATAAACACAGCACAAGCCCATAGGGCCTATGCTGACGCACTAACTGCCTTTAGACTATATGAAATATGTATGCAATCACTCCCAAAAGAAGTAAAAACCCTGCAAGAACTCATCGTCTTTTCAAAAGGAAAGATTGCGTATCCACAAAGAGTTGCGGGGAAATAGCAAGCAAAATGCCATATCTATAGAATCTACAATGACATAAAAAAATTGCATTATTGCAAATTACCATAATTATTGTTATCAAACTTTCATATGGTCTTGCCAGAGCACAATATTATTGGTTGGTCGCGCGATAACAAAAATTACAGACCTACTTTTCTACAACAAACACAAGAATCCTTATTTGACACTATAAACACATCAAACAAAATTGTTTTGTTTATATATTTACCCCAGCACAATATGCTAGAACTCTATATCTCCATATAGTATATAGCCCGGACTTATTTGGATACATTTTAATTCATTTAAACACGCTTCTATACCTGTAAAGTTTGCACTATTTTTTGTATTGTTGTGTTGGTTTTGTTAATATGCTTGTGGCTTTGAGTTACTACATATTCTTTGTAAGACTTAGCAATTGATTGTTTTTAGATTTCTTAGGGTCTTATAGAGATACCTCTAACTATATTTGAGTGCTCCCAGCAACAAACCACTGCCTTTATCAATAAAATATTATTGTTGTTCTAGGGCATTTTTTAATTCAAACTCTGCTTCTTCTAGCATTTTGTTTGCCATATTGATGTGTGTTTGTGCATCTTTGTATAACTTCATACCATCTTTTAGATTCAGTGTGTTGTCGTTTAATTGCTTGATAATATCTTTCACTTTTTCCACATGTGTTTCAAAATCAATATCTGTTGTTTGAGTCATGAAGTATTCCTTGCTTTTTTGATTTTAGAGTAGATGATTATACCAAAAATATGATTAATTTAAATTTACAAGCTGTATTTAAGATTATTTTGGCTATAATCCTAAGTTTTATTTTATATTCGTTTGGAGATAAATTACCATGAAAAAAGACATTCACCCTAAATATGTTCCTTGCAAAGTAACCTGTGTAACAAGCGGTAAAGAAGTTGAGGTGCTAAGCACAAAGCCTGAATTACGCATTGATATATCAAGCTTTTGTCATCCATTCTATACTGGCAGCGATAAGATTGCCGATACAACGGGTCGTGTAGAACGATTTAGAAAGAAATATAATCGTTAATACCACTTCTTATAAAGTCTTCTCGAAGGGGTAGGAATTGCATGTGTTAAATTAGATTAAAAGATCTGTTTAATACTAGAGAACTTGTTGTTTTACTTCTCTACTTATCGTCAAACTCATAAGTCCTTGTTTTAGACTTTATACTTCGTTATAAGTGTGTTTCTGTAATATTTTTTCTGTTGAGTAGATCATTAAAGTAAGGCGGGGGTGCTTCGCAATCACTTCGTAGGTAGCCATGTATATAGTGGGATTTGTTTGCTTAATATGTGGGGCGTGCAGTTAGTAAAATGCGATGAGTTGCTGATATTATAAGCCCTTATTCTGCAATCACATTTAAATTCAACTTAGCTTGTAGTCCATGACCAAGTTTTACAACCGCTTGAAATTTGCCAAGAGTTTTTATCTGTGGAATCTCAAAGGCTTTTTTATCGATTGAGATTCTGTGCTGGGCTTGCAATTCATTTGAGATTTCATCTTTTGTGAGTGATCCAAAGAGATGATTGTTTGAGCCGACTTTTTTTGAGATTGTAAGCTCGATTTTTTCTAGTGCTTGTTGCATTTGCTTTGCTTCTGCAATCTGTAATGCTTCTAGTTCTGCTTGTTTTTTCTGCTCTGCTTTGTATTTATTGATAACTTCATTTGTGGCATGTTTTGCAAGTCCTTTAGCAATGAGAAAGTTATTGGCATATCCATCTTTTACTTCTTTTGTTTCCCCAGCTTTGCCTAGATTCGCTACATCTTTGATTAATAAGACGCGCATTTGACACCTTTAAGTTGATTTGCTACTATATCGCCGTTATTTTAGCAGAAAAAAGGATAATTGTTGCAAGAATTTATGGGGTTTTGGTTTGAGATTAAGACAAGCAAACGCATTAAGAGATGGCGTATTGTGTGTAATGTGGAGGGCTTTTTTATCTTTCATTTTCCATATCGCACAAAAAATACACTACAAATTGCAGAACAATATATAAAAGAAAATCATGCTAAAATGAATACATTTTTATTAAAACAGCAAACAAGATTCAATGCAAATAATGACTTAGCAACGCAATATCTAAACGAGTATCCAAACTCACTTGTAGTATTTGGGACACAATGTTTAGCAAAAGATTGCACTATAGAATCTTTATGTCAAAGATTATATGCAAAATCAAAAGAAATATTAGATGAATACGCTTTGCAAATGCAGCTAAACTACACAAAGCTAATAATTAGTTTCGCAAAGTCATATCTTGGGCAATGCAATAGTAAGGCTCAAATAAAGATTGATTATCGCAATGTGCTGTGCGATGAGAGATTACTGCGTTATCTTGTGGTACATGAGTTGGCACATATTAGACACCCAAATCACTCTAAACTCTTTTGGCAAGAAGTAGAAAGATTCTATCCTGATTACAAAAATACACGCAAAGAATTAAAAATTATGGCAAATAGAAATGCGACTATATTAAAACACTATGGCTTATTGCATAAAAGATTGTGCTGACTTTTAACAACCAAAATATTCATCAACTATCGTATGTCCAAAAAAAGCTCTTTTGGTGTGGTAAAAATCTCAAGATAAAATCTATCATTGCTATCATCTTTGTTATATAACAAGATTCCATGTTTAGTAATTTTTTCTAAAATATAGATTTTGTCATTGTAGTTAATTGTGCTATAAAGGCTAATCCATTCTTCATTAATTAAGGCTTTATTATTAAGTATGGCATGGAGTTTTAGCGGTGCTTGTGGCTCTTTATGTTCCTGTGGTAATGACTCAATGGGTAAAGCCTTATCTTCTTTTGGTCTTAAAAAATCGATTATAAAAGAAAAATCTTTGTGTGGAATATCTTTTTGTTGCTGTATAAAATAAAGTTTAGATTCTATATCATCTGTTGGTGTAATAAAGAATCTATCTTTAAACACAAGAAAAAGAAAAGCTATGCAAACAGAGATTGCAATAAATCTTTTAGAAAAGGTTTTTAAAGTTATCATATTTGATATGTCCCAACAGAAAATACGATTTTTATATCCTGTGTGAATGGCATATCATTTATGGAATCTAGATTCCCAACCACTTGGGCGGGTGCAGGGCTTTGGGGTGCAAAATGTATAGAATCTAGATTCTCTGCATTTGTAGATTCTAGACTCTTGCTATCTTGCATCCTAACTCCCATATTCCACCCATAAGGCATAGAATCGAGATTTCGTATTGTCGCATTTGACAATGAAATCTCGTGTATAAAAAGTGTAGGCAATGCTTCAAAGGCGTGTATAAACTCATAGCATAGCATTGCCTTACAAGTAAAAAATAAAGTGTAGTGATTTGTTGTATAGGGCAGTGTAGTTTGCATTCGCCTTTGTTTTAGTTCTTTATTGGAACAAATCGCATTCTTACATTTACTCGTAATCTCATAATCTTTAAAAAGTAAGGCTATATTGCTTTGCATAGTTGTAATATCCACTTGTTTGCGTTGTGTAAGCACCCACTCATCATATTCGATATAGCTAAGCAAAGTAACACAAGACACTACAAACAAACATAAAAGGATAATGCGTTCAAACGCACTTTTTCGTAATAAATAAAGTGTGATTGTATGCAAGAATCTCTGCAACATTTAAGTAAAAACTACACATTCTTACATTTCGCACACATCACAAAAAGTCGCATGTCATGGCTTATAAGCTGTGTGCCAAACTTCTCTGCAATATCAACTTGCAATCTCTCAATATCAGAATCTACAAACTCAATAATCTCTCCGCATTGCAAACAAATAATATGGTCATGATGGGCTTTAGCAGCAATCTCATATCTTCTACCCGTTTTATCTGCTTCAAGTGCTGTAATAAAATGCTCTTTTTCTAAGAAACTTAAGATTCTATACACAGATGAAATGCTTGTATTCTTATCTTTAATGCGTAATTGATTAGCGATTTCTTCAGGGCTTAAATGCGTGCCACTTTTGTAGAGAGCACCTATAATTTCTTCTCTTTGTTTTGAGTTTTTTAAGCCATTTTTCTTAATCGAAGCGCGTAGTCTAAGCAGTATAGAATCTAGAGTTTCTAATCGTTTAGTAATTGCTTTATCCATGAAAATCCCCTTAATAATGAATGTGAAAAATAATATAAAAGTAAAAACTAATCTTAGAAATAAAATTGCAGAATTATAGCAAATAAAAACTTAAAGTGTAGTATTTTTTCTCAAAATATCAGTAAAAATAGTAATAGACATACAGACAGAAGACTTACTTAGATTCACATTATATTATGTGTATATAAAGTATGCTACAATACGCACACTATTCTACTACAAAATGAGGGAGCGATGAAGCATTTTTATAGTTCTTTTGTTGTAACTTTAGTTGGGCTAGTTTTGGCATTTTATGTTGGGGCTTGGCAGGCGATTTACATATGTATTTTACTCTCTATCTTAGAGGTTAGTCTCTCATTTGATAACGCTGTGGTTAATGCAAAAGTGCTTGATACGATGGATATAAAGTGGCAAAAGAGATTTATTTATTGGGGGATTCCCATCGCTGTGTTTGGTATGAGATTTATCTTTCCTATTGTTATTGTGGCAGTAGCAGCAAGGCTTGGTATGCTTGAAACGCTGAATTTAGCCCTGTATTCACCACAAGAGTATCATAAAACACTTGAAGAAACGCGTTTTGAGATTTATGCTTTTGGTGCTGGGTTTTTACTTATGGTGTGTTTGCAATTCTTTTTTAGTGAAGATAAAGAGGTGCATTGGCTAAGCCTTATTGAAGATAATGTTATTATGCGATTTTTTATGAAGTTCCCAAACTTTGCTTTATTGCTTGCTATCACACTTGGAATCATTCTACTTGCCCTAACGGATAATATACTTGTAGGCATGGCGTATTTTTGTGCGATTGTGCTGTATTTAATCATTCATTCCGCAGATAAATTTCTTGGGGCTGGTGGTGTGCGTAATGGGCTTATGGGCTTTTTGTATTTAGAAGTGCTTGATGCAAGTTTTAGTTTTGATGGTGTGATTGGGGCATTTGCCTTGAGTGAGAATATTTTTATTATTATGATTGGGCTTGGCATTGGGGCTATGTTTGTGCGTAGCTTGACGCTTTATCTTGTAGAGCATAAGACACTGCAAAAGCTTATCTATTTAGAGCATGGCGCACATTATGCTATCGGGGCATTAGCTATTATTATGCTATTAAAGATTTTTATGGAAGTAAGTGAGATTATCACAGGGCTTATTGGCGTAGGATTTATTGCCATTGCCTTTATTTGCTCTCGTGTTGCAAATAAAAATAGTATGTAAAATTCACCTTTTTTGTTATAATTCCACATTTAAAGGAAATGAGTATGACTAGTGAAAACACGCAGAAAGACAATAGAGTATCTCGCAAAAAAATCTATAATCCGCACTCAACAGAAAGTGTCAATGAAAGGCGTATATTTGGTGGGAATCCAACCGCAATATTTGAGTTAAATAAGATTAAATATCAGTGGGCTTATAATCTTTTACGCACAATGTTTGCAAATACTTGGTTTCCAGAAGAAGTGAATATGAATCAAGATAAACGCGATTATATGGAGCTAACCCTGCAAGAAAAGCAAGGCTATGATAGAGCATTAGCCCAACTTATTTTCATGGATTCACTTCAAACAAATAACTTAACAGACAATATCAATCCATATATTACATGCCCGGAAATAAATATGCTTTTAGTGCGTCAAGCGTTTGAAGAATCTTTACACGCACAAAGCTATGCGGTTATGGTAGATTCTATATCTGCAAATACTGATGAAATCTATCAAATGTGGCGTAAAGATGACAAACTTCGCTCAAAAAATGACTATATTGCTGATGTATATACAGACCTTGCAAAAAACCCAACAGAAACAAATCTTATAAAAGCCATGTTTGCCAATCAGATTCTAGAGGGAATCTATTTTTATAGCGGTTTTGCGTTTTTTTACACACTTGCTAGAAGTGGTAAAATGCAAAATAGTGCAGAAATGATACGCTTTATCCAACGCGATGAAATTACACATTTAACGATTTTTCAACAAATGATTATCTCTACGCGTAAAGAAAGACCAGATCTTTTCACACAAGCATTACAAGATGAGGTTATGGAGATGTTTCGTCAAGCAGTGGATTTAGAATCTAGCTGGGGGGAATACATTACGCAAGGACAAATTCTAGGCTTGACTGCAAAAATTATCCGTCAATATATTGAGTATTTAGCGGATAAAAGATTAAAAGCAGTTGATTATCCTATCTTGTATAACACGCAAAATCCCATACAATGGGTAGATGAACAGGTAAATTTTAACAATCAGCGGACAAACTTTTTTGAAGCAAAAGTGCGTAATTACACACGGGGAGAATTAAAATTTGAAGACGATTTTTAAGACTTTTTATACATTGCAGCTAAAGACAAAAGCAAATTGGGAAGAGAATCTAGCAAGACTTGAAGCAAAGGTGCTAGAGTGTGAAAAAGATTCCTACATTCTTGCAAGTGAAGTTTTTCTCACAGGATTTGCATATCAAAAGATGGCAGAAGCAAGTGAGTTTAGTGAGATTGCCACGCGAAAGTTACAAGAATTAAGCAAGGATAAAACTATTGTAATCACTATGATAGAGCAAGAAGGCAGAAAATATGTCAATCGCTTGAAAGTATTTCATAAAGGACGCATAGCCTATACACAAAAAAAGGCAAAGCTTTTTCCTTTAGGTAACGAACACTTGCATTTTAAAGCGGGGGATATAAAGGATATTAAGACTTTTATGCTTGATGGAATCTTATGTGCGGCTCTCAATTGTTTTGAAGTCCGCTTTATTGATTTATGGAAAAAGATTCAAGGCGCACAAGTGATTTTTGTCCCAGCCGCATGGGGTAAGGCAAGGAAAGTGCATTTTCAAACACTAACGCGTGCTTTAGCTATTGCAAATCAAAGTTTTGTTATTGCTAGTTCATGTGCGGGCAATGAGTATGCAAAAGGTAGTAGCATTATCACACCTTATGGAATCGTGTATAAAAATGATTCTAAAGAGATGATACAAGCACAAGTAAATCTCGCTGAAGTTACAAAAATGCGAATACATATAGACACAGGAATCCCGCACGCATGAAACTTCATGAAATAAAAAACATGGAAATGCTAAAAGATGTCAAAGATAGCTTTGACCCCAGAATCATCGCCGCATTACGCCAAACTGATAGGGAGTTTTTTGTCCCCTCTGTCGTAAAACATTCCGCATTTCACCTTGATAATGCTTTGCCTATAAGTGATGAACAATGGATTAGCGCACCACTCACTGTGGCAAAGATGACAACCTATCTCATGGCGTATGATTTAGGTGATAGCGTATTAGAGCCAGATAGTGTGCTAGAAATAGGGCTTGGGAGTGGTTATCAAGCAGTTGTATTGTCTCATCTTATACGCAGAGTTTTTAGCATTGAGCGTATAGAATCTCTATGGCTTGAAGCAAGATCGCGTATAGCACAACTACAAATTATGAATATCAATATAAAGCTTGATGATGGTATGAATGGTTGGGCGTCTTTCGCCCCCTATGATAGAATCTTACTTTCTGCATGCACAGAGAGTATCCCAAAAACACTAAGCGATCAATTGCAAGTCAATGGTGTGCTTGTAGCCCCAATATATCATAATGGCGGACAAGTTATCGCACGATTTGTAAAACAAAAAGATCATACACTCACAAGCCATATTTTAGAATCTTGCTCTTTTGTGCCGATTAAACAAGGCGTTATGCGTATGGGCTAAATGAAAAGGTAGCAAAAGTTTGAGTTAGATTTTTAGCTATTATAAGAAATATTAATAATCACAAATGGACTAAATCCATAAACCACTATCCCCTGTATTTTTATCTTGATATGGTCTTTGCATAGGGTTTGGATTCTCAAACTCAAATAAAAATGGATTTATAGAATCAAGCCCTTCAAAAAAATTATCAAAAGAATCTGTATTATTCCCAATGAAATTATACTCTTCAAGTCGCTGTAACAACCCATCGCTATCATAGATTTTTCTACTTACAAGCCTATTATTGCGATATTTTTCCTCTTTGTGAATCTTATTGTTGATATAATATTTTTTTACTTCTTCATTATCTTTATAAAATATCGTTTCAACTAAAGAATTTGCATTATCTTTATCGTAAAAATTTGTTTGTAAAAGCTTATCATCTTGATATAAACACTCTTTTCGTTTTAACCCATTGTTGTAATAGGCTATTGTACGTGTGCGATTGCCATGATCATAAAAATCTTCATATTTCAAAACACTATCGCCATACCATTTTTGTATCCCATGCTTCACCCCTGAAATCTCTTTACATGGTGTATCGCCATCTCTAGATTGACAGATTTTAAAAGTATGACTAGAATCAGAAATATAAGTTGTCTTACTTTTAATTACATTACTATTATTTATATCATAATCAATATACACAAGAGTATTATGTGCTTCATCTTTTTGTTTGGTTACAACCCAAACGATTGCAACAAGACACGCACCAAATGCAATGAAAAAGCCCCATTTCTTCATCATTTTCCTTTATCTTTCGCAGAATAGGCAAACATTGTAACATTAAAAATCCAACATATTGGCAATATTTTTAACAATAAACATCTAAGGATAATCGCAAATATCTAGAATCTTGTATCAATTATCCAAGTATAAACTCTGCCATATCTAAGATTCTATTTGCATAGCCGCTTTCATTATCATACCATGCCATTATTTTTAGCATATTGCCAACTTGCACACTTAAATCTTTTGCCACAATGCTACTATACGCACTCCCTAAAAAATCACTACTTACACGATATTTAGAATCAATGCTTAATATGCCTTTCATACTATCATTTGCATAAGATTCTAATAAAGTATGTATCTCATCTAGTTTTGTGGCTTTATTAAGATAGAAGTTTAAATCCGCCATTGAAACATCAATCAAAGGCACTCGCACACTCTGTCCGTGAATTTTACCCTCTAGATTCGGTAAAACTCGCTTTAGACCGATAGCCGCCCCCGTTGTGGTAGGGATAATATTATTTGCGGCTGCCCTTGATCTTCTTTTATCGCTTCTGTGTGCGTTATCAAGTAGATTCTGATCGTTTGTGTAGCTGTGGATTGTAGTCATTGTAGCACTTGTGATTCCATAATGTTTATCAAGTATGGCACAAATAGGGGCAATGCAATTTGTCGTGCAAGACGCATTTGAAATAATTAACTCGCCATTGTAATCTAAGTGATTGACACCAAGCACGAATGTCTTTGTATCATCTTGCGGTGGGGCTGAAATGATGATTTTTTTCGCACCTTTTTGTAAATGGTGCTTGATAGATTCTGTCGTGAGAAATTTACCACTTGATTCAATCACAATATCTACTTCACCAAAATCAATATCTTTTGGGTTATTATGATTGCTTACATGTATTTTTTGATTATCAATACATAGTGTGTCATTGTAATAGGAAATATTGCGACTAAATGTGCCATGTGCGCTATCAAACTCAATGAGATAAGTCAAAATCTCCCATTGTGCAATATCATTGAGTGCTTTGATGGTATGTCCCCTTTTAATCGCCTCACGCAAGATCGTGCGACCCATTCTCCCAAGCCCATTTATCCCTAGTGTCATATTCTAACCTTATGTAATCCTAGATATATAAATTATGTGGATTATAGCTTATTTTTGTGTGTATGGATTGTATTGGCAGAAACTCTTTGTATGTTTTCAAAGTTACATGGCTTCTATATTAAACAAAGAGAATAGTCAATGCAAATTACGCTTTATTTTAGTGTTGTATAACCGCAATGAAGCGTAGCTAACTTGTAAGAAAATAAACACTTTTTATCAAATCTTTATAAATATTGCTAGTTATTTTCTGGCCACACACGCACAGATTTAATCTCATATTTATTTACAATATCAAAGAATGTTTTCATCAGTCCATGACCTCTACTTTTGTTATAAGCGTTGATCATCTTTTGTGCTTCATCACCGAGATTCATCGCTGTGCTATCTAGCGGCGTGATAAGGATTTTCACACTTCTTTTCTTTGCATTTGGATCTAAAAGCTGTGCGTGGTCTGACACTATTTTTTGTAAGCTTTTCTTTAGATGCGGTGCTAAATATGGGCTTTGCTCTACAAAAGTCATACCACCAGCACGACTGGCTTCTAAGCTAGAATAGTATTGGGCCGTAATGCGTTTCTTCTCGTTTGCCCTTTCAATTCTCTCATCTTTTGATAGCGGGATATTCTCATTAAAGGCAAGATATTCTTTTGCAAAGGTTTCAAACGCACTTGTAGCAAGTTTATTAGCACGGACATAAACGCGTGCTTCCTGCATAGTATAGTTGTATTGGCTAAGCCACGCTACGACTGAATCGCTAAAGTTTTGCATTTCTTCTTCATATTGCTTTTGAATCTTGTCGTATTTATCTTCATAGGATTTTCTTACTTGTCCTTTAATTTCTTGCTTACGATCGATTTCTTTCTCTATGGCGTATGTTTGAGATTGCGACCTACAGCTATTACAACCACAACCATATTCGTGTTGCGTATTTCTTTGCGATACACTTAGCATATCAATATCCGCATCAATATCATCTAGCATATCAGCGGCTTCTTGTTGCAAGGCTTCTAAATCATTTTCATATTTTGTTTGAATGCGATCATACTCTTTGCTAAACTCATCTACCTTTGCAATATACTGCACTAAAAGCGTAGGCATAGTCTTATATCTAAATGATTTAGATTCTACAAGTGTATTTGACTCTAAATGTAAAGTCGCCACATCGACTTTAATGACACATGTCCCATTGGCATTACTTTGTAAGTCTTTTAGTGTAGAGACACTATTGCATGTAAAGCTTTTAGGGATAAATTTATTGATATCTTCCCCAAAATTTGCGGCGATACTGCCTGATACCTCTTGCTTCACTTCGTTATCACTTAGCCATATATCAGCACGCATATCTTTGAGTTGGAATAAGAAACCATCGACATTTTTGAAATAGCATGTCGCATGAGTGCTATCTCCAGCACAATGATACGCGACACCAGCTTTTGCTGCATCTTGCAATGCCCACTCCATAATATCTAACGCACCATTTTTTGCGAAACTCACTCCACACACAGCCATGCTTAACGCACCTGCGGTTATTAACTTTTTTAGCATACCCTTATCCTTTCAGCATTTTTAGAATGTAAGCCATTATATTAGTGTTTTTTAGATTAAAAGTTTATTAATTTTATGTTATTTTTGCAAAAGATATTATTGCTGTTGGGATATATTGGCTGGTTTTGTGGCGAAACCACCATAAAATTGCAAACATGTTGTATGAAACTATTATGACTTTAAAGACTTGCCACAGATTTTACTTAATTCTGGGTCAGTTTTAAAAACACGAGATTTAGCAATGTTTGTATTAATGTAGCTTAGAGTCTGATTATTTGTCGCTTCATCTTTAGAATCTTGCGTGTTGGAGTCTTCTGTTGCGTCTAGGTTTTCTGCCAAAATATCACTTGAAGAATCATGTGATAAAAAATCTGTTTCTATATTGTTTTCACTATCACTTATATTAACTTCATTGTTAGAATCTATACTTGCATTATTTTCATTTGATTGCCTTGTATCATCTATGTCTTCAATGGTGTCTGTAAAAATACCTGCCAACTCATTTTCTATTTCTTGCCCTAAACTCTCTAAGTCATCATGCGTAGAATCCATATCATCTAATAGATCATCAGTTTGCGTTAATGAAGCCATATCATCATCTTGGGTAGAATGAAATGGGTTAGATTCTAGCGTATTTGTGGTTATATTTTCATCTGTCATAGAATCTTGTATATTTACATGTTCTTGTGTGGCTTCTTTATGTCCGTCTAATTCAACTGAATTGTCTTGTGTAGAATCTTGCGTAAGAGAGTCTATTTGCATATCCGATTCTTCTAAATCAAAATCGTCTCGTATATCATCTGCCCCATTTGTTTCATTAGAATCTAAGTCTAAATCATTGGTTTGCATAAGTGGGCTAACAGAATCTTCGCTAGTCATTAAGTCTATATTGAAATCATCTTGCGATATTGTTTCTGCGTTAAGCAAAGAATCTAAAACGCCAGAATCTTGTGCTGTCTCATTTGTAGAATCTAGACTTTCTAAACCTAGCATTTCATCAAAGGCATTTATGTTTATGGGCGATTCATCATCTATTTGTTGCGTATTTTCTGTTGATACATTGTCTAGTGATATGTCTTTGGCTAATTCTAGCTCATCTTCTTGCATATTATCTGTTATATCTGTATCAAGAATGCTTTCTTGCGTATCGCTTGTCTCAATTGCATTTTTGCATTTTTCTATTGTGCTAGATTCTATATTTTCTATATCATTAAGATCTAATTCATTACTTGTAATATCTGTTTCTTTTGGGTCTTGTGCTACTTCATCGATAGAATCTTCTTGCTTATATTGTGTTGATAAATGTTGTAAATCTTCCAAAGCTTCTGGGACGCTCTCGTGCATAGTTTGCAAATCGAGCAAAAGCTGCTGGGCTAACTCTTCGCTTGAATCCATGCTATCTTTAGAATCTATATTTTCTCGTTCTATATCATCTTGGAGATTCTGCGTATCATCATTTGGGGCTATGTTGCTTTGGTCTGTGTCTATACTAGAATCTTCACTAAGCAAAGATTCTAATGATATATCTGTTTCTGGTGATATATCTGCATTTTGGGGTATTTCTGTGGAATCTGTGTCATCAGATTCTACTAAATCTTGCAAATTTGCTTCTGTATCTTGTGATAAAATCTCTGTTTCATTGCTTATTTCGCTAGATTCTATCTCAGCAGATTCTAAAGATTCTGTGTTGTCGCTTGTTTCTTGTGAAAATTCACTTATGGGATTTATAGAATCTTCTTTAGATATTGCTTCTTGTTCTGTGTCTATTTGACTTATTATATCAAGTTGCAAATCGCTCTCATCTTGTAAGTCATCATTATCTTGTGTGTCGCTATCTTGCAAGTCATTCCCTTGTAAAAAACGCAATGCTTGCATATTTGCTTCTTGTGTGTTATTGCTAGATGGCGTGGTTTCTAAAAGTTCAGATTCTACATTAGAATCTGTGGTTAAAAAGTGTAGTGGCTCTTTATGTGAAGATTCTATATCACTCTCATTTAAGTTTAGAGAATCTGTATCTATTAAATCTGCTACATTTTCTATCTCGCTAGATTCTATAGAATCTTGCAAATTGTCCTCTATGCTTTCTGTTTGAATATTATTATTGTCTTGTTCCGTCTCACTTTGTTTTAAAATAGCTTGTATTGTTTCTGTGTCGTTTATCTCTGTATTATCTGTTGTGTTAGTGAGATTAGATTCTAGATTTTCATCATTTTCTAAAAATTCTTTGCTCTCACTCTCTAAATCTATACTAGACATTTCCTTTTCGCTTTGCTCAAGGTCAATATGACAATTTGTAGATTCTAGATTTTCTATGGCTTCTGTAGTGGCAGATTCTGTTGAATCTGTGGAATCCAATGTCTTATCATTTTGCATGTTAAGCGAAAAATCTAGTTGAGATTTCATACTAGATACTTCGCTACGCTCAGTACGACAAGCTGCCTTAGATTCTAGATTCTCACTATCCGCCCTAGACTCCACGCCCTGATTAGAAAGCATAGAATCTAGCTTTTCTAAGCTCTGCTCACTTATAGAATCCAAAGTCATTGATGATAAATCCTGCATGTCTAGCTTGTGTAAAGATTTATCGTCTTGTATTTGTATTGTAGAATCCGCTTGCGTGCTTGTTAAATGCTGCGTATCTTGTGCTTTTGTGTCATCATTTTCTGTATCAGTGGAATCAAAAAAGCTCATATCCTCGTGGCTTATATCTTGCAGGGCAAGTTTTAGCTCATTTTGCCTTTGTTTTAATTCTTCTTCATCTCTTTCTTCTTGGACCACTACTTCTTTTGGTTTATTTTTCTGTTTTAATAGTTTTTCTACACTTTGCAATTCAGATTCTAAAAAGTCTCTCCACGCATTCGTGCATAAAGCCTTTGCCGTGATAAAAATATCCTTATCGCCCCTACCACTCACATTTACTACTATGATTTTATTTTTCTCTTTCTTTGCGATCTCAAGCACACCAGCTAAAGCATGACTTGATTCTAATGCAGGTAGTATCCCTTCATGTCTCGCAAAAAATTGCAATGCCTCCAAAGCAGAATTATCACTAGCAGCCATAAACTCTACTCTTCCAATATGCTTTAAGTGTGCGAGTTGAGGTCCAACCCCAGCATAATCTAGCCCCGCACTAATGGAATGCGTATTTGAAATCTGCCCATGTTTATCCTGCAAGAAGTAGGAACGATAGCCATGGGCTACGCCGATACTTGCCCCACTATTTTCAGCAAGTCGCATGGCATGTTTATTTGCTTTAAAGTCATCGCCCCCAGCTTCAACACCCACAAGCTTTACTTCCATATCTTCTAAAAACGCACTAAATGCCCCCATAGAGTTACTACCACCACCAACACATGCGACAACATAGTCTGGCAGAAATATGTTTAAATACTTACCTAAAGCTTTTTTTATTTGCTTTTTTATCTCTTTGCCAATGATAGATTGAGAATCTCTCACAATATCGGGGTAAGGATAAGGACCAAGCGCACTACCTAATACATAAAAATATTCATGTGGGACTTTACTCCACTGACGCAGGGCTTCATTTACCGCGTCTTTTAGCGTCTTTGTGCCACTCTCTACTGCCACCACTTCTGCACCAAACTGCTCCATTATAAACACATTTGGTCGCTGTCTTTGTATATCTGTCGCACCCATGAAAATCGTGCAAGGCATCTTTAAAAAAGCACATACACTAGCCACCGCTACACCATGTTGCCCTGCACCCGTTTCTGCGATAATATGTGTTTTTTTCATTCGCTTTGCAAGTAGGACTTGTGCTAGGGCATTATTTATCTTATGTGCGCCTGTATTTGCCAAGCCCTCGAACTTGAGATAGATTTCATTCCCAAGTATTTCGGAAGCGTTTTTTGCATAGATAAGGGGTGTTGGTCTGCCAACAAATGTTTTTAAAAGTCGCTTTAACTCTTTTTGAAAGCCTTTTGTTTGGAATATCTGTTTATATGCTTTTTGTAAATCATTTAGTGCCGGATACAATATCTCGGGGATAAAACACCCGCCAAACTTAAAATCGCCCTCTCCAAAATACCCTTTTTCACTCTTTAAAAATATCCTATTATCCATGCTTCCTCTTTCAATATGGCAAAATACAAAACAAATGCCGCCTATTTTATCATTTTTCTGTGATTTTTTGACTTTGAATGATAACCCCAAGATTCCACGGGCTTATGTTTTTATATCTTACATATAGTTGTGTGTGTTTGTTTTGCGTGGTTTTAGAATCTTTTATTGTGTAGTTTTATTTCTTTATTAGCACATAAAACACACTTTAAATAAGTTAAAAATTTGTATAACCTTTTTTAGATTAAAACAAAAGATTTGTGGAATTATAAGAAAATGAACTTAGAGATAAAGTCTTTTATTGCAAAATTAGAGCATGCGAACACATTAATAAGGTTATAAAAAACTCTTATATGAGATTTTATGTGTTAATGTATTTTTGTATTTGTGATTAAGTGTTTTTTTTGTAGATGTCCAGATAGACATAAAAACCTTTAAATAACTCTTACTCGTGCTAATATTCTCTAGATTTACACTCAACATGTTTTGTGAATTATTAGGCAAAATTTTAACATACCAAGAGCTTATAAATATGCAAAGAACCATTGCAATCACAGATACCAATCCATGAAAACCAAAGATATCATCAGCTAATATGAGTAATATAGCCTAGAATCTACAATAAATTATCGCTAGATTCTATATCTTAATGCAACACTTATCAAACATGAAATAATATACAACTACTTTAAATTCTCATTTCTTAAGTTATGCTTTATTAAAAGTTTATCATATTCGCCACTTTCCTTAAGCTCTTTTATAGCGTCATTGATTTTAGCGAGTAATTCTGCATGTTTGCCTTTATCAAATGCGATGGATAGCCCTTCACTACCATCTTTTTCATGATAGAATCCAATGAGTTCTTCATTTTCTTTAAGATAACCTTGTGCGGTTGCATAATCGGCTAATGCCACATCGACTTTGCCCGATTTAAGGTTTAATATCGCACCTAAAATGCTTTCACTCATTACCACTTTAATATTGTATTCATCTTTCATTTTCTGTGCAGCTTGTTCTTGCACCGTGCCAAGAAATACGCCGACTTTCTTACCCTTAATAGAATCTTTATCGACTATATCAGCACTATCCTTTCGCTTTATATACAAAGTTTCACCCTCATAGTAAGGAATGCTAAAATCTACTTGTTTCATACGCTCTTGTGTCGCACTCATACTTGAGATAATCATATCGATTTTACATGCCTTTAATGCGGGTATAAGACCATCAAAGCTCATGTGATTTAGCGTATAGTTAAAGCCTACTTTCTTGCTCACTGCATCAAGTATGTCTATATCAAAGCCTATTATTTTTGCGTCCTGTTTGTATTCAAATGGCGGATACTCTGCGTTTAAGCCAACTCTTAACTCCTTATCATTTCCACCACATACCTCTTCTTTGCTGCAAGCAACAAAAAATAACGCAAAACTAACACATAATAACGACAAAATTTTCTTCATAAATTTCCTTTCTAGTGATTTAAAACCTTGTTTAAAAACTCTTTTAAACGCTCATTTTCTGGCGTATTGAAAACTTTATTTGGGTTGTCATCAACGACAATTTGCCCCTTTTCCATAAATAAGATTCTATTCGCAACATTCTTTGCAAAGCCCATCTCATGCGTAACAACAACCATTGTCATACCCTCTTTTGCAAGCTCTTGTATTAAAGCTAGGACTTCTCCTACCATCTCTGGATCAAGGGCTGAAGTCGGCTCATCAAATAAAATAATGCTAGGATTCATACATAAGCTTCTAGCAATCGCAATGCGTTGTTTCTGTCCGCCTGAAAGCTTTGAGGGCTTCACACTCTCTTTATCTAAAAGTCCTACTCTCTGCAACAAGTTTCTAGCCTTTTGCATTGCCTCATCTTTTGTCATAATCCCTGTTTGGATAGGGGCTAATGTGAGATTCTCTATCACATTTTTATTATGAAAAAGATTAAAATGCTGAAAGACCATGCTAACTTTTTGACGCACTTTATTAATATCTGTTTTAGAATCCATAATGTCTATGCCATCGACTATGATTTGCCCACTTGTTGGCATCTCAAGTAGATTAAGACAACGCAAAAAAGTGCTTTTACCACCACCACTAGGACCAATGATAGCGACTACCTCGCCCTCTTTAATCTGTGTTGTGATTCCATGTAAGATTGTATTTTCACCATAGTTTTTTACGAGATTATGCACCTTAATCATGTTTATGCAACTCCCTCTCTAAAAGCTTTGTAAGCCATGAAAAGATTTTCACACACATATAGTAAAATACCCCTGCAAATATATATGGCGTTGGATTATACAAAACTGCTTGTAATGCCTTTGCCTGCATTGTCAAGTCATTGACACTAATTAGTCCTACAACAGAAGTT
The DNA here is from genome assembly GCF_900198365.1 of Helicobacter bilis. Taxonomy (GTDB): domain Bacteria; phylum Campylobacterota; class Campylobacteria; order Campylobacterales; family Helicobacteraceae; genus Helicobacter_A; species Helicobacter_A bilis_B. The sequence goes on along the minus strand of NZ_FZMS01000026.1, from coordinate 22,530 downwards.
TCTTTAAACACAACGATAAATTCATTCGCAAGGCTAGGCAAGATATTTTTAATCGCTTGTGGCATGATGATATGTCTCATTGTCGCAGAATGCGTTAGTCCCATAGCCCTACCAGCATCCATTTGCCCTTTATCTACGCTTTGTATCCCAGCCCTTACAATCTCTGCTATATATGCTGATGAGTTAAGACCGATAGCAACAAGGGCAGCCAAAAAGTTATCATTCAATGTCGCAAATACGATATAAGCAAACACTAAAAGCTGTATAAGCAAAGGTGTCCCACGCAAAATATCAATGTATTCATCAATAAGAAAGTTTAAAATGCGAATCTGCAGCATTCGCAAAAATGCAAGTAAAACGCCAACCACAATACCTATAAAAACCCCACCGGTAGTAAGTATAAGCGTGATTCCAATGCTTTTAAAAGTCGCATTTAAATCCGCACTACTCAAACCATAAGGAAAAGTAAAGTAGAATCCAAGCCCTACGATTAAACAAAAGACAAAAAAGCGAAAGAAATTTTCCAAATAAAAACCTTATAAAATCTTAGAATTTCGATACTATCTAAAAATTTGCATTTTTGGTAAATGTTTATTTAAGTTTCTAAATGAATACAAAATCTCTCTTTAACAAAAGCTAATTTTAACTCACAATGCTTTGTGATATTTTTAAATAAACTCGATTTACATTGCCGACATATATTAAGATTCTAAGCACAACCCGCTATTCAAAGTAGCATAAATGGCTAATTTTAGGCACTCTTTATAAAAAATATTTGCTATTGCAAGTAATTTTTACATTATTTCACAACACATTGATTATAATACGATTTTAATTTTCATAACTCTACAAATACTAAAGCACAAAAGGCTATCTTTATGTATAAAGTTGCGATACAAAGACCGGTTACAACCTTTATGTTTGCTATGGCTTTGATTCTATTTGGATTCTATGCGTTAAATAACATGGCAAAGGCGTTATTCCCTGATGTAGATTTCCCTGTTGTTGTGGTAAAGACAACTTATAAAGGGGCTAGTGCAGATACGATTGAAACAAAGATTACAGATAAGATAGAACAAGCCGTATTGGCTATTGATGGTTTAAAATTTGTATCATCAATATCAGCAAAAAATATTAGCATAGTAACTGTTATGTTTGAGCTAGAAAAACCTATTGAAGTAGCAGTCAATGATGTGCGTGATAAGGTCAATGCGATTGTGCTTGATTCAGAGATTGATAAGCCAAGTGTGCAAAAGCTAGATACAGGTAGCACTCCTATTGTTTCACTCTTTTTATCCACCGATAAGAGTGCGCCTGAACTCATGCGACATGCAAATAATGTCGTAGCTCCAATCCTGCAACGCATAGGTGGCGTAGGTAATGTGCAGCTTAGCGGCTATCGTGAAAGGCAGATTAAAATCTTCCCAGATCCAACTCTAATGAATAAATATGGAATCACTTTTACGGACTTATCAGGCATAATAGGCAAAGAAAATAGAGAAATGGATGGCGGTAGGCTTTTGTCTAGCACAAAAGAATTTTACATTATCACAGATTCTAATAGCATAAGCGTTGAAGAAATAGGTGATATTACCATTAAAGATGGCTTAAAGCTAAGAGATGTGGCATTAGTAGAAGATGGACTAGCAGAAGAGAAGTCCTATGCGACCTATAAAGGCAAAAAAGGCGTGATTTTACAAGTGCAAAAGATCACTGGTGCAAATGAGATTCACATAGCAGATGGTGTAAAAGAAGCGATAGAACAAATAAAGCTAGTAAGCCCGGGATATGATATAGAAACCTTTTGGGATACCACAGACTACATTCGCTCATCAATCAAAGATATTCAGTTTGACTTAGCTTTAGGTGGTGTTTTAGCAGTATTTATTGTATTTGTATTTTTACGCAATGCTACAATTACACTAGTTTCTGCTATCTCTCTTCCTGTGTCAGTTTTAGGGACTTTCTTTTTCGTGCATGTTATGGGCTTTACGCTTAATATGCTTACAATGTTAGCTCTCACTCTTGCGATTGGTATAATCATTGATGATGCGATTGTTGTTATTGAAAACATACATAAAAAGCTAGAGCATGGCATGACAAAGAGACAAGCCGCTTATGAAGGTGTAAGAGAGATTGGCTTTGCTATTGTTGCAATTTCTGCGATGCTTTTATCCGTATTTATCCCTGTTGGGACAATGAGTGGTATAGCAGGGAAATTTCTCTCAAGCTTTGGGCTAACCGTTGCAGTAGCTGTTGCTATAAGCTATGTTGTTGTTATAACTATCATTCCTATGTGTAGCTCTATTGTAGTAAAAGCGGAGCAGTCAAGATTCTATTATGCCACGCAGCCTTTCTTTGAAAAGATAGATAGAATCTATGCAAATACCCTAGCATTTCTTATGCGTAGTAAGAAAAATATGACTCTTGCCACTCTTTGTGTATTTGGAGTTTTTATTTTCTCACTCTATGTAGCAGGGACTTTAGGAAATGAATTTATGCTAAAAGAAGATAGAAGCGAGTTTCAAATCTCAATCAAGGCAAAGCCCGGAATCTCAATACAAGAAATGAAACGCAAAGCAGAGATCTTTACAAAGATTGTAGAAAAGAATCCTTTTGTAAAATTCACTACACTTCAAGTTGGACCGGGTGATTTAGCCCAAGCCTTTTTCGCACAAATCTATGTGTCCTTGCAACCACTAAAAGAGAGAAAAAAGCAAAAAGGTGATAATAGTCAAGATGAGATTCTAAAACACATATTAGCAGAACTAAGGGCAAGTGAAGAAGCAAAAGGACTTGATATTTATGGCTCTGAAGTGCCACTTGTTGGCGGTGGGCAGGATAATACGCCAGTGCAAGTCGTAGTCTTTTCTCCAATAGATTCCATCATGCAAAAAAGCGTAGAGAATCTAGAGAGATTTATCAATGAAACAGAGAAAAGCTTTCAAGGGAAAATCACAAACTATCATAAAAATACTTCAGATTCTATGCCAGCATATAGGCTAAAACCGATAAAACAGAATCTAGCACAATTTGGCATAAGCACAACAGATATAGGGCAAACTCTCTCTAGTGCTTTTTCAGGGGAAATGCAGGTTGCCTACTATAAAGAAGCAGGGAAAGAATACTATATTACTTTGAGAGCCCCAGATTCTAAACGCATTGATTCTAAAGATTTGCAAAGAATCCAAGTGAGAACAAAAAATGGCGATTTAGTATTCCTTGATGGCTTGGTAGAGATTGAAGAAGGCTTTACTGCTACAACGATTAATCGATACAATAGACAGCGAAGCATAACTCTTGCGGTAGAGCCTATAAAGCATAGTGGGCTTAGTGTGGGCGAAATGACAAAGGCTATACAGGATAATGCAACGGAGGGTGCAAAATGGCTTGAGAGTGGAGCTGGATATAAGTTTATGGGACAAGCAGATAGTCAAGTAGAAAGTCAAGAGGCATTTGGTGCAGCGATTTTAATGGCTTTGGTGCTTATCTATCTTATCTTAGCAGCCCTTTATGAGAGCTTTATCCAACCTTTAATCATTATGATAACAATGCCACTTAGCTTTAGCGGTGCATTTTTTGCGATAAAACTTACAGGTGGGGCAGATGCGTCTATGAGTATGTTCTCTATGATGGGGCTAATACTACTTATTGGTATGGTAGGTAAAAACGCAACTCTGCTTGTAGATGTAGCAAACGAGCAAAGAAAGCTAGGCAAAAGCATAGCAGATTCTATACAATTTGCCGGACACTCAAGGCTTAGACCAATCCTTATGACAACTATCGCAATGGTAGCAGGTATGCTTCCTTTAGCTTTTGCCACAGGCGATGGCAGTGCGATGAAAGCCCCTATTGGCATTTCTATGATAGGCGGGCTTTTAGTCTCTATGTTTTTATCCCTACTTGTTGTGCCAATATTTTATAGAATCATTGCCCCACTTGATGAGAGATTCCAGAGACTTTATAAACCTAAAGGTGAAGATGTGCTAGATGAGAAATAGAGATTGTTTGTGCTAGTGTGTTGCGAAGGTTTTTGTTTTGATGTATAAGGGGGTAGTAGAAGTTTCATTTGGCTCTATTGTTTTATGCGGTGCATTTGTTGCTAAAACTTATTTACATATTTATCTTGGGCAATTACACGCAAAGAATATGATTGTTTAACATTTTCAAAGATTCTATGTTACAATCCCAGCTAGATTTCACAGAAAGGCTTGTATGCAAAATAGCGTAGATTCACATAGTTCCACTTCGCAAAAACCACTACAAGATAAACACCGCGTTATATCCATAGCCCTTTTAGATAATCATATCAATATGGATTTATTGCGTGAGTTAAGCAAGCATTTACAAGAATCTTTTGCCTACTTTGAGATTCTAATCCTTAATCCCTTATTTGATATGTTTGATAAAAATCACAAAGACACAATAAAACAGCAAAATACACATATTACCCCCCCCCCCCCACGATATAAATCCACATTCCACACAAACAGAATTTAGCACCAAAGATTCTAAAAATCCATTCCACTTACTTTGTGAAAAACAAAAAGCAGAATCTCAAGCAGATTCTAACAAGCACACAAACGCCCCTGCGGAAGTATCTTGGAGTGATTTTAAGGGTTGTGAAGCTTTTTGTGCGAGAAGCTACCTAAGCGGTAGTGAGCAAGCACAAAAAGCAAACTCCCTTAAAAGCGCCCAAGAGACAACGCAAAATCTAGCTTCTATCCCTAATGTGCGGATTTTAGAGATAAGCTCTCCACTTTGTAGTTATGAGAATCTAGGCTCACTCAAATATGAGATTTTTCTGCAAAACTGCATTGGTGATTATCTACTTTTTATGGATTTAAAAACAGATTCTATCACTGATTGTTTATCTATGCTTTCACTTGCCCCGCAGTATGATATGGTGATTGCCACAAGGAAGAATAAAAAGCAAAATATCTTGCAAAAGCTAGGCTCAAAGCTTTTCTACAAAACACTTGCTCTTTTTGCCAATAGGGCAAGGGAAGATTATAGTGAGTTTTGTGTGATTTCACGCAAAATTATCCACACACTTTTATCGCATAAACACGATATTAAGCTTTTAAGACTACTGCATTTTGACACAACGCTAAACATTTGTGAATATCCCTACACGCCAAAGTCTTATCCAAAAAGAAAGTTTTTAGATTCTTTCTTTTTGGGGCTTGATGTGATTTTTGGGGAATCTTACAAGCTGCTTAGACTTGGCACTTGTATGTGTTTGTTGCTTGCTTGTGGGAACGCATTTTATGCACTCTATATCCTTAGCACTTATTTTTTACTACCCCATATCGCAAGTGGCTGGACTTCTACTTCGCTGTATATGGTAGCTATGAATATCGGGCTGTTTTTAATGCTTTCAATCATTGGCGAATATGTGCGAATTGCTCTCATCAAGCTAAAGGGTGCTACGCCCTATGAAATTGTCAATGAGACAAGTTCAGTCAATCTTAACTTTGAAAACAAAAATATACAAAGGCACTAATATGGAATCTCATAAAACTTTAAATATCATTATCCCTGTGCTAAATGAAGAAAAACGGCTTGAAAATGGCATAAGAGGGGCAATGGCGTTTCTAAGGGAAGCAAAGATTCCACACATTATAAGCATTGTAGATAATGGCTCAAGCGATTCTACACAAGAGATTGCCAAAAGTTTATGCAAAGAGTTAAATGCCAACACATTAGAGTTTATTTCACAAGTAGAGTATTTACGCTTGGAAGAAAGGGGTGTGGGCTTGGCATTAAGGGAAGCGATAGCACATAATGCTAAAAGAAGTGAGCCTTGTGGCTTTATCGGCTATATGGATATAGACTTATCCACGGATATAGGGCATTTACAGGAAGTGTATGAGAATCTAAAAAATGGCGTGGAGATTATTGTAGGCTCTAGGCTTTTAAAAGATTCTGTGGTGATTGGGCGGAGTTTGAAAAGAGAGATTCTCTCTCGCTCTCTAAATCTTATCCTTAAAATTGCACTCAAAGCAAAGTTTAGCGATGCGATGTGTGGATTTAAATTCTATCAATCGCAAGTGGCTTTAAATCTAAAAAATCTCTGTAATGATGATAAAAGCTGGTTTTACTGCACGCAAATGCTGATTATGGCTCAATATCAAGGCATTCCTATAAAAGAAATCGATGTAAAGTGGGAAGATGAAAGTACAGATTCTAAAGTGAGAATCTTTTCACTCTCACGCATTTATTTAAGTGAAATTTGGCGACTTTTTAAGCTTTTACGCCTGAAAAAATAATAAAAAGGATTAATATGCAAAAGGCAATTCTTATTGGCAGGGGCTATTGGGGCAAGATTTTGCAACACTACATTCAAAAACATTATAAAATTTCTTATATCTTTGGGCGTGATGTCGAAGATGAAGTCTTAATCGAAGCTTTAGATAAAGCAGATTCAGCCTTTATCGCTACACCGCTTTCTTCACATTTTAAGCTTGCAAAACTCGCCCTTGAACACAACTGCAATGTCTTTGTAGAAAAGCCTAGCACCGCCACAAAAGAAGAGTTTGAGATATTGCTAAATCTAGCTAGAAAAAACAATAAGATTCTATTCACAGATTATATTTACACATTTTCGCAATCTATTCTCTATGCCCTACAAATATTGCAAGAAAAACATATAGAATCTATACAGGCAGAAATCACGCAATATGGCAATTTTTATGAAAATGAAAGTGTGCTAGAAGTCATAGGTGTGCATTATATAAGCGTATTTGCCTTTATGCAGGAGCTTGGACTTTTAGATAATCTTTGTGTGAAGTCGTGCAAATTTTTAGATTCCAAAAAACAAAGTGCGACTTTGGAATTTAGTGCCTTGCAAGAGAAAGGGAGTAAAAAAGAGATTGTTTTATTACTTCATTGCAGCTTACTTTCAAATGATAAAAAGCGATTGTTGCGTATCAGCACAACAGATTCTATAATCAGCGTTGATATGCTATCCCCCACACCGCTTAGCATAATAGATTCTAGTGAATCTTTACCCATTTTTGATGAGAAAAATAATCTTAGCTTTGCTGTGGAGGGTTTTAAAAATATGTGTGCGAGAGTGAAGCAAGATTCTACAAGCTTAGAATCTTACACTAACGCCCCTGCGGAAGTATCTTGGAGTGATTTTAAGTGTTTTACTAAAGAAAGCAGAGCTTTTCAAAGCAAAGGTAAAGGGAGTGGCTCAAAGGCAAATGACCGAGCCTTAAGTGCAGAATCACTTAAAAGCACCCAAGAGACAACGCAGAATCTACATTTAAGATTTTCTCACACTACACTAGCCCTTCTCTCACAAGCCCATAATCTCGCCCAAGATTCTACTCCAAAGCCTTAAAAATGCCAAAGTTAGATAAATACGACTGCATTATTATCGGTGGTGGATTCTTTGGGGCGTATATCGCTTTGCAGCTTAAGGAGAAATATAACTCTATTTTGGTGCTAGAGCAAGAAAATGATTTGTTGCTTCACGCAAGTTTAAATAATCAAGCCCGTGTGCATAATGGCTACCACTATCCGCGTAGCCTAAGCACGGCTGTGAGTAGCTCAAGGCATTTTAAAACCTTTTGCAATGAGTTTAAAACGGCGATAAAAAATGATTTTGCTAAATATTATGCGATTGCAAATATCGGATCAAAGACTTCTAGCACGCAGTTTTACAGACTTTTTAAGCAATTTGATATTTTTATAGAATCTGTGCCAAATCACATTAAAGCGATGTTTAATAAAAAGCTTGTAAGTGATGTGTTTTTGACACGAGAATACGCCTTTGATGCGGCGATTTTAAGGGAGATTCTAAAAGAAAGGCTAGAATCTAAAAAGATAGAAATAGCCACAAATACACAAGCGGTTTGTGTTAAAGAGGATAAGGTTGGGTTATGCGTTGAGATTCAAAAGATAGGGCATTCAGCTTGTAATGCTATTTCGGCGGATTCTGCAATCGCTAAAGTGGCAAAGCACAACTTTGCCACAATAAAAATCAATGGTGGCGATTCACAAAGTGAAACGCCTACCTTGAAAGCGTTGTCGGGGTGGGGGATTTTTAAGGGGGAGGGAGCGACTTTGCGTGCAGTAGCGAAGCTACAAACCCATACTTGCAAATTTAAGCCCCTCCCCTTTAAAGAAAAAGAAAATAAAATTTTAAGAAATATTGACCGCAGTGATTTTTCGCCACAAGCTGAATTACAAAAAGAGACAATGCGGGAAACACAAAAACTACACGCCTCATTGATTCTCAACTGCACCTATGCTGGTATAAATCATTTATTACAAAATTCACACTTGCCCCCACTCCCACTTAAATTTGAAATGACAGAAATGGCACTTGTAAATGTCCCTAAAAGCTTACAAAACATATCAGTAACGATAATGGACGGGGCATTTTTCTCCCTTATGCCCTATCCTTCAAAAGACTGCTATACGCTAAGCCACGTGCGATACACGCCGCATTTTGCTTGGCGGGATTTTTCCTTAGAATCTAAGCTTAAAGCTTATAATCTACAAGATTCTAATAACCCACCCACACAAACCACAAGCCCTTATACAATACTTCAAGCCTTTATGCAAAATGCAACGAGCAACTTTCCATTAATGAAAGCTGATGCAAGACGCTATATGCCAATTTTAGAATCTTTAGAATACCTAGATTCACTCTATGAGATTAAAACTTTGCAGATTCAAAATGAAATTGATGATGGCAGACCAATTATCTTTGCTAAAGACTATGGACTGAAGGGCTTTTGCACCATTATGGGCGGAAAGATTGATAATATTTATGAGATAGCAGAATTGCTAGATATGGAGTTATAAAGGCAGTGTATAAACAAGTCTTAGAATCTAGGTGGTCTATTTACAATACCTTTTGTTATGTCGCATTAAAATATTACAGCAGATTCCTTATAGAATCTAAATAGGTTTCTCTATGAATCTTAAGACTAATGCGTCTAAAACGATAGCTTCACACATAAAAATGTCTTAGAATTTCTTCGTATTCACATCTTTTAATATATCATTTGCGATTTCATTGACATTTACGCTGATTGTTTCAGCTTGTTGGGCTATGCTTACATTATTGTGTGTTGTTGCTTCAAGTTGTGAAAGCGTTGTGTTGATTTGTGCGATACCTGAAGTTTGCTCCTTTATAGATTCTACCATGTCATTGATTGACTGCACTAAAATATTTGTATTTGCTTCAATCTCACCTAAGCTTTTTTGTGTCCTTTCTGCTAGTTTTCGCACCTCATCGGCTACGACTGCAAAGCCCCTGCCATGCTCTCCTGCCCTTGCGGCTTCAATAGCTGCATTCAACGCTAAAAGATTGATTTGGTCGGCGATATCGCGGATAATTTCTGCTACATTTTTAATGTCTTCACTTTGAGATATGACTTCACCTGTTTTACCGCTTACATTTTGCATAGATGAGGTGATCTCTTCTACTGCTGTGGCGGTTTGCTCAAGGCTTGTTGCCTGCAAATTAGAAGATTCTGTAAGTTTTAATACAGAATCTTCAAGTGTTTTACACTCATTTGTAAGATTTCTTGCAAATCCAGCAGAAGTGGCAAGCATTTCTTTAATCTCTGCTCCAAGCGTATTTGCCGCTTTTTCCACTGTGCCACTTGCATTTGCTATTTCAGTAGTAAAGTCTAAATTCGTATAAGAATCAAAGACTCTCTGAATCTCATTCATATCCTTTCCTATCTTTTCTTCTAGGACGGAAAGCATTTGATTTAGCACATTTTTCAGCTCTTGTAATTGTGGATTATGAGAATCTTCAGTGATTCTAGCGGTAAAATGCCCTCGCTCTATTTCTTTGGCAGTTTGCACTGCTTCTCTTACAAGCAGTGAATCTTTATCCAACCCCAATTGAGTTCGCTTCACATTCTCTGTAAAGACTTTTGCCATGCTACCAATCTCATCATGTGCCTTTACAACAAGCGCTCTTGGCTGTTTGCCCTCGTGATTAATGTATTTAAAAAAGTCTTCAAGGTATTCATTTAGACTACGCAATCTATCAACAATTTGAAATTTTGCAAAAAGACTTAGCACAACTAAGAGAATGACTTGCACAACGACTGAAAAAATAATAGTTTGTGTCCGCAATGCGTAATAATCCGCTAAAACATCACTGCGTGGCGTGAGTGTAGCAACATGCCAATGCACATCTTTAAACAATGATACATCGACATCAGCATGTGCTGCAAAGGTTTCCTGTCCGCTTGTATCAACCATTGTTGCTGTAATCTCTTCGTTTTGCATTACACGCGTTACAAGTGGTGCTAAATGTGGTTGCATTTTAGCTAAATCCTGCAATTTTGCCCCAACAATCTTTGTATTATTTGCCGCGATGATTGTGCCATCTTGTATAGCAAGCACTTTTGCTTCATTTGGATATACGCTATTTTTTGTTGCTAATAAATCAGAAGAAATTAGGTTAATATCAATCATGCCCCCAAGCACACCCACAAGATCGCCCTCATAATTTAACACAGGGAATACAAAGATTGTAGTCCTTACTTCCTTATTATCAACAGATATTGTTCTTAGCGTGCTAAATCGGCTTGTCTTTGTGTTTAGTGCCTCTTGTATCGCTGGTAAATCAAGGATAGCCTTATTTGCCTGTAACGCTTTGCCATTGCTATCTGCTATCACCATCATATCTTTACCAACACGAAATTGTGCGGGCAGTGCTGAATAATCTTTATCTTTTAGGTATAAAAAACCATACATTGTATTTTTATTCTCTTGTGTTAAATTGACAATTTGTTTTACTATCGTTTGATATGAAGAGAGTCGGTTGTTTGCAAGATTATGCGTTAATGTGCTGCCATATATGCTGAATGAATGTAGGTTTGAATTAAGTTCGCTTAGAATCTTGCCTGAGTTGTATTTCGCAGAAAGTAACATGCCATTTTGAGCATTCTCAATTTCTCTGTGTTTCATTTGAATCAAAACCGCACAGCATAAAGCAGTTATCGTGATGATTGTGGTTGTTGCGATAACATATCGCAATTTTGAGCTAAGAGACATACCTTTACGCATATTTTTAGAACTCCTTTACCATTTATTAAAAAAGGCTAATATTATACAAAAATTCTGTGTTGTTTTTAACTTTATTGTTATTTTTATATGCGTATGACTTAAATGTGTAAAGTTTTGAAAAAGGAGTTGTTAAAAATGAAAGAAAAAATTATTACAAGTGGCTTTATTAGCGTTATTGGTCGCACAAATGCTGGTAAATCAACGCTGCTCAATAATCTTGTAAAAAGCCCTATTGCCCTAGTATCAAAGAAGATAAATGCTACTCGCAAACGCATGGATATTATTGTGCCTTTTGAAGATAGCGATTATAACTCACAATTAATCTTTATTGATACCCCCGGCTTACATGAAAGCAAAAAGCTACTGAATGAATACATGCTGCAAGAAGCAAAAAAGGCGGTTGGAGATTCTGATTTAAGTGTGTTTGTCGCTGTTGCTAGTCCTAAAAAAAGCGAGATTTTACATTACAAAAACTTTTTAGACCAACATGATAAAAAGCATATTGTTTTACTCAATAAAATAGATACTTTAAATAAAAATGAACTCTTAGAATGTCTAGAATCTTACAAGCAATATCAAAACAAAAATCTAGGCATTATCCCCATAAAAGCAAAGGAGCTTAACTCTCAAACAATACATTCAATCCTATCGCTACTAGCAAAAAATTTGCCTATTCACCCACATTTTTATGATAATGACATGATAAGCACAACTATTATGCGTGATATTTACAGGGAAGCGATAAGAGAAGCTGTATTTGAGAGATTTAGCGATGAGATTCCCTATGAAAGCGATGTAAGGATTCTAAAAATCACTGAAAAACCTACGATTCTATACATAAAGGCACAAATTATTGTCGCAAAAGATTCTCAAAAAGCAATGATTATAGGTAAAAATGGCGAAACTATTAAGTCATTAGGCAGTATTGCAAGAAAAAAATGCGAATACCTTGCCGAACAAAAAATATTTTTAGAACTCATTGTGAAGATTATAAAGGGCTGGAATACAAGCAAAGACACGCTTAAACAAATAGGTTATGATTTTATGGAATAGAATCTAGATTTATAGAGTCCTGTTTGCATAATTTTATGCTACACTTAAAGCAAAGTTTCTAAAGGTAAAGGGGGTTAAGAATGCGTATAATAGTGTTTTTATGTATAATGTTTTCATGTTTTATTATGGGTTGTGCTAAAAAAGAAGTAATAAAAGCACCACCACCTGAAGCAAAGGATACAAAGAGAATAGAATCCTACAATAAGCTTGATAATCTAAAAGAGGGTGTATGGCGTGTAGATGAGTGGAAAGAAACAGCAAAAAAGATATGCCAAGATTCAAAAGAAAGGGATTGCTCAGTAATGGCAGAAATCTATCATGATAGATTCTATGGTTATGGCTCTAGGGGAGATAGGCAAAAAGCTATACAAATGCTTGTAAAAAGTTGTTCTCTCAATGATAGCAAAAGTTGTCTAAAGCTGTCATCTCTTGCAGATCAGTCAGATTATCCAGTAGGAGAGAGTGAGACATTTTTCAAAAAAGCACACGATCTTGCATTGAAAGGCTGTAATGCAAATTATGCACTAGATTGCCATGTTTTAGCCTTGCTTTATTTTGAGGGGCATGGCGAGTTTGAAAGAGATAGGGCAAAATCAAAGGAATACGCACATAAAGCATGTAATATGAAACATGCTGGTTCTTGCATTTTCATCGGTATTAATGGCGATACACATGAGGAAGCGCTTGAAGCACACAAGAAAGCTTGTGTCTTAGGTATTAAAGCAATGTGTAAGTAGATTTTTTAGATTCTAAAAAGTTTATATTTATAGAATCTATTCTTATTGTGTGGTTATTTGATAGCCTTGTTTCACGCTAGACATTCTTTTGTTATAATAATAAATTTTTTATAATTCCAAGCATGATAAAGGCACACAATGGATTCTTATGAATATGGCGAGTTGTTAAAAACTTTGCAAAATAAAGCACAAAATATAGCAAAGATTCTAAACCCAGATTCTCTGCAAAAGCGGCTAGATGAGATTAACGAGCTAGAATCGCACCAAGAGTTTTGGAATGACGCAAAAAAGGCGGGGGAAATCACAAAGGAAAAGCGAAAATGTGAGCGGATTTTAAGCACTTATGCAGAGATGAAAGCCGAGCTAGATGACGCAAAAGAGCTATTTGAGATAGCAGAGAGTGAAGGGGATTCTAGCACTTTGGAGCTGTTGTTTGAAAATGTAGAATCTTTGCAAAGCCATATACAAAAGGTAGAAATTGAGGTTATGCTAAGTGGGGAGTTTGACTCATCAAATGCCATTATTACCATTCAGCCCGGAGCCGGTGGGACGGAGTCCCAAGACTGGGCTTCTATGCTTTATCGTATGTATTTGCGTTGGAGTGAGCGGCGGGGCTTTAAAGTGGAGCTGCTAGACTATCAAGACGGCGAAGAGGCGGGCATTAAGGGGGCGGCGTTTATCATCAAAGGTGAGAATGCCTATGGTTATGCCAAAAGCGAAAATGGTGTGCATAGGCTTGTTAGAATCTCGCCCTTTGATGCTAATGCCAAGCGACATACAAGCTTTGCTAGCGTGCAGGTAAGCCCGGAATTGAGTGAGGATATAGACATTGAGATTTTGGATAAGGACATTCGCATTGATACCTATCGTGCCAGTGGTGCGGGCGGACAGCACGTGAATAAGACAGAATCTGCTATCCGCATAACGCACTTTCCAACAGGCATAGTCGTGCAATGTCAAAATGATCGCAGTCAGCATAAAAATAAGGCAACAGCTATGAAAATGCTGCAAAGCAAACTCTATGAGCTAGAGCGATTAAAGCAGAGTGAAGGCGTGGCAAATGCGGAAAAAAGCGAGATAGGCTGGGGACATCAAATAAGAAGCTATGTCCTAGCCCCCTATCAGCAGGTAAAGGACTTGCGGAGCAATTACGCTACAAGCGATACAGAAGGCGTTTTAGATGGGGATATTGATGACTTAATAGAATCTGTGCTAGTTTTGGGGGAAAATAAAGGCGAGTGAGATTCTAAAAAGATTCTAAAATCACATCATCAAAGGAGACAAAATGCAAAATATACAAAGCGACCATAAGACAATTTTAGATGAGCTAAAAGAGGAGCAAATAGCAAAAATCAAGCAAAGACATAGAGATAAGATTCTAGAAAAAGAAAATGCCGAGTTTCCCACTAAGCTCATAGAAAACGCAGAATCTAAAGAATCCGTGCTAAAGCTATCTGCCTTAGGAATGAGCCTTAAACGCACAGGCTTTCACTTTGATGTGCGATTAGAAAAGAGCGATGGGACGATAAAGTATTTTGTGAAAAATGAGGAGCTAAGCTTTGAGCCTTTAGGCGAAGCAAGGGAGTTGCCTAAAAGGGTAATGACCGAAGCTGAGACGAAGCAATCGCCATTTTTAGCCCAAAAGCCAACGCTTAAGCAAAGAATAACGCATACCCTAATTATCGACGACAACTACCCCACCCTTTTGAATCTACTTATAAACTACAAAAGAAAAGTGAAAGTCATCTATATAGACCCGCCTTGCGGCAAGGACGTTTTAGGGGAGTTTGCAGAAACAAATTATGACAATGCCATAACACGCGATAATTTTTTATCAATGCTTTATCCAAGGCTTTGCCTAGCCAAAACGCTTTTACAAGATGATGGCGTGATATTTTGCAGTATAGATGATAGGAATCAAGTTTATGTCAGGGGGCTTTTTGATGAAGTTTTTGGGGATGGGAATTTTGTGGTGTGTTACCCAATAGCAACAAATCATAGTGTTAGAAACTATGGTGGAATCCCAATTGCACATGAATATGTTTTGATATATCAAAAAGATGTAAAAAGCGATGAATTGAATCTATTAACAAATGAAAACAAGAATTTTACTTTTTGTGATGAAAATGGCAATTTCAATTTAATGGAGTTGCGGAACAGAAATGGTAAAGTTAATTCTAAAAACAGACCAAACTTATATTATCCATTTTATGTTAATCTAAACAATCAAGATGAAAACGATTTATATGAAGTATCGCTGACACAACATAATGGCTTTTTTTTGTTTGACTATCTCTATAACTTCACTGACAATCAAAGTATTAATATTTTTGCATTCTGTTAAATCGTTATTTTGTGTATCAATTACGCCTTTATTTTGTGTTTCTTTTGGGCGTTCATTAATTTTTAAATCCCGTTCATTAATTATTTTTTCAAGCGTTGAAAAGCCCTTATTTAAGGCGTTTGTAGCCTCTTGTGCCCGTTCATTAATTCTTATATTATTTTCTTTAATATACTTGCATAAACCGCCCTTTGAAATGTTATATTCTTTAGCTAATTGTGATATTGAATAATACCCTGTTTGATACTTTGGAATGATGTCTTTATATGGTATGCTTATTTTTCTACTCATTTTTATGATTGCCTTTATATTTGATATTTTGGAATGTTTAAAAAGTGTTTTGTAAGTGTAATTATAGACCATATAAAAGCATGGATAAACTTTATATAGTCTTTTTTACATAATTCATAAACAATTCATACTCATCATCACTAAGTATCTTTTTCAAGCTAGAGAAATTGATACCATTTGTTCTCTTAATCTCTTTATCGCAAGTCTGAATAATGTCTGCAACAAATTTCTGTGGTATCACAAAGGATTTAAGGCTATTATTTTTCTCTCCCTCTCCCCTAAACAAACAAATCAAATCAAAAATATTTTTAATTTGATTTGTTTTTATATCTACTCTAGCATTTAATATGCTAGAGTTTTGTATATTTGTATCTCTATATAGTATAGAAACTGACTCTTTTGGATACACTTTTGATTCATTTGAATACATTTCTGTATCTGTGAAATTTGCAATATTTTTTTGTTTTGTTTTGCTATATTTATTAACATAATTTGGTATAATATCACTTGAAGTTTGAGAGTTGTTATGTGCTTCTTTAAAACTTTTTCTTCTTACACTTATATAGTTTTGGGTTACTATATACTCTCTGCAAGTCTTAACAATTAATTCTCTTTTTACTAACTCCCCTAAGATTTTGTAGAGATGTCCCCGAGCTATGTTTGAGTGTTCTGCTATCTTTGTAATACTTATTTGATAACTTTTACAATTACGATTATTGTAGTAATAGAAAAAATCTAAAACTATTGCCTGTTTTATACCTATGCCTAATGATTTTAATAAACTTGTGTCTATAAAGTAGTTAGACTTCATATTTTAAACTCCTAAAATTAGCAGTTTATGTGTCAATGTGTCGCACAAGTGTGTCAATTTTCACTTTTTTAGATACCATAAACACCTAAATTACTATGTTTTAAGAGAGCTAATAGAATTCTAGTTCCAGCAACTTATATCCAAGGTCTAGCACCTCTTTTGGCGTGATTAGTCTCATGCAATCATGGTGTTTTATAGGGCAGGTCTTTTGTTTGCAAGGCACACATGAAAGATCTTTTTGTATAGAAATCGTATTTTCTGTAATGTAGTATTCTCCCCGTTTTTCAGTCTCTAAAACACTCCAAGGACTACACCAAGAAAAGGGCATAGGACCAAAGATAATAATGCTAGGTAAATTTAGCGCTCTAGCGATATGTGTCGTCCCGCTGTCATTGCCGATATAAAGTCTGCATTCACTTAAAGATTGAATGAGTTCTTGTATGCTAGTTTTCCCGCTTAGATTCTCTAATCTTTCATAATCGCTTTCTTTCAAGGCTTCTTTCACACTCTTTTCTATCTGTGCGTTTCTCTCTATATCATCTTTAGCCCCATAGATTCTAACATTATAGCCTTTGTGTATGAAATCTACAATCACTTCTATGAAATGTGAAATAAGCCACATTTTAGAATCTCCATAACTCGCACTTGTGCTAATGGCAATAATCTTTTTTTTCGACTTTTTCTCTGTGAAAGGAAGGTAGAGTTGTAAATCTTTTGCTTCATTATAAAGCATATTTTGCACACGACTTGCAAGCGGATTGTAATGCACGCTTTTAGAATCTAACTTGCAATCTTTAAAAAAACTATGCGGTAAAATCGGCAGCAATAAATGAATATAGCTTAACACCTGATGTGTGCAAAGTGGGGGACGACCGCTTGTATATTTGACTATATGAGTTAAGAGAAATTTACGCATACCAAAAGCATTTTTATCACCATAGCCAATGCGTTTTTTAACTGCTATTTTTGAGAGTAAAAAAGCAGAAAAAAAGTTATTTTGCGTAGTTATCGCACAATCAAGTGTTATATTATTTCCATGCAAATAGCTATTAACCTCTCCTGCAAGTTTAGTTGTCTCCCTAATGCGATTTATAATACCTTTTTTTTGCTTACTTTTATCAGTAAAGATTTTTATAAAAGTTTTATTCGTGTTAAATAAACTCACACTCAAAGCATTACCAACGAGAATGATTTTTGCTTGTGGGAAAAATCGCCTTATACAAGCAATGGTCGGTGTTAGCATCATTGTATCGCCAAGCCAATTTGGAAGTTTAATTAAAATATATCGCATTTGATACCCTTCTGTTTGGAATCTAAGCTAAAAAGATTCTATATAAAATTGTTGGTAATAAATCATAAAAAGCTTATATAAGGCTTTATTGTAGCTTTTTAGATTTTATATTAGATATCCATAAATAGCCCTTAAAATTGTCTTAGAAACTCGTTCCATTAAAAACTTGCTCTAGGCAAAGTCGGTATTGTTATAGGTCGTATCTCACCATTTAAAGATTCTAAAAACTCGATAATCTTTGCTATGTCTTTATTCGAGAGATTAATGCCTATTTGTATTCTCCCCATTTCTTTAATCGCATCATCAAGGTTACTGAATCCACCATTATGAAAATATGGTGCAGTTGCAGTGATATTACGCAGCGTTGGGACTTTCAGCATTTTATTAGAATCTGTGCCAAACTTCCCTAAATCACTGAATTTATATCTGCCTATAACTTCAAAAGGCTGCATTGTCCCACCAAGATTTACGCCATTATGACATGTTACACAGCCCTTTTCAATAAACATATCAAGCCCTTCAGCTTCACTAATGCTAAGGGCTTTTAGATTCCCATTTAAAAAATCATCAAAGCGAGTCACTACATTTAAACTCATAATAAAGCCCGCTAAAGTCTGTGCGATAAGTTTCTCATCAACCTTTACTTTCGCCCCATAAGCCCTTATAAAATATCGCATATATTCTTTTGAATTGGTGATACCTTGAATGATTTTTTGCATATCACCTTTCATTTCATTGTCCGCCTTTAGTGCATGCAAAGTCGCTCTAGCAGTAATATTTTTTGATAAAAATTTACTTGTGTTTGTATCTAGTTTATCATGTCTTTTTATTTGTCCTTTGTAGTAGGCAGCATCATTAAAAAGCATGTTATAAATTGTTGGGACATTGAGATGATAGGGATTTTTTTGACTTTTATCAAGCGTGCTTGTGCCTTGCATAGCGATATTATGGCAAGTGTTGCATGAACGCATTCCATCATTACTTAAACGCGGATCAAAGTAGAGAATCTTACCGAGTTCAAGTTGTGCCTCTGAAAAGCTAAAATCTGACTTTTTATCAAACATACCTTTTTGTAATGCGGCTAATTCAGCACCTTCACTCACAGGCTTTAATCCCGCTGAATGTGCCTTTTTGGCGATGGCTTCTATCTTTGCCCCTATGTCTTCAAAGCCATAAACAAGCTGTGTGAATACAAAAAAGCTACTGCATACAATAATACCAAAAAGCATAACTTTTGATCGCATTTGAGATATAAGGCTAAATAGATTTTTTCTCATCTTTTTCATAACTACCCTTTTTGTAATTTTTATATAGTCGTCTTTGCATGACACACTTTTTATCACAATAAAACAAAAATTGTTATTATACATTAATGTTATGTAGAATCTTAAAGACTTAAGCAATCATCGCATATACAATTCACACTAATAATTCTATCCTTTAAGATTATGTTTAAACTTTGGATTCCAATACAGAGAAATTAAAAGGATGCACTATAACCAATTTGAGATATAAATCTATCAAGGCTTTGCCTTGCTGCTTCAACGATTGCATTTGATCTATTATTATAAGTGATTGTTGGGCTACCAAGTGAGGCGGCATAGTCATAATAGCCTTGATTTGCAAAGTTAAAGGCTTTTCCATTGCGATTAAAGCTAAAGGAAATATTGAGAAACACACGATAAAAGGTCGCAATGCCTTGTGTATTTGTGCCAATGATTGTATCTTGTATATTTTCCACATTAACTTTAAGGATAAAATCTGCCTCACTCTTATTTGCTACCCTTGAATGAAAACGCGAAACAATCGCCTCATTTACTAAGTCTTTAATCTTTACAGATTCTTCTGGATTCTCTAGATTTACAATGAGTTCTACATAGACTTTCTCACCTAGGGCTTTATTTGCGTAATATGACATGGGTTTATAGCCGCAACCACTCACATATATGGCAAAAAATATAAAAAAGATTCTATAAAATAGCATGAATTTACCTAATTATGTATTCAAAAAATGAAGTTGTATTATAGCTAAAAATTATATGTAAAATTCTTTGCGATGAAATCTAAGATATAAAAGACTTTATGAGATGACTAAAAACTTTAAGAATAATTATATAACTTGTTTTCTCTTATGTGTTGTGATACAATTAATTTATAGAAGAACGATAAGGAATAACATGTTAGGGGATTTAGGCTTAGATATTTATGTGATTTTATTTTGCGCGGCTTTTTGTGCTGGATTTATAGATTCTATTGCGGGGGGTGGGGGTATGATTACTATCCCTGCATTATTTCTTGCAGGGATTCCACCGCATCAAGCCTTAGGGGTGAATAAACTGCAAAGCTGTTTTGGTAGCTTTTCAGCGACTATGCACTTTTATAAAAAAGGACATATAGTTCTTAAAGATAATATTATCCCTGTTGTTTGCGTATTTTTATGTGCGGCTGGTGGGACGCTGCTCGTGCAATTTTTAGAAGCACAATTTTTAGCGAAATGTATCCCCTTTTTGCTGATTGTCTTTGCACTCTATTTTCTGTTTTCTCCAAAGATTACAGAAGAACAAAGTCATGTCCGCTACACTCATGCTTTACTTTATTTTGTGCTTGGGGCGATTGGCTTTTATGATGGCTTTTTTGGTCCGGGGACTGGCTCATTTTTAATGCTTGCTTTAATCATGCTTGGTGGATATGGGCTGAAAAACGCATTAGCTCATGCAAAGCTTTTTAATTTTACTTCAAATATTGCCTCTATGCTTGTATTTGCCATAGGCGGACAGATTCTATGGGTGCTTGGCTTTCTTATGGGTGCTGGGCAGTTTATCGGTGCAAATCTTGGGTCTAGACTTGCACTTCGCTATGGTATAAAGATAGTCAAACCCCTTGTTGTTGGTGTATCACTTATTGTTTGTGTAAAGTTGCTTTATGATGAGTATTTTTAGAATCTTGTGTGAGTGAAATATGTCTATTGAGATTCCAAAGCTAAAGCATTTTTTTCCACGCAGTGTGAATATAAAGAGTGATAAAACCTTTATATATGGACCACCACAAAGCGGTAAAACTACATTTGCTTTGTGGTATGCGCAAAAGTTTCAGCATGTCTTTTATATGGATTTATCTATATTATTTTCACAAACTCTTATAGCAAATACAAAAAAGGCTTTATATAGCATGAGTGAAAAGCTAGAGTTACTCATCATTGATAATATCACTCTAGATTCAATAAAATATTGTGATGATATAGCTGTATCTTGTCCTTGTATCTACATAGGCGATATACAGGCATGTCCTAGCGATTTTAGCCCATTGCCTTTGTTACTATTAAGCTTTGAAGAATATCTAAGTATGGATTCTAAGAATCTAAATATTGATGTTTTACTATCAAACTTCATTAAAGATGGTAATAGTATAGAGATGCTTTCACTCCCAGATTATAAAAAGAGAGAATATAAATGGCGTTCAATGCAGTTTGGCTTAAAAGATGAAGCCAAAGCGTTAAGCTATATGTTAGCCTTGCAATCCTTAAAGACAAGCACCTATGGAATCTATACGCATTTAAAGCGGCATATAAAAATCTCAAAAGATAGAATCTATCCTTTAATGCAAAGTTTGCAAACAAATCATATCGTGCATATTTGCAAACATATTGATACGCAAAATACGAATAAGAAATATAAACTTTATTTCTATGATTTTACACTCAGTGAATTTGCAGATTCTAAACATTTTGTGCGAGTGTATGAAAATATGGTATTTTTAGAGTTGGTGTCAATGGGCTTTAAGCTGCAATATAGCCATCATTGTGATTTTATAGATACAACGCAAAATATGATCTTTTTATGTATGCCATTTGCAAGTATAGAATCTATGGCAAAAAGGATACAGCTTATACGAAAGAGAGAGAAAGAATATAGTGAGTATTTGATATATATTATTACAATGAGCAGTAATCATAGCTTTGATAGTAAAGCAATAGCACTTGACTTTGCGAGTCTCTCACCGCTTTTGCGTCTTGTTTAGCATTGTAAATAAGATTGGGTTTAACTTTTTGTATAATAGCCTTGAAAATTTATATTATAGGGAGCATATTATGATATTACTGAGTGGTCCATGCGTTATAGAAAATGAAGCAAATATTTATCGCATTGCAAAAGAGCTTGAGTTCGCACATAATGACACAGAGATTGACTTTTACTTTAAAGCAAGTTTTGATAAGGCAAATAGGACTAGCCTTGATGGATTTAGAGGTCCGGGGCTTGAAAAGGGCTTATTATTGCTAGAGAAGGTAAAAAAGGATTTTGGCTATAAAATCATCACAGATATACATGAAAGCATTCAGGCAGAGCCTATCGCTGAGGTGGCAGATATTATCCAGATTCCAGCGTTTTTATGTAGGCAGACAGATTTGATTGTCGCGGTGGCAAAGACTAAGGCGATTATTAATATCAAAAAAGGGCAGTTTATGAATCCTAGCGATATGCGTTATAGTGTGCTTAAGGCATTAAAGACTAGAGATTCTAGTATAAGTGATTCTAGCTTTATGCAGGATTCTTATAGCTTAAGCGGTAAGCATAAGATATGGCTTACAGAGAGAGGTAGCACTTTTGGTTATGGGAATCTTGTGGTAGATATGCGATCACTTGTGATTATGCGTCAATTTGCCCCCGTTATCTTTGATGCGACACATAGTGTGCAAATGCCCGGCGGACTTGGTGGTAAAAGCGGTGGTGATAGTAGCTATGTGTCTTATCTTGCCCGTGCTGCGAGTAGCGTTGGCGTTGATGGCTATTTTATGGAAACACACTTTAATCCAAATGAAGCCTTAAGCGATGGTCCAAATATGATTGAACTTAGTAGGCTAAAAGCACTTATACCGATATTAAAAGAACTTGACTTGATAGCAAAGAAGAAACTGTAAAATTTATAGATTCTACTTTATTGGGGTGATGTGGGGGGG
>NZ_FZMS01000100.1 GCF_900198365.1 Helicobacter bilis | reverse complement strand
TTATGAAATGGTATGAGTGCTTAAATATGGAATATTTGTATCAAAAAGTTTTATATCATGCGATTTTAATACTATTTTTAATACTATTGCTATGCAGGATTCTAAAAGTAGAGTTAATATATAACACCATTAACAATCACATTATTTTCATTATTAAAAATCAATGTTATATTTTTTGCATTTTATGTTTGCATGGACAACAAACTTCAAAAAAGTTAGCCCTGCATACCTTACTATAATTTCATGCAACTAAAAATACAAACTTTTATGATACCATAACGGGTTTATTCTAGAGTTCTATACTATTTCAAAGGAGATTTTATGTCAAGCCATTCTTCAATATCAATCATTCGCACAGAAGCAGAGTTTAAGCAATTTGTAGAAGCGTTCTGTCAGGACAAAAAGCAGCCAAAAAGTTTTGGGATAGCTAGAGCAGAGCTTTCTCGCCTTGATTCTAAAAGTGTTATAAGTATCAATTTTCCTTTTCTAAATTTTATGCAAAATTTTGGTAGCTTTGCAGTGTTTGCAACGGCAGCAAAATTGCAAAATTTTGAGAATAATGAAGTGGTTGTTGATATTGATGCAGCATTTGTATTTCGTGCGTTATGTCTATTTTACCCTTTTATTGAAAAAGAACTTTCAAGCTATGATGAAAAACATGCAGGTGAAAATACTTTGCAAAAATTTAAGAATCTTTGCGATAAATTTTCAACCGATCCATACTCAATAAAAACCGCTGATGTGCTTTTTACAGATAGCAAAATACACAGACATATCGGGGAGAAGCATAAAAATATACAAATTATTTTTGAATTATTGCGTCATGTGAGTGATATTTATAAAGGTGAAAATGAGTTTTATAAATTCCAACTTGTTGCATATTTTGATGATTTACAAACACAATCTCTGCAAGTAGCCTATGCTAAATTACACGCATTATCAGCAGGATTTGCACCGCTTAGAAGTCTTAATCTTGATGGAATCTTTGGACTTTTACCAAATCTTGCATGGAGTGGCAATAAGCCTTATGAATTGCAGTATTTGCGTGATAATGAAGTATCGCTAAAAATGGAGGGCGAATTCCCATGTATTGACTTTATAGACAAATTCCCCCGCTATTTAATGCAGGTATTACCACAAGCAGATAATATTAGAATCCTAGATAGTGCAAAAACTCGCTTTGGTGCATTTTTGGGTGCTGGTTATACGCAAATGCCGGGTGCTAGCTATGTGAATTTCAACTCTGGCACACTTGGGGCATGTATGAATGAAGGACGCATTAGCTCATCTGTAATCGTTGGCGAAGGCACAGATATTGGCGGTGGAGCGAGTATTTTGGGTGTGCTTAGTGGTGGGAATACAACGCCCATTAGCATTGGTAAAAATTGTTTGCTAGGAGCAAACTCTGTAACAGGCATTAGCCTTGGGGATAGCTGTATCGTTGATGCTGGGACTACAATACTTGCTGGAAGTGTCGTAAAGATTGACAATGAAGAAGCGCAAAAGATTAAAGAAGTAAATGCTAATTTTGAAATACAAAGTAACGGATTATATAAAGGACTTATGCTAAGCGGTCTAAATGGCGTGCATTTTAGATTTATGACACAGAATCCTTGTCTTATTGCCTTTAGAAGTGCTAGGGCTATTAGTTTAAATAAAGATTTACATTAGTTTGGAGTTTGCTACTAATAGGATTTAAAAACTATGTTTATTTATGTAAGGTTTTTAAGCATAAATAAGCCTTGCAAAATATTCTTTATAAAATTATAAAAATAGTATATAATTTATATTATTTTTTTTGGAGTGTGGTTATGGCAGAAAAGAACGCAACAGAAGACAAATATGAGATTTTAGACAAGAAACAGGTGCATACCCCGCGTGAGATTGAGTTAGCTTCATATCTTGAAGATATGATGGCAAATTATGAGGGGTTGCTTGATATGAAAGTGCTTTTTAGTGCAGATTTAGGCACGACACAAATACCACTTAATGAGATTCTCAAGTATGAAAAAGGCTCTATCATAGATTTACAAAAACCAGCAGGGGCAAGTGTGGAGATATTTGTAAATGATCGGGTTGTAGGCAAGGGTGAAGTTATGGTATATGAAAGAAATCTTGCTATAAGGATTAATGAGATTTTAGATTCCAATGCGATTGTGTATTACATTGCGCGTGAAGTCTCTGATCATGAGAGTTAATTGCATAAAGATTTAAGGATATGTATGCGTTATAGCATATTTGCATTTCTATTATATTACGCCCTATTCTCTTGCGTGTATGCAGCTACAAAGCAATATAAGATAACACAAGCCATATTGCATGATACGACAGAATCTAGCGTTCTTAAAATAGACAATAAAGAACATATTGCCCTACTTTTAGAGCTTACCATTGCACCACAGGTTCTAGATTCTACAAGTTTTAATACACCTTTATCAATACAAGATTCTATCAAGCAAGACTCTATTAAGGCACAACAGCCAAATTCACAATATAAATATATCATGCTAAAAGACTTTATCATTGATAAAACACAGCATATAGCTACACCTTTAGGTAGTCTTTCAATAAAGCAAGATTCTATATTAAAACACGCCTATATTGAATTTAGCAAAGATACTGCATTGCAGAGTGCCACGCTAATCTCGCATGATAAAAAAGTCTATCTCGTAAGCTTTAATGCTATCCCAACTAGCACAGATACACTTTTAACTAAAGATTCTGATATAAAAAATTTATTAGAAGAGAGTAGTTATGAGATTAGCTCATGGCGATACTTCCTTGTATTAGGCATTATGGTTGCCATTTTAATACTCTTATATGTGATTAAATTGCGACAAAATAGGGGGATAGAAACTTCTAGCATCGTATTAGAGCAAGCAAAAATACTTGATTCTAAAAATAAAATTGCACTCATTCGATATGGTGAAAAACGCTATCTCATCGGTATAAATCCACATGGTATAACCCTGCTTGATTCAATACAGCACGACACTCAAACAGACAAAACAAACGATATGGAATCTAGCCCAAAACAGCAAAGCTTCACACAGATTCTAAGTGAAAATCTTCTTTCTAAACAATCAAAAAGGCAGTAAATGCGTAGCGTTGCCACACATTATCGAATCTATAAGGATAGATTCCTACTTGCCTTTAGCCTATCAATACTTGCACATATTGCCCTATTTTTTATCTACAAAAGTTTGCCTATGCCAGAAAAAAAGGTGGTTTTGCGTCCCATCTCACTTGGTGTATTGCAACAAGAAAATATCCAGCCAAACATTATAGAATCTAGCACAAATACATCGCAACCACAGACAGAAACCATGCAAAATAAGCCTACACCGCAACAAAAAACTACAAAAAAAAGCACAGCCACAATCACGCAGCCACAAACACCACCAAGCACAGATATAGACTTACAAAGTCTAAGTATCCCGCAAAATACAGGGGAATTCAACCCCTTTGCTAGTCCAAAGCCAAGCCTAACACAAGAGCTAAAAAGACAGGCGGATAATGCAAACTTTGATAAATTGCCACAAAAAATACGCAATGATCTCTTGCAGCTTTATGGCACAGAGCTGCAAAATATGAGTAAGGAAGAAAAGGATTATCTAGCAGAGAGTTACTTTTTAAATGGCGAAGTGTTTCAAAAAACCGCTGACAGAATGGACTATCCACAACTTGCTATATATCTAAAACAGCAAGGTGTGGGCTTGATTGAGTTTGTATTGTATCCAGATGGACATATTGAAAATGTAAAAATATTGCAATCAACAAACGCAGAAGCCCTAGATGATTCCATGCGATTACTAATAGAGCAGTCTGCAAAAAGTTTAAAGCGACCCCCAAAGCCAATCACAATACGCGTAAGAGGAAACTACAACCTAAGGATGCAGTAATCACAAATTTATTTGCTAACCCTAAATTTAACACAGCCCAAGATTAGCCAGACTAAAACTCCAGTCTATACGAAAACAAATATAACTCAACGCAAATAAATCTAGACTCTACCAATTTACAAATATGAGCCAATATTTGCGGTTTAGAATAATCTTGAAAAAGAAGTAAAATGTCGTTTTAGATTCTAATATTAAATTTCCATACAAAATACAATGCCACATTTCAAACAACAAAACATAAAGTATTACGCCGCAACCTAAAAGCAAAATAGAATCTTTAGATTCCAAAGTAGCCAAAATAAAACAAACAAAAAAAGCAGATTTCATACTTTTATCTTAAAGCATGTTTTCAGCACTTTTAATGTATAATAAGTCTATTTTTATTTTGTGAGGGCATGATGAAAGCAAAGAATATACGAATTCTCATTATAATTGTGTTGCTAGTTTTGGTAGGCGGTGTTGCTGTATATTACACAAATACCGCTGGTGATACACAGAACAATAGAGCAGTGCTAGAGACCAAAGGGCAAAGTAATAAGCAAGATTTTGATACCAATCTGGATAAATCAAAAGATTCTCAAACAAAACATGAGGAAAATTTGGAATCTCATTTAGACACCAATGAGAGTGTGTTACCCGCAGATACACCCAACGAGAGACAAGAAACTAAGTCTATAAAAACAGATACAGCAATTCAACCAGAAAATGATAACCTAAACTCAAATAAGCCACAGGATTCTAAAGCACAAAATCCCGATACCACCAAGATATCGCAAGATAGTAATCAGCAACCTAAAGCAAATCTAAACCCCACAGCCAATACAACAGAATCTAAAAACAATAATTCTAAAACTAGCCCAAATAAGCCCCATCAAGATTCTGTAACAAAAACCGCTACAAAAGGTGATAGAAAATCTAACAAAGACACGCAACACGCACAAAATACAAACGCTACAACAAGCAGTAAAAAATCTGATAAAAACCCCACTAATGATAATCAAGCAGATTCCACCACTCTTGCAGAATCTAACACCACGCAAGATATACCTAATAAAGATAATGCCCCTAATGATGAGACTAATAAAGACAAACATGAAGCTATACCAACAGATTCTAACCATACAAACACACGAGATAATCAAGAAAGCAGCAAAAATGCGGAATCTAAAACTACAAATAATACAGAAAACACACGCCAAGATTCTAATCAATCTAGTGATACATTAGCCCAAAATGAGACAGATTCTACAAATACGCAAAATAGAAACACTACAAACACTGAAAATATAGACCAAAACCCTATCAATCAAGATTCTACAAATCAGCAATCAGGCAATAAAGATTCAACTCATGAAACTAGCAATAAAGAAACGATGAATGAGCAAGATGATAAGCAAAACAAACAAGAAAAAACAACGCAAGATAATCTCCAAGACAAGACAAACCAAACGCAGCCAAGAGAAAGCACACAAACAGGTGCTTGCATAGCTGCTCTTAGCTGCAATAGCAGTGAGATAACACGCAGATTTGCCGCAACAAGCCTTGATTTACATGCGAGTGTGCGTGCTAGAGAAGAGGCACGGCTCAAAGGGCAGAGTGCTGGAGATGAATTCATGCGTTTGTGGAAGCAGACAAGAGGGGCGATTTTACCAAAACTTACCTCGCGTGTAAGTAATATTTATGAGCAAGATTCTCAAGTTGATAGAGAGACTAGAATCTGCGTAGCAAACTACTACACAGAAGTGTTAGAAGACTTTGGCAACGGCTGGAAAGATAAAAAAGGCGATAAATCACCTATGTATCAGGTTACCTATCAAATCTCATGTAAAGATTCAAATACAGCCAAACTCACAATCCTAAACGAAACTCAAGTGCAAGGACGCAAACAAACAACAACCCTTGTGCGTAACAATGAAGCACAGCAAAAACCACAAGGACGCACACCGCCAATGTGTGATTCAGATCTTGTGTATAGGCAGTTTGCACAGGCAGGATTCTACCAACATGCTATGGTAAGAGCCCAAGAGGAAGGTCGCAGAAACGGCACAGAGGCACAGCAAAAATTTATGCAACTATGGGACAAAACTAAAGCCCAAATCACCACAAAGCTAACCGCCCATATCAGTAATATTGAAGATAAGGGCATACAGACAAAAACTCAAAAAAGAACATGTGTGGCAAACTACTACACAGAAGTGCTAGAAGACTTTGGCAATGGCTGGAAAGATAAAAAAGGTGATAAATCACCATACTATATTGTATATTACGCTGTGGCGTATGCAAATAATGAAGATGATAGCATTACGATTGACATTACCGCACAAAATAGGATAAAAAAGCCAAGGTAAAATACTTCGAGTTAAGTATATTAAAAACAGGTCTTAGCCATATTTGCAGATCTTGTTCGATTTCATAAAAGTTTGCATTGTAAGATTTTACAAAATTTTCACTAAAAGTATTTGCTTTAATTCTGCTTCTTAAGTATTGCTACATGTTAGAACAAAACTAATCAAATCTTGTTTTTTTGTGTATGATAATCACAGAATGCAAAAAAGCTTACAAACTCCCAAAAACCCAAACCCCAAACGATAAGTGTTTAAACCTTTTATAACTTTGTCCACTCTTTCACCTTGCATTCCAATTTTCCCTTTTGTGATAAAGTTACACACAAAGCGTTCAAACTTGCATACAATGCTAGAAAATTATATCTCAAAAAGGTTAGTTCAATGCAAAGACGCAAGTTTTTAAAATCCCTAGCACTCACCCCTGTGCTAGTGGCTGGAGCAAATGCTAAGTCTAGCGATTCTACAAAAGAGGGCAAAGAAGAAAAAAGATCGCTTATAGATTCAAGCGAGTTTAGCAAAACAAAAGG